>JANYCJ010000162.1 GCA_025360345.1 Alphaproteobacteria bacterium | reverse complement strand
GCCGATAGCGGCACGTATGGCATGGGCATTATGACGGCGCGGGCGCCGGAGGATATTCTTGAGCTGAATAAAAAAGAGCGTAACAAGATGCAGGTCATCAAGGAAGGCACTCGCAACGAAGAAGTCATTATCCAAGAGGGTGTGCCGACGCGTGACGTGGTCAACGGTAAATCCGCCGAGCCGATGGTGTATATGGTGGACGGAATTCCCATCGGGGGCATGTACCGGGTGAACGGGGAGCGGGATGCGTTTAACAACCTGAACGCGGCGGGCATGGAATTTACCGGCATGTGCGACGAAATCGAAGAAGAAGGCACGCAGTGGAAGACGGTGAAGGACTGCAATTTCAAGGCTTATGGCATTGTTGCAGCCATTGCCGCGCTGGCTGCGGCGCGGGAAAATTACGACGTGGTTGCCCAAGATAAGGCGGCCTGCGGGGAGTAAGTTTTCGTCAAGAGGCTTTCAGGCGGGTGTGCAGCTCATCGCTGCTGTGGACGCCAGATACGTCCCCTAGCGCGGCGACAGTGAGCTTGCCACGGGCGATGTCCTGGCCGATGCGGGCGATATCTTGCTTGGTCACGGCGTTGATGCGGGCGGTGATGTCTTTCACCTGACGGTATTCATTGAACATGATGAGATGGCGGCCAATCCACGCGGAGACGGCGTAGGGGCCTTCGCGGGCCATGAGCAGCTCGGCGCGCTGTTGGTTCTTGGCGCGTTTGAGTTCAATGTCGCTAACCTCGGTGCCCATGGCGGCGATTTGCTCGGCGAGGACGTCGGAAAGCTCGCCTGCTTTGTCGGGAGAGGTGGCGGCGTGGACGGTGAGCAGGCCGCAATCTTCGTATGACGATCCCATGGAATAGACGGAGTAGGCGAGGCCGCGTTTTTCGCGCACTTCCTGAAACAGGCGGGAGGACATGCCGCCGCCGAGGATGCTGGCGTAAAGCTGCAGGGTGTAATAGTCGGGCACATGCATGGAGGGTGCGGGCAGGCCGAAGATGAGGTGGAGCTGCTCGAGGTCGCGCTCGACACGCTGGTCGCCGCCATGATATTTAGCAATGTCGAAACCGGGGCCGGCTTCGCGGCCGGGAAGAGCGAAATATTCCTCGGCGAGTTTGACGAAGGTTTCATGATCCACGGCGCCGGCGGCAGAGAGCACGATGCGTGGGGTGCGGTAGTGAGTGTCCATGTAGCGGATGAGGTCGTCGCGGGTGTGGGAGGCGACGTTTTCCTCGGTGCTGAGGATGGAGCGGCCCAGCGGCTGGCCGGGGAAGGCGGCATCATCGAAATAATCCATGATGAGGTCGTCGGGCGTGTCGAAATGCATGGCGATTTCCTGGATGATAACATCCTTCTCGCGCATTAATTCCTTTTCGTCGAAGATCGAGTTTTGCAGGATGTCGCCCAGCACGTCGCAGGCAAGGCGGATGTCTTCCTTCAGCACCTTGGCGTAGTACACGGTGAGTTCCATGGAGGTGTAAGCATTGATCTGGCCGCCGATATCGTCGAAGGCTTCGGCAATGTCCCTTGCGCTGCGGGTGCGGGTGCCTTTGAAGGCCATGTGCTCCAGCAAATGTGAGATGCCATTGTCTTTTGCGCTTTCGTAGCGCGCGCCGACGCCGCAGGTGACGGTGACCGCGACGGACTCTACGCCGGGGAGGAATTCCGTGGCGACGCGAAGGCCGTTTTTCAGGGTGGTGAGCTGGTACATTTTCTTACTTTATTTCTTTGGTGTAGAGATAGTCCATGAATTCGAAATCGCCCATTTTTACCGGGGTTTCCCCGGTGCGGGTGAAGCCTTTATGTTCATAGTAGCCTTGCGCGGGGGTGTTGTTTTTGTTGACCAGCAGCTTGATTTCCGCAGCGGGGCTCAGCTCCCTGACAGCTTCTTCTAGCAGGGCGCTGCCGAGGCCGCCGCGCTGGTGGCCGAGGTCGACATAAAGTTTCTTGATCCAGATGGTGTGGTCCTGCTTGTAGGCCGAGACATAGCCGCTGGGCACGTTTTCGGCATAGATAAGCCAGAAGCGGTGGCCCTGGCTCATTTCGTTTGCGAGGCCCTCTTCGGAATAGATTTTGGCGAGCATGTTCTGGATCTGCTCATGGGTCAGGATTTCGCGGTAGGCGGCGGGCCAGATGCGCAGCGCCATCTTGCGGATGAGGGGGATGTGGTCTGCCGTGGCGGGGATGATGTATTGCACTAAATTTTTGACTCGATGAATTTTTTAACGGCGCTTACATCGTTTGGCAGGGTTTCATAAGCCTCGGGGCGGGAGAACAGGTCTTTCATGTGCGGGGGCAGCTCGGGGGTGATGGTGCTTGCTTCCTTTACCGCGTCGGGGAATTTGGAGGGGTGGGCGGTGGCCAGCACGATCATGGGGATGGAGGTGTTCTTCCGCACGCGCTGAGCGGCGGCAAGGCCCACGGCGGTGTGGGGGTCCAGCAACTCGCCCGTGGTGTTGAAGGTGGTGGCGATGGTTTTCTTGGTGTCCTCATCGGAGATGGCGCAGGCGGTGAACTCGGCCTTGAGGCGGTTCCACGCGAGGGGGGAGAGGGTGATCTTCTTGTTCTTTTTGAACTCGGCCATCATTTCGGTGATGGCTTCGCCGTTGCAGTCATACAGGTCGAACAGGAGGCGCTCGAAGTTGCTGGAGACCTGAATATCCATGCTGGGGCTTAAGGAGGGGCTTACGCCTTCCAGCTCGTACACGCCGGTTTGCAGGCAGCGGGTGAGAATATCGTTTTTGTTGGTGGCGATGACGAGCTGCTCAATGCCCAAGCCCATGCGGCGGGCGATGTGGCCGGCATAAATATCGCCGAAATTGCCGGTGGGAACAGAGAAGCTGACGTTTTTAGCGGGCGCGCCGAGGGCGACAGCAGAGTAAAAATAATACACTACCTGCGCGAGGATGCGTGCCCAGTTGATGGAGTTCACGGCGGTGAGGTGGTTTTTTTCGCGGAAGTCTTTTTCGGCGAAGAGGGCTTTTACGATGTCCTGGCAATCGTCGAAGGTGCCTTCGATGGCGATGTTGTGAACGTTTTTATCGGCCACGGAGGTCATCTGGCGGCGCTGTACTTCGCTCACGCGGCCCTTAGGATGGAGAATGAAAATATCCATGTTCTTGCGGCCCTGGCAGCCTGCAATGGCGGCGGAGCCGGTGTCGCCGGAGGTCGCGCCGATGACGACGGATTTCTGCTCGCGCTTGTCGAGGATATGATCCAGCAGGCGGCCTAAAAACTGAAGGGCGAAGTCTTTGAAAGCGAGGGTGGGGCCGTGGAAGAGTTCGAGGACGAAGGTATGGGTGTCGATCTGCTTCAGCGGTGCGATGGCGGCGTGACGGAAGGTTTTGTAAGATTCGGCGACGATGCGCTCCAGCACTTCGGGCTTGATGGAAGTGCCGGTGAAGCGGGAAATGACGGTGTAGGCCAGTTCAGGATAGGACATGGATTGCATGGCGTCGATCTCGGCCATGGAGAATTCCTGTGCGTGTTCGGGCACGTAGAGGCCGCCGTCGGTGGCGAGGCCGGCAAGCACGGCTTCTTCAAAGGAGAGGGTGGGGGCGGTGCCACGGGTGGAGATGTAGCGGGTCACGGCGGTTCCTTTATGAGAGGTATCTTGATTGGAGGTGATTTTTGTATATCGCGGCGTTCAGGGTTTGGCCAGTGGCATGTTTGAGAAGCTCGGGCGAGGTGAGTTTTGAGCCCATTTCATGCACGTTTTTGCGCAGCCAGTCGAACAGGTAGGTGAACTCGCCCGCGCGGATGTGGGTGGCAAGGCCGGGGATGGAGGAACGTGCCTTGTCCATCAATTGCGCGGCGGTCATGGCGCCGAGGGTGTAGGTGGGGAAATAGCCGAAGGCGCCATCAGGCCAGTGGATATCCTGCATACAGCTGTTCGTGTCGGTATCTGGGGTAATGCCCAGCAGGTTCTGCATTTCATTAGCGAAGGCTTCAGGGAGGTCTTTGGCCTCCAGCGAACCTTCAATCATGCGTTTTTCGAGGCGGTAGCGCAGGATGATGTGGGCGGGATAGGTTGCCTCGTCGGCATCGACACGGATGAAGCTGGGCTGCACACGCGTGACGAGGCGGTAGATGTTTTCCGGCTCCCAGGCGGGGCCGCTGGTCTGGAAGGCGTTTCGCATGAGGGGGGCGGCGTATTCGAGGAAATCCATGCTTAAGGTGAGCTGCATTTCGCTGAGCAGGGACTGGCTTTCATGGAAGGCCATGCCGCGGGCTTCGCCCACGGGCTGGTTGCGCCAGCGTTCGGGCAGGCCCATTTCATAGAGCGCGTGGCCGGTTTCGTGCATGATGCCGAAGAAGCCGGAGAGGAAATCATTTTCGTTATAGCGGGTGGTGAGGCGGATGTCGCCGGGCACGCCGCCGCAGAAGGGGTGGGTTGATTCGTCGAGGCGGCCGCGGGTGAAATCGAAGCCCAGTTTTTTCATCATGGTGAGGCCGAGCTGTTTTTGCACGGCGGCTGGGAAAGGGCCGGGGAGTTCGGCGGGCGGGGTTTCGTCGGCTTGCTTTTCCATGACGGCGCGGATGAAGCCGGGGAGGAAAGTGGCGAGGTCGTCGAAGATGACATCCACCATGGCGGATGTGGTGCCGGGGTCGTACTGGTCGATCAGCGCGTCGTAGGGGCTTAGGCCCATGGCGGCGGATTTGGCCTGCGCGGATTCGCGGATGAGGCGTAGCACGTTTGCCTGATGGGGGAGGAAGTCTTTCCAGTTGTTTTCTTTGCGGGCATGGCGCCAGAAAAGCTCGGATTCGTGGCAGGCTTTGCTGATTTCGGATACGAGGTCGGCGGGCACGGCGGTCTGGTGCTGCCAGCCGCGCTTCATCTCACGCAGGTTGGCGGATTGCCAGTCGGTGAGGTCGTTTTTATCGGCTTCGGCCTTGGCAAAAAGTTCGCCGAGCTTTGGATGGGTAATCATTTCGTGGCAGACATCGGCGAGGGCGGCAAGCTGCTCGCCACGGGGCTCGCCCGCATTTTCCGGGAGCATGGTGGCATTGTCCCAGCCGAGCATGGCGGACGCGCCGTTTAAGGCATAGTAGCGGCGGAAGATGTGGGTGAGCTCTTCGTAGGCGGTCATTGGGCGGTCTCGTCTTTTTTTGCTTCGGGGATGCGGTTATAGGCGGCGAACATGATGAGGCCGATGATGCCGATGGCAAACCAGGTGATGGCGTAGTTCAAATGATCGTTGCGCAAGGTGATAACGCCGTCGCTGGGGGCGGGATAGACGCCTTTTTGCACTTCGCCCACGGCTTCGACCATGAGGGGCACGACGGGCTGGCCGATGATTTTGGACATGGCGTCGAGGTCTTCATAGAACCAGACGTTTTTTTCGGGGATATTATCGGGCATGAACATGCGGTGGAGGCGGTTGGGCCGGATGACGCCCCTGACGGTTTGCACGCCTTCCACCGGGTTTTCCTTGCCTTCGGGGGCGAAGCCGCGGTTTACGAGGATGATGCGGCCATCGTCTTCAAGGCGCAGGGGGGTGATGATGTAAAAGCCGGGGCCTTCGCCCTGCGGATGACCGACCATGCGGAACATCTTGTCATTCAGGAATTCGCCGGTGAGCACGACATTGCGGTATTCGATGCCTGTGGTGTCGGCGGGAAGGGTGCCGAGGGCGTCCATATCCTTGGACTGTTTAATATGGGCGATTTCGCCCTCTTTCCATTGCAGGCGCTCTACCTGCCAGATGCCGAGGCCGAAAAGCAGCACGCTGGCGCCGATGATAAACAGGGTGGGGATGAGCTCAGGCTTACGGAAACGCATAATGATTATAGGTGGTTGGCTAAATGTAAATTTTCAATGCTTGAACCTTACCTATTAACGTCTATATTCACAAGACCTAACGTCGTGGACGTTTTTAAGCCCATTTTGCAATAACAGGAGTGATACGATGAGCGTACTGGTTGGCAAGCAAGCCCCCGATTTTACCGCTAAAGCCGTGATGCCGGACAACAGCATCGAAGAAAATTTCAACCTGCTCTCCTATCTTGGCATCAAGAAGGACGCTTCGGGCAAAGTGACCAAAAAAGGCAAGATCGGCGTGCTGTTTTTCTACCCGCTGGATTTCACTTTTGTGTGCCCTTCGGAAATCATCGCGTTTGACAACCGCGTGAAGGAATTCAAGCTGAGGAAGACCGAAGTGATCGCGGTGTCGGTGGATTCGCAGTTCACGCATCTGGCATGGAAAAACACGCCGGTGGAAAAGGGCGGGATTGGTAATGTGCAGTTCCCGCTGGTTGCCGACCTCACCAAGTCCATTGCCCGGGATTATGATGTGCTGGTGGGCGGGGCGGTGGCTTTCCGCGGCACGTTCATGATCGACGGCAACGGCATTGTGCGCCACCAGGTGGTGAACGACCTGCCGCTGGGCCGCAATGTGGACGAAGCTTTGCGCATGGTGGATGCGCTGCAGTTCCATGAAGAGCACGGCGAAGTGTGCCCGGCTGGCTGGAACCGCGGCGAAGAAGGCATGAAAGCCGACGCCGCCGGCGTTGCCAAATACCTGAAAAAGAACTCGACCAAACTTTAATTCCTCTGATGTGTGCCGGGTGGAGTTTTTCGCCCGGCACCTCTATTTACGAATGAATTTCCCATGCCCCAGACCTTTCAGACCAAAGTGCTTATCATCGGTTCCGGCGCTGCCGGGTGCACTGCCGCCATTTACGCCGCGCGCGCTTCGCTTAACCCCATCATGGTGCATGGCCTGCAACCCGGCGGGCAGCTGACCATTACCACGGATGTGGAGAATTTCCCCGGCTTCGAACACGCGGTACAGGGACCGTGGCTGATGGAGCAGATGGAAAAGCAGGCGGCCCATGTGGGCACGCAGATTTTCCATGACATGATTATGAATGTGGATTTTTCCAAGCGGCCTTTCGTGGCCAAGGGCGAATCGGGCGATACGTATATCGCCGATACGCTGGTGATTGCCACGGGGGCTACGGCGCGCTGGCTGGGGATGCCGAGCGAAAAACATTTTTCCGGCTTCGGGGTTTCGGCCTGCGCCACGTGCGACGGGTTCTTTTTCAAGGGCAAGGAAGTGGTGGTGGTGGGCGGCGGAAACAGCGCGGTGGAAGAGGCGCTGTACCTGACCAACCATGCGACCAAGGTAACACTCATCCACCGCCGCGACAGTTTGCGGGCGGAAAAGATCGGGCAGCAGCGGCTATTCGCGCATCCGAATGTGTCGGTGATCTGGGACACGGTGATCGACGAGTTCCTCGGCACGGAAAACCCGACCTCGCTCACCGCGGTGCGGCTTAAGAATATCAAGACCGGGGAAACGAGCGACTTCAAGACGGACGGGGCATTTATCGCCATCGGCCACACGCCGAACACAGAATTGTTCAAGGGCATACTCACTACGGATGAGGACGGTTATCTTGTAACCACGCCGGGCAGCACGCGGACGAACGTCCCGGGCGTGTTCGCGGCGGGCGACGTGCAGGACAAAATTTTCCGGCAGGCGGTGACGGCTGCGGGCACGGGCTGCATGGCGGCGCTGGAAGCGGAACGGTTTATCGCATCGGGCGGACAGCCGCATTAATATTGGGGCGGCGGGGATTTATGATGGACTGGGATAAGCTACGCACGTTTCACACGGTGGCCACCGCGCAGAGTTTTACGCGGGCGGGGGAAATGCTGAATTTGAGCCAGTCCGCCATCAGCCGCCAGATCAGCGCGCTGGAGGAGGGCTTGCAGGTATCGCTGTTCCACCGTCATGCGCGGGGGCTGATGCTGACCGAGCAGGGGGAAATCCTGTTCCGCACGGTGAGCGAAGTGCTGACGCGGCTTTCGGCGGCGGAAAACGCGCTGCTGGAAAGCAAGGAAAGGCCACGCGGGCCGCTGAAGATCACGGCGCCGGTGGCGATCGGCACGACATGGCTTACGCCGCATATGCGGGAGTTTTCTGAATCCTATCCCGAGATCGTGGTGACGCTGCTGGTGGATGACCGGGAGCTGGATTTGACCATGCGCGAGGCGGATGTGGCGATACGGCTGTTCCCGGCGAAGCACCCCGACCTTGTGCAAAAGCATCTTACCACGCTGAATAATTCGCTCTATGCATCGAACGAATATTTGCGGGTGTATGGCATTCCGCAGAAACCGCAGGATTTGAAGGACCATAAGCTGGTGACATTCGGCGAGGATATCCGCCTGCCGTTTGCCGAGGTTAACTGGGTGATGAAGGCGGGAGGAGGGGCGCATGAAGAGCGCAAGGCGGCGTTCAAGGTAAACAGCCTTGTAGGGATTTTGCGGGCGGTGGAAAGCGGTATCGGCATTGCGGGCCTACCGGATTACATGATGAAATCCCTGCCGCATGTGACCAAGGTGCTGCCAGACCTTAAGGGGCCGGTAACGGATGTGTACCTGATTTATTCGCTTGAACTGCGTAATTCCAAAAGAATTAAGGTTTTCCGGGATTTTATTGTGCGGAAGCTGTCAGAGGACGGGTTGGTTTAACCTCTCTGCTATGCGCTAAACGCATGGCAAGCCTGTTAATATAGATGTATTAAACGTAAAAGGAATGGCTATTATGCCTCTTGTGAGTGTGCGTAACTTTTTACCGCTCGCAGTCAGGCCCCGGCCCCAAACCCCCTTTGGGGCTGCCGCCTGACATCCTCCCTGTTATAGCTTAGCCAGACCCCCGGGTCTGGCTTTTTTTTTGCTGCGGCGGCGGGCTGCGTTGTTGCGGTGGGGTTTACGTGGCGCTGCCACGCGGCACCCCGCCGCGCCTAGCATCCCACTCACCGCAGCAAAAAACCGGGCGTGGGTCAGAAAAAAGGGGCCTCGCTGCGCGTTGGCCCCTTTTGAGATTTTGTTGTTCTGATTACTTCAACTTTGCGCAGGCGGCGGCGATGCGGGTCATGGCTTCGGTGAGGAGCTTTTCGCTGGTGGCGTAGGAGATGCGGAAGTAGCCGCCCATGCCGAAGGCGGAGCCAGCTACGGCTGCGACGAGGGCTTCTTCAAGCAGGTAGTCGCAGAAGTCGTTGCAGGTTTCAAGTTTTTTGCCTGCGGGGGTGGTTTTGCCGAGGAGCTTTTTGATGTTGGGGAACACGTAGAACGCGCCTTCGGGCTTGAGGCAGGTGATGCCTTCGATTTTGTTCAGGGCATCTACCACGAGGTTGCGGCGGGTGGCGAAGCTGGCGCGCCAGTCTTTCAGGAATTCCTGCGAGCCATTCAGGGCGGTAACGGAGGCAGCCTGGGAAATGGAGCAGGGGTTTGAGGTGCTGTGGGACTGGATGTCGCTCATGGCGGCGATGAGGGCCTTGGGGCCGCCTGCGTAGCCGATGCGCCAGCCGGTCATGGAATAGGCCTTGGACACGCCGTTGACGGTCAGGGTACGGTCATAAAGCTTAGGCTCGACCTGCAGCAGGGTGTTGAATTCGAAACCGTCGTAAGACAGGTGTTCGTAGATGTCGTCGGTCATTACCCAGACATGGGGGTGCTTGAGCAGCACGTCTGCCACGGCGCGCAGTTCCTGCCTGGTGTAAGCAGCGCCGGTGGGGTTGGAAGGCGAGTTCAGGATGAGCCATTTGGTTTTGGGGGTAATGGCTTTTTCGAGCGCGGCGGGTGACAGTTTAAAGCCGTCTTCTTCTTTCGCGGGGACGACGACGGGCGTGCCTTCGGCGAAGAGAACGATGTCGGGATAGGACACCCAATATGGCGCGGGGATGATGACTTCGTCACCCTCATTGACGGTGGCGAGGATGGCGTTGAAGATGACCTGCTTGCCGCCTGCGCTGGCGATGATCTGGTTGGCCGCATAGTCCAGCCCGTTTTCGCGCTTGAACTTTTCGCTGATGGCTTTTTTGAGCGCGGGCGTGCCGCCGACGGGGGTGTATTTGGTCTGGCCGCCTTTAATGGCGGCAATCGCCGCGTCCTTGATATGGTCGGGGGTGTCGAAATCCGGCTCGCCAGCGCCCAGGCCGATGACGTCTTTACCGGCGGCCTTGAGTTCGGCTGCTTTTGCGGTGACGACGAGGGTGGGGGAGGGTTTTACGCGGCTGAGGCGCAGGGCGGTGGCGGACATGAAATTTCCTGAAAAAAGTTATGAAAAATAGGACGGGTATTTTATTGCACCCAGTCAATATCAACAAGCACTGTTTGATTCTTTGGGAAAGGAATTTCCAGGGGTTCTGCACCTTGGTCGAGGCGTTTCTGGAAGGGGGGCGGGACGACGACGGTGCGCTTGCCGCCGGGGCGCATACCGAGGGCGGCAATCTCTAGCCCGGAAAAATGGCTTGAACTGCCGGGGGTTAGGGTGATGGGCTCTTTGCCTTCGCCGGTGGTGGTGAAGATTTTGCTGCCGTCCATGGCCCAGACGGTGACATTGAAGCTGGCGGTGTCTCCGCAGTTGAGCGCGCTGCCGAGTCCGTTGCGGTTTTCAATAAAGCGGTAGGAGGTTTCGGACGGATCGGGCAGGAGGGGGGTGATTTCGAGGAGCTGCGCTTCGAAGGTGACGGTGCTGGCGGTGGGCAGGGAGCCGTGTGCAAAGCCGGGGGCGGCATAAGCATAGGCCGGGGGGGCGAATAATTTGCGGACACCGCCTACACGCATACCCACTACACCCTCTTCAAAGGCGGGCATGGCTTTTTTATCGCCGATGGTGAAAGCCAAAGGCTTGTCTTCGGTTGCTTCGTCTTCGATTGCCGCATCGTCCTTGTCAAAGGCCTTATAGGCTATTTTCACGTTCTGGCCGCAGATGGCGGGTGCGCCTTCGCCGAGTTTTTCATCCTGCAGGGTCAGGGGCTGGCTGTCGTCGGGCAGAATTTTGCCTTTGTACTGCTTCAGGTTGGCCATGGTGTTTTTCGCGGTGCTGTTCGCCGCATCGGGAAGGGTTACCGAGATATCGCCTTTTTCATTGCTGAAATGGGTGATGATGGCCAAGCCCACCATGCCGATGATGACCCAGTTTATGGCGGCGTTTGCATTGGCGCTGCGCTTGCGGTTACGTTTATTCCAGAACATCGGCCATTACGTTTAGTTATTGAACCTGAAATGCAGTACGTCGCCATCTTGTACTACATATTCCTTTCCTTCTAAACGGAATTTTCCGGCTTCTTTCGCGCCCTGTTCGCCGTTATGGGCGATGTAGTCGTTGTAGGCGATGGTTTCGGCGCGGATGAAGCCTTTTTCGAAATCGGTGTGGATGACACCTGCGGCACCGGGGCCCTGTGTGCCGCGGGTGATAGTCCAGGCGCGGGCCTCCTTAGGCCCGATGGTGAAATAGGTGACGAGGTCGAGCAGCTTGTAGCCTGCGCGCACGATCATGGACAGGCCGGTTTCTTTCAGGCCGAGTGAGTCGAGGAATTCCTGCTTGTCTTCAGGCGTATCCATCATGGAGATTTCCGCTTCGATGCGGGCGGAGATGATGACGCAGGGGGCGTTTTTCTTCTTGGCCATTTCCTGCACTTTTTCTGAAAGCGCGTTGCCGGTGGCGGCGGAATCTTCGTCCACGTTGCAGACATACATGACGGGTTTGGAGGTGAGGAGCTGGAGGAGCTTGAACTGGCGCTTCTCGGCTTCGTCGCGGAGTTCGGTCATGCGGGCGGGGTGGCCTTCATTGACCACTTTCAGCACGCGCTCGATGATGGCGACCTGCTCCTGCGAATCCTTGTCGCCGCCCTTGGCTTTTTTCTGGAGGTTGGGCAGGCGTTTTTCGAGGCTTTCCATGTCGGCGATGACCAGCTCGGTTTCCACGATCTCAGCATCGCGCATGGGGTTCACGTCGCCTTCGACATGGGTGATATTGCCATCTTCGAAGCAGCGCAGCACGTAGATGATGGCATCTACTTCGCGGATGTGGGAGAGGAACTGGTTGCCGAGGCCTTCGCCCTTGCTTGCGCCGCGCACGAGGCCCGCGATGTCTACGAATTCCAGCTGGGTGGGGATGAGCTGGGCGGAATTAGCTATCTTGGCGAGTTTTTCCACGCGCTCATCAGGCACGCTGACGCGGCCCACGTTCGGTTCGATGGTGCAGAAAGGATAATTGGCGGCTTCGGCCTGCGCGGTGGAGAGCAGCGCGTTGAACAGGGTGGATTTGCCGACGTTCGGCAGGCCCACGATACCACATTTGAAACCCATGTTATTTGTCCTTCGTTATTTTTTCCGGAGTGGTGGATACCACAATTTTATTCATAAAGCCCGCTTCATCGCCTTGCAGCAGCAGGGGCATGTGGCGGGCGACGTCGCATACTATCTGATCCATCATCGGCCATTCGGCTTTGGTGAAATCAGAGAGCACATAGTCGGACACTAAATCCTTGTGGCCGGGATGGCCAATGCCGATGCGGACGCGGCGGTAGTCCTGCCCGATATTGGCGTCGATGGATTTCAGGCCGTTATGCCCGCCATGGCCACCGCCGGTTTTAACGCGCAGGCGGCCCGGCTCAAGGTCTAGTTCATCATGGATGGCGATGACGTTTGCGGACGGGAGCTTATAGAAATTCAGCAACTGGCCGACGGGGCCGCCGGAGGTGTTCATATATCCCATCGGCTTGAAAGCAAAAACCTTGTGCAGGCCGACGCGGCCTTCCGACAGCGCGCCACCGAATTTCAGGGACGGGCGGGGAAAGCCGTAATCGCTCATCAGGCGGTCGATGACCATGAAGCCAACATTATGCCGGTTTGCGGCATAGGAGGCCCCGGGATTACCAAGCCCGACGAGGATTACGGCTGACATCCGTCACATTACTTCTTAGCGGCAGGTGCCTTGGCAGCAGCGGCGGCAGGTGCAGCGGCACCCTTGGCAGCGGCAGGCGCTGCGGCGGCAGCGGGTGCTGCGCCTTCAGCAGGCTTGGCTTCTTCTTCATCCTTGCGGCGGCCAGCGATGGTGGCGATGGTGAAGTTGCGCTTGATGGCCGGGGTGACGCCTTTGGGCAGGTCCACATCTTTAATGTGCACGCTGGAGCCGATGTCGAGGGCCTGGATGTTGATGTCGAGATGGGTGGGGATGGAATCGGGTGCGCAGAAGAACTCGATTTCATGGCGCACGATGTTGAGCACACCGCCGCGCTTCAGGCCCATGGCCTTTTCCTGGCCGGAGAATTTCACGGGCACCATTACGCGCAGCTGGGTGCCAGCTTCGACCTTGATGAAGTCCACATGCTCGATCACGTCGGTGACGGGGTTGAACTGGAGGTCCTTAGGCAGGGCCTTTACGGTGGTCTTGTCGTCGATCTTGATGCTGATCAGCTTGCTGCGGAAGCGGCCGGCGGTGTAGGCCATGGTCACTTCTTTCAGGTACAGCGCGATGCTGATGGGCTGCTGGCCCTTGCCATACAGGATGGCGGGGATTTTGCCTTCGCGGCGCAGGGAGCGCGCGGAGCCTTTGCCGTGGCTGTCACGCGAGGTGGCAACGAGCAGGGAATTATCTTTGGTTTTTTTAGCTTCGGTCATAACAATCTCCAATTATCAAAAAATAGTATTAATCAAACAGGCTGGATACCGAGGTCTCATTGCTGATGCGCTTGATGGCTTCGGCCAGCAGCGAGGCAATGGAAACGACCCGGATATTTTTAATGTTCTTGGCTTCTTCAGTGGTCATGATGGTGTCGGTGATGACCAGCTCTTTCAGTTGCGAGTTCTGCACGCGCTCCAGCGCCGCGCCGGAAAGCACGCCGTGGGTGATGTAGGCGGCTACTGAGGAGGCGCCCGCGTCCATCAGGGCTTTGGCGGCGTTGCACAAGGTGCCGGCG
Organism: Alphaproteobacteria bacterium; assembly: GCA_025360345.1. Classification (GTDB taxonomy): domain Bacteria; phylum Pseudomonadota; class Alphaproteobacteria; order Rickettsiales; family SXRF01; genus JANYBV01. The sequence goes on along the minus strand of JANYCJ010000162.1, from coordinate 5,067 downwards.
GAATCTACGATATCGTCTATCAGGATGCAGTCGCGGCCTTCAACATCGCCGATGATGTTCATGACTTCGGATGCGCCGGGCTTTTCGCGGCGCTTGTCGACGATGGCGAGATTGACCTTGAGGCGGTTTGCAAGCGCGCGGGCGCGCACCACGCCGCCGACATCGGGGGAGACGATGATGAGGTTGTCGGTGTTGTGGTGGTTTTTAATATCATCGACGATGACGGGGGCGGCGAAGAGATGGTCCAGCGGGATGTCGAAGAAGCCCTGGATTTGCCCGGCGTGGAGGTCGATGGTGAGGACGCGGTTTGCGCCAGCCTCGGTGATGATGTTTGCTACCAGCTTGGCGGTGATGGGAGTGCGGCTGCCCATTTTGCGGTCCTGCCTTGCATATCCGAAATAAGGAATGACGGCGGTGACGCGGCGGGCGGAGGCGCGGCGCAGCGCGTCGAGGCAGACCAGCAGTTCCATGATATGGTCGTTCGCCGGGTAGGAGGTGGACTGAAGGATGAAGACATCTTCGCCGCGCACGTTTTCATTGATCTCGACGAAGACTTCCTGATCGGCGAAACGCTTGACCGTGGCGTTAGTAAGCTCGATGCCGAGATGCTTGGCCACGGACTGGGCGAGGGGGATGTTGCTGTTACAGGCCAGTAGTTTCATCGTTGCTCACAATCTTTCATCTATATGACGGTTTTTTTTAGGCGCATAGGGTGTGCTTCATTTGCTTTTTCCGGGGAAAGACCAAATGAATCAGGCACCGTCATGCGGGGTGTTCCGCCATTTTTTTTCAAAATGAGGGGGCGAATCTAGCAAGCGGGGAGGGGGTTGTAAACGGTTAAATGGGCGGTTTGGGGGCAGTTTTGGTGCCTAATTATCAGGCAGGGCTGGAGGCTTCGTTTTCGCTGGCGCGGGTCATGGCGTAGTCTTCGTCGCGGAAAATATCGAGGATTCGGGTTATTTCAAAGTCGGTTATGCCTATGGAGCGCAGGAGGGCCGCGCCCATCTGCAGGCTGGTTTCAAACATTTCGGACACGGCGCGGTTTGCCCCGGCGGATTCAAGCTTATGGATCTGCTCGAAATTCTTGGCGCGGGCGATAATGGGCAGGTCGTGGTTCAGTTCGCGTATGGTCTGGATGGTTTGCAGCGCCACGCGGGTGTCGTTATGGGTGACGATGACGGCGCGGGCGCGCTGGATGCCGAGTGCATTGAGCACATGGACGCGGGTGGTGTCGCCATAATAAACCGGGGTGCCGCGCTTGCGCTCGCGGGCGGTGAGGAAAGAGTCGGTGTCTATGGCGACGTAGTTCATGTTTTCGGTTTCCAGCATCTGGGCGACGGTGTGGCCGACGCGGCCAAACCCGCAGATGATGACATGGTGGTGGAGGTCGAGGGTTTCCTCGATCATGGTTTCGGGTCGGGAGATGGCGTATTTTTCCAGCGCGGTGGCAATGCGCTGGCCGAGCCCAGCGAGGATGGGGGTGACGGTCATGCTGACGGTGACCACCACCATCAGGGTTTCGGCCAGGGCGGGAGAAAGCACGTGCTGGCTTTCGGCGAGGCCGAAGAGGACGAAGGAAAATTCCCCGCCCTGCGAAAGCAAAAGGCCGACATGCACCGCGGTGCTGAGGGAAAAGTGAAAGACGCGGCAAAGGCCCATGATGATGAGTGCCTTGACTGCCATGAGGGCGAAGGTGAGGCCGAGGATATTCACGAAGCGGTCATAGAGCATGTCTATATTCAATGACATGCCGACCATCATGAAGAAGAGGCCGAGGAGGAGGCCTTTGAAGGGGAGCACGTCGGATTCGACCTGCGGCTTGAACTCGGTTTCGGCGACGAGAAGACCCGCGATGAAAGCGCCCAGGGCGGGGGAGAGGCCCGCGAGGCTGGTGAGGGAAGCAACGCCGAGCACCACCAGAAGGGTGGTGGCTGTGAACAGCTCGGTGTTTTCGAGGCTGGCGATGAAACGGAACAGGGGGCGCAGTAAGATGTGGCCGAGGGTGAAGATGACCGTGATGCCGACGATGGCTTTAAACACCGCGTCGAGCAGGATGGTTGAGAAGGAGGCGCCTTTTGCATTCAGCAGCGAGACCATGACCAGCAGCGGGATGACGGCGAGGTCCTGAAGGATTAGCACGGCCAGCGAGAGGCGGCCCACCTGCGACGATTTTTCGTTCTGCTCGGCGATGACCTGCAGGACGATGGCGGTGGACGACAGTGCAAAGCCGCCGCTGATGATAAGGGCGATGGCGGCGTTGCCGCCGGAGCCGAGGACGAGGCAGAAGAAGATGCCGATGGTGAGCACCACTTGCGCGCCGCCAAAGCCGAAGACGTGTTTGCGCATACTGCGAAGGCGGTCGAGCGATAGTTCGAGGCCGATGACAAAGAGAAGGAAGATGACGCCGAACTGGGCGATGTCGTGAGCGCTTTCCACATCGTTGACCAGATGGAGGCCGAAGGGGCCGATGGCAGCGCCAGCGGTGAGGTAGCCTATGACGGGGCTTAAGCGCAGCAAGCGGCAGATGGCCACGATGAGCACGGCGGCACCGAGAAAAATTGCGATCTGAAGAAGCTCGGTGTGTTCGGTCATGGCGGCGATTTTTTTGTGACTACTACTATATAGCTTTTTTTGTGGTGCAGAGTGTAGTGAGCATGTGCATGAATTGGTAATGAAAAAATGCTCATGGATTGAATTAATGCTGTTGCGGCATTATTTTTTTTATTGTCATTGTTGGCGAGGAAAAAATCCGCTGATGGAAGGGCATGGGTTTGCGAAGCGGGCTGGGTGGACAAGGTAAAAAACACTGGGCAAAAATTACCTAGCTGCAAGGGTTGATTGAAATTCCTCCCTCTTCTTGTACACAGTGCCGGCCATGCAAAAAGCGAATCGTTAAGGATTAACTAATCTGTGGTTTTGGGTTATTCATAAATATATTATTTGTTATAAAAATCATTCGCTTATCAATGTGCTTATTTTTTAGGCAATATCATGAAATGCTAGGTTTCCTCTCTGATTTATGCAAAATTTATATAGTTGCCAACAAAGTTATCCACAGGTTTCGTGGATTACTTTTTTTAAAGATTAATGCCCAAAAGCGACCCCTGTAGAACCTATGGAAACACCACAATTATCTGTTGCTGACGGGCGGAACGTTATCAAACGTTATTTGCCAAACGTGCCGCACACTCCGGGCGTGTACCAGTATTTCGACGCGCAGGGGAATGTTTTGTATGTGGGGAAGGCGAAGAATTTAAAGAACCGCGTGGGCTCGTATGTGAATATTGCGGGGTTGACCACGCGCATTCAAGTGATGATCGCGCAGATTGCGACGATTGAAATCATCACGACGCGTTCCGAAGCGGAAGCGTTGCTGCTGGAAGCAAACTTAGTCAAAAAATTTTCGCCGCGCTACAATATTCTTTTAAAAGACGACAAATCGTTTCCCTATATTTTATTCAGCGGTGACCACGCGTATCCGCGGCTGTCGAAACATCGCGGGGCGAAGACGCGCAAGGGAAAATATTTCGGGCCGTTTGTTTCCGCAGGCGCGGTGAATGAAACGATCACGCTTTTGCAGAAGGCGTTTCTTATCCGCACATGCAACGACACGTTTTTCAAAAACCGCACGCGGCCATGCATGTTGTACCAGATCAAACGCTGTTCCGCGCCATGCGTGAATAAGATTTCAGCGGAGGATTATAAGCAATTGTCGGACCAGGCGGAGGCGTTCCTTTCTGGCAAGAGCCGCCAGATACAGGAGACGCTGGTGCTGGAAATGCAGGAGCTTTCGCTCAAGATGCATTATGAAAAAGCGCGGATCGTGCGCGACCGCATCAAGGCGCTGACGCATGTGCAGCAGGGCAACGGCATGAGCAGCGCGGCAGTGGGCGACGCGGATGTGATTGCGCTGGCGAGGGACGGGGCGCAGGCCTGCATCCAGCTGTTCAGCTTCCGCGGTGGGCGGAATTATGGGAACAAGACGTGGTTTCCCACACAGACCAGCCAGCATACAGACAGTGAGATCATACAGGTTTTTATCGGGCAAGTGTACCAGACACAGCCTGCGCCGCCGCTGATCCTGACCTCGGTGATGCTGGAGGAAGCAACGCTACTGGAAGAGGCGCTGAAACTGAACAGCGACTTCAAGGTGGAGATCGTGCATCCCTTGCGCGGTGAAAAGCGTGAGCTGATGGAGCAGGCGATGCGCAACGCGCGCGAAGGGCTGGTGCGGCACATGTCCATGAACGCCACGCAGCGGGTGGTGCTGGAGGGTATCAAGGAATTATTCGGGCTGGAGGACATTCCTTCACGCATCGAGGTGTATGACAACAGCCATATCAGCGGCACAAACGCGGTGGGGGCGATGATTGTGGCGGGGACGGACGGGTTTATTAAAAATGAATACCGAAAGTTCAATATAAAGAACGCGGCCACCATTCCCGGCGATGATTACGGGATGATGCGCGAAGTGTTTACGCGGCGGTTCGGCAAGCTTGCGCAGAAAAATGACGGTGAGGAAGCGGAGGAGGCGGATGAATCTAAAATTCCCGACCTTGTGATGATTGATGGCGGGGCAGGGCAGCTTTCGGTGGCGACGCAGGTGTTCGAAGAGTTAGGCATTACCAATATTTGCTATGTGGCAATTGCCAAGGGGCCGGACAGGAATGCGGGCCGTGAACAGTTTTTCATGCCGGGCAAAGCGCCGTTCCAGTTACCTGAAAATGACCGGGTGTTACATGCGCTGCAGCGCATGAGGGATGAGGCGCACCGTTTTGCCATTGGCGCGCACAGGGACAAGCGGAGCAAGGCGCTGCATACGTCTGAGCTGGATGCGATTCCCTCGATCGGGCCGGGCAGGAAGAAAGCGTTGCTGCAGCATTTCGGCTCTGCGCGCGGGGTTTCGGCGGCGAGCATGGAGGACCTTGGCAAGGTGGAGGGCATCAGCAAGACGATGGCGAAGCTGATCTGGCAATATTTCCACGGAGAGGCGGGGTAAGAGAGGTAGCGAATGGATCGCCGGCTGCGCGGGGATGACGGATAAGCAAAAAAAACCCCGGCGGTTAG
>JANYCJ010000137.1 GCA_025360345.1 Alphaproteobacteria bacterium | reverse complement strand
CTCGCTCTCGGAGTGAGGCTTCAGCGTGATTTCCTGGCCCCATTCTTCCGCAAGCATTTGCTGGATATTTTCCAGCGATTTGATGTTGTATTCAAAAGACATCGTCACCACGAAGCGCGAAATGAATTTGCAAAGATAGATAAGCGCCCATCCCGCGCCTGCGCCCATGTAAATGAACAGCCACACCATCGGGTCCATGAGCGCGCCGGAAATATCGAATTTGTGACCGCCAAAAATGGCCTTAATCATCGGCATAAGCGTGGGCAGCGCCGCGCTGATATTGCCTGAAAACACCACTTTGAACGCAAGCTTGCGCCGGTCGGTGTCCACGATATAGGCCATGATCGAAGGCATCAGGGCCAGCAGCATGAACAAAAAGCCGCTTTGCAGCAGAATGATCGTCGCTCCGCCAATCCCCAGCAGCAGCAGTAAAAGCAACCGGTTCATGACGTGAAACCCCGGATGATATACATGACGCTGAACAGCAGCCCCGAATAGGCCAGCAACGTCGCCATGTTAAGGCCCATTTTATGCGTGTCTCGCTCCAGCCGCTCCGGCTGCTTGAGGCTGATGATTTCCGCGGCGTTCCTGCGGTATTGCTCCAGCGCTTTTTCAAACCCGTTGCTATCCGCTTCGGCGTAATCGGCCGTTATCATCAGGTCGGCCATTTTCTGCAGCAGCCCCAGCGGCGCCATGTTGGCAATCATGGTTTTCATCTTCTGCCGCAGCGTTTTACTGTGAATGCTGTCCATCAGCGGCAGCAGCCTGAGCGAGAACCAGTGCGTCAGTCCCGGCAGGCGCATCGGCTCCACCCGCTCCTGCACCATGGCCAGCAGGTATAGTGCCACCATGTTTCGGCTCGTGGCCAGCGCCGGGATAGAGCTGATTTCATTCAGCCGGATTTCATTCTGGATCTGTAGCTTGCTGGCGATAAACGCTGCCACATGCCGGTCCACGATATCATCCCCGGTGAAATTCGTAGCGATTTTATCGAGATGCTTGAGTAGTTGAGGCAGGGTTTTAACATAAGAATTTTCAAAGATTTCGCTCTGGCAGGGCATGTCGGCATTGAGGTCGTACAGGACACGCTCCAGCCCGAAGCCAAAGCCCGAATTGCGGATACAGTTGCGTAAGCGGTCGAGCTTCTGGATCAGCTCGTTGAGCCGCTCGCTGATCTCAAAATCCGGCTTGCGCTTTTCCTGCATCGTCACCCAGTAATTAATCATGTTCGTTTCCACGAACTTGGCCAGGAATTGCAGCTCCACCGTGTTTTTCTGGACATACATTTCCGCGAACATGGTGTTGATGCCTTCCACATGCAGCGCGATCTGGCGTATGCGCAGAGGCCCGATCTGGTCCAGCAGCAGCACGATGTTCATAAGCATTTCCGAGGTCAGTATGTCGTTCTTGCCAGCAGCTTCCAGCGCGTTGCGGCACAGGCGCGACACCTGGTCGGCCAGCTCCTTGTTGCGCAAAGATACCGTCACCCAGTGCGAAAGCGTTGCGCCCTGTATCGCGTGCAGCATATGCAGCCAGTCCTGCGCAAACAGGTGCGCCAGTTCCCTGCGGTTATTAACCAGGATATCCTTGAATTCAAATGGCCGCACCGCGTCTGCCGGGGTTGGCGGCGGCAGCACGTTGTAACGTTTGCCGCCCAGCCACGCCTTGAGCTGTTTGTCCGTCCAGCGGTCTTCCGGGCTTTGCGTAAGGGTGCCGCGCAGGAAGTCGTAGAAAATTTCCGGCACTTCCTTGTCCCGCATCAGCGTGTGGTATGCGCCGTCCTTCAGGATATGGAACATCAGCGCCTCAGGGGTAAACCCGCTGAAATGGTCAGGCCCGTGCAGGATATACAGCAGCAGAACCGCCAGCGCGTAATAATCGTGCAGGGTAGAGCCTTCGCCCTTGCCCGCAGGGTGCGCCTGCATACGCTCAAGGGATTCGAACATGAACGGCTGCGCGAAGCCGCATGGCTCGCTGGCGCAGGGGCCAAGGATGGCGGTCTGCTCATCATAATAAACATTGTCTGGGTTGATCAGCCCGTGGCTGATGTCCAGCTGTGTAAAATGCTCCAGCCCCGTGATAATCGGAATCAGGATATGCTCCAGCAGGTAATGCGGGTTGCCTGAAATCTTGCGCGATTTCACAAGTTCGGAGAGCTTGCGTCCCAAAGGCTGCTCATAGACCACGGCCAGCCGTTCCTGGTTGCCTGCGGAAAGCAGCACGGGTCCCACGGCCTTGATCTGGATTACTGCACGATGCTCGATATGCTGGAAATTCTCCAGCACCCGCCAGCGTTGTACCCGCGCCGGCTCACAGATTTTGGCGAAAAAATGCTTGCCCGGTTCCGTAGGGTCTGTGGCTTCGTAAGCGCGGGTGAACTCCGTGTCGAATTCCGGGATCGCCCGCGACAGGTTCACATGATAGCGCCCCTGCACCAGGTCTTTTTCATGTTTGAAATGCGTCGGTGCATAGCCCTTCAGGAAATCCTGCATTTTGGCCATGGCCTGTTCGCTTTGCTTGCGCTCAGCCTCGTTCGTGCCGTCGGAAGCGAGGCCGGCGACTTTTCTTGCGGAACCTGAGGCAGGATTGCTGGGGGCCATGGGGCGGGAAACAGGTCACTGAAATGATTGAATGCCCTATTGTAGGCAGCCCACCCTTAAAAAAGGGTGAAATAATCAGGCTTTCAGCGCAGCTTGTGCCCCAATCGCTGCCCATTTCCGGCTACTCAACCTTTGCGCTGCTCATTCCATGAAATAACAAGCAATTACAACGTTGTGCCCTTAATCAATAAATGGGTCGCGTACCAGAATGGTATCTTCACGCTTGGGGCTGGTGGACAGCAGTGCCACCTGGCATTCGATCAGTTCCTCAATGCGGCGGATGTATTTGATGGCCTGCGCAGGCAGGTCTGCCCAGCTTTTCTTGCCATGGGTAATACCCTGCCAGCCGGGCATTTCCTCATATACCGGCTCCAGCTCCGCCTGTATTTTCATGGAGGCGGGCAAGTAGTCATAAGTCTTGCCGCCATGCTTGTAGCCCACGCAGATTTTGATCGTGTCAAATCCGTCGAGGATGTCCACCTTGGTCAGTGCAATCCCGTTAATGCCGCAGATTTTAACCGCCTGGCGCACCATCACCGCGTCGAACCAGCCGCAGCGGCGCGGGCGCCCGGTCACCGTGCCGAACTCATGGCCGATCTTGCCGATCTTTGCCCCGATATCATCCATCAGCTCGGTAGGGAAGGGGCCGCTGCCCACCCGCGTGGTGTAAGCCTTTGTAATGCCAAGTACATAGCCGATGCCGCCCATGCCCATGCCCGAGCCGATCGTGGCCGTGCCCGCCAGCGTGTTTGAGGAAGTCACATACGGATAAGTGCCGTGGTCTACATCAAGCATCGCCCCTTGCGCGCCTTCGAAAAGGATGCGCTTACCTTCGCGCCGCGCTGTGTCCAGCAGCCGCCACACGGGCTCCACGAAGGGGAGGATCTTCGGCGCCACTTCCATCAGTGGCTTCAGTATTTCTTCCACCGTCATGGGCGCCGCATCCGCAGCTTTCAGTAGCGCATTATGGTATACCAGCAGGTTTTCCAGCTTGTCACGCAGCAGGTCTTCGTCTTCAAGGTCGCATACGCGGATAGCCCGCCGTGCGATCTTGTCTTCATAAGCAGGCCCAATGCCCCGGCCCGTCGTGCCGATCTTGCCCTTGCCGCGAATAGCCTCCGCCACCTGGTCCACCCGGCGGTGCACCGGCAGGATCAGCGGCGCGTTTTCCGCGATACGCAGGTTTTTCGGCGAAATCTCAACACCCAGCTTGGACACATTGGCAATTTCGTCCAGCAGCGCAAACGGGTCGATCACCACCCCGTTGCCGATGATAGAAAGCTTTCCCGGCCTGACAATGCCCGACGGTAACAGCGAAAGCTTGTAGGTCACGCCGTCGATTACCAGCGTATGCCCGGCATTATGCCCGCCCTGGAACCGCACCACCACCTGCGCGCGTTCGCTAAGCCAGTCAACCACCTTGCCTTTGCCCTCGTCACCCCACTGCGAACCGATGACCGCTACATTCGTCATGTCTTTGTCTTTCCTTTTAAATTTACAGCGCTTTCAGCGCCCCGTTTTGAAATATATGGCCGCAGCCAAGGCGCGCTGCCTCTTCCTCGTCAAACCCGTATTCAGACAAGGCGTGCACCGTCACAAATCCCTCCGCCTGAAGCCGCAGGGCCGCTGCCGCGTCCAGCTTCCCCGCCACAAACACGCGTTTTTGCCGCTGCGGTGCAGGCAGCAGGTTGCGCAAGCTCTCCACATAAAGCGTAAACCCCGTCGCCTCTATATCCGCACCCTCGCCTTCAATCACATAACGCCCCCCGCGCCCCACTTCAAAGGCCGCACCGGGAATAAAAATCGAGAAATTAATGCCGGAATGATAGGAAAGCCCGCGGTTTTCCGTTGCATCCACCGTAAGTGTCCAGTCTTTGCTGCCGCATTCGCTTAAAATATGCACCACCTCTTTCAGGTCGCGGCACATTTGCATAGCCGCCGGTGGCAGCTGCAGTTTTTCAATCTGGTGCAGGGCGCTCGCGGCCGGGCCCGCGCACTGCATCAGGGCAATCAAGCTGTCGCGGCTGCTGAACGCAATATCCTTAAGCGCCGACACATCTTTATGCGCCACCGCCTCAAACAGCTTTTCCAGCTGCACGTTGTCCAGCTTCTCCGAGGCCAGCAGCGCTCCCACGATGCCCGGTAGGTTCAGGTCTATGGAAAGTGTGCTAACACCGGCTTTTTTCAGCGCCATCGCCGCTACCAGTATCACTTCTGCATCGGCCTCCGGCGAGGCCGTGCCCACCAGCTCGATGCCCACCTGCCGCAACTGGCGGTCGTTATGGAACTGCTCGCCCTGCATCCGTAAAATCAGCCCGTTATAGCACAGCCGTAGCGGCTTGGGCGCACCTGCCATCCGCGTAGCCGCAATCCGCGCAATCTGCAGCGTCATGTCAGGCCGGAACCCCATCACCTTATGCGCGCCGGGATCCATCACCCGGAAGGTCTGCGCCCCCATGGCCGCACCCCGCCCGGCAAGCAAACTCTCGGTATATTCCAGTAGTGGCGGCGAGACCTGCTCATAGCCAAACCCTTCAAAAACCGAAAGCAATGCAGCTGATAATTCAGATTCCTGCCGCGCCACGGGGGGCAGCAGATCGTAACATCCGGTAGGAAGCAGGGTCTTGTTCATAAATCGGGATTTTTCTTGGTAAATGCCAGCGGAAATGACATCATCCGGTTTAGAAACCTAACGCCCGGTTGTCAACCGGAACCCTGTCAAAACGGGCAATAAATCTATGAATCCTGAGATCGTGGGCAGCCTTGCTGCCATCCTTACCACCACATCCTATATCCCCCAACTGGCCAAGGTGCTGCGCCACCGTGATACCCAAAGCATCTCACTGGGCATGTATGTCATCTTAACCATCGGAATTGCAACATGGTTTATCTACGGGGCCATGATTAACAGCCCCTCTATCATGCTGGCTAACGGCACCACCCTGGTCATGACTATCGCCATCCTCATCACCAAGCTGAAACACGGCTGAGCATAAAAAGGGGTGTTAAAGCATCGCTATAACACCCCGCGCCAAGCTTATGAATTATTTAAGTTTTAAAATATTGTAGTAGGGACCTCGCTCTTGGCTGAGGCGCGCGCATATCCGCGCCACTGCCGCACTGAAAACACGATAGACACCAGATAGGCCGCGCTCAGCATGGTCAGAAACAGCCACGGTTCAATCACGAAAAGAACCAGGAAGAACGAGCATACGATCATAAAACCGGGGATATAATCATGCTTGATCCGGATATTCTTCCCCGCGAAGGTAGGAATACGGCTGGCCATCAACATGCCCACCACCAGTACATGCATCACGCAAATGGCAGGGTGCAGGGTAAAATCATCGAAGCCAAGGCTGATAATCAGCGGCAGTAAACACAAAATCCCCCCGGCGGGAGAGGGTACACCGGTAAAGAAATTTTTCTCCCACGGTTCTTTCTCCTCAAACAGCCCGGTGTTAAACCGCGCCAGCCTGAGCGCGGTGCAGGCCGTAAAAAACAGCACCACCGCCCAGCCCAAACCCTTAACATTGTGGAGCTGCCACATATAAAGCACCATCGGCGGCGCCACCCCAAAACACAGGAAATCCGACAGCGAGTCCAGCTGCGCGCCAAACAGGCTGGTCGCCCCCAGCATTCGCGCCACGCGCCCGTCCATGCCGTCGATCAGCGCGGCGGCAATAATAAACGCCACCGCCATTTCCCAGCGCCCCAGCATGGCAAAACGGATGGATGACATGCCGCAGCACATCCCTGCCATGGTAATCATGTTGGGAAACAGCCTGCTGATAGGCATTTCACGGAATTTCCGGCGGGTGGTGAATTCGTCTTGGTCGCGTTCGCGCATGGTCGTGTTCCGTTATTCTACCGGGTGCAATACCCAAGTGTTAGGGTTTTTAGAAAGAAATTCAAGGCAGTAGTACCCTTAATCGCATATTTTTTCTATAAAAAAAGCCCCGCAGTGGTTCTGCGGGGCTTTCGCATAGGTTGGGTATTAGTGCTTGGTGCCAACGCGCTGTGGCTCGTTGCCGGAAATATCGGCGAGGATAGTTTCACCCCCCACCGCGCGCTGCCCCACGATCACCAGCGGCGTCACATCAGGTGGCAAATACACATCCGTGCGGCTGCCAAAGCGGATAATGCCGAAACGCTCGCCCGTCTTCACCGACTGGCCTTCTTTCAGGTCGCAAAGAATGCGCCGTGCCACCAGCCCGGCAATCTGCACCACGCCCACGGTAAGGTCGTCTGGCGTCGTAATCTTGATGGACTGGCGCTCGTTTTCTTCGCTGGCCTTGTCAAGATTGGCGTTCAGGAATTTACCTGCCTGGTAATGCATCTTGCTGATGCTGCCTTCAATCGGCACCCGGTTCACATGCACGTCGAACACGTTCAGGAAAATGCTGATCCGCGTGCGCTCGCCCACGCCAAGCTCCAGCTCGGCCGGGGGAACCACCTTCACGATTTTCTGCACCACGCCATCCGCCGGGCTCACGATCAGCCCCTCGCGCAGTGGCGTCACCCGGTCCGGGTCGCGGAAAAAGTACACGCACCATGCGGTTGCAATCAGCCCCAGCCAGCCGAAGGGCGCCCAGATGATGCTTAAGCCAAGCGACACAACGGCAAAAATGGCGATAAACATCCACCCGGCCTGATGAATCGGCACGATGACGCTTTTGATGGTTTCCAGCAGGTGGTTGTCTTCAGGTTTCATGGGGTGCCTTAACGTGTAAGTTGCTCTAAGGACGGGCAATATACACGTTAGCGGCCTTTCCTGCAAACACAAGCTGCCAATGGTCGTGGAACTGGCCGCTATCAAAGGTTTGCGAGAAATTCGTGGTCTTATACATGATGATACCGTTCACTCCATATCCCTTAAGTACCCCCTCCCAGCCGGGTTTGAGGAACAAAAAGGTCAGGTAGTCCTGAATCACCTGCTCGGGATAGACCGTCCCTGCGCGTGAATCCATCATGAACGGAAGCTTCCCCATAGTGCGGTAAATCAGCTGCCCGCCGAAGTTGAAATTACACAGGAATTTATGGTCAGGGTAATGCTCCATCGCATAGTCGATGGCATCAAACGCCGAGGACGTTTCGGAAATCATCTTGTCCTCATGCGGGATTTTGGAGGCCACCGCCGAAAACACCAGCACCGCCGCCACCGCCGCCCCCCATAATTGCCACAAGGGCCGCCCCTCCATGAATCCAACAAACTTGGAAGGCTTGCGCACTTCGCGTATGTCCATCGTTGCCTCGTCCATGCAGCGGGCCAGATAGGGCGCGGAAAGCAGCACGAAAATCGCCCCGTTGCGTATGATAAACATCGTGGCCATCAGCCACATCACCGCCAGCAGCTTGTCCGCCAGCGGCACTTTTGCGAAGCGCAGGTTGGAGGCAAGGATAAACAGCACTAGCCACGTGGAAACCCCGGTGCTGGAAGAAAAGGTGAACGGCAGCCATTCGATGGTAAACCCGCGTGCCGTGCCGTTAAGCGTCTTCAGCGCCCCAATGGTCACTTCCAGCCCGTAAGGATTGATCGTCGCCACCAGCCCGCAAGCCAGCCCGATGAAAACCAGCCGTTTCAGCCAGCCCCAGTCCTTCACCACGAAGGCCTCCACCACATAGGCCGCAATCACCGTGAACCCGGCAATGAAACTGCCATGCGTATTGGCCCACACCAGCATCAGCGGCGGCAGTGCCAGCAATGGGCCGTAGGTGTTCTTGCCCCGGCTATGGTAAAGCAGCCGGTAAAAAATAAAGGCCAGCGCATATCCTGCCAGGTGCGGCCGCGCCGTAATAAAATCAAGGATGCACAGCCCGCCGATCATCGTGGTGAAAAACACCGCCGAAAGCGACACCCGCATAGTAACCAAATGGGAGGCCAGCATGGAAACAAGACTCGCGCTCACCATCAGCACGAACACCAGAACCCCGAATAACCCAAACCCTCGCTCCACCACCCCAAGGATAGCGTCCCAGATCCATGACAGCAGATACCATGGCTGCCCGCCGCTTGCGAAAGACCAGGGGTCGGTGGTCGGCACATGCCCGGTATCCAGCAGTAGCTTGCCGGTGGCTAAATGCCACGGCACGTCCGAATCATCCAGCAGGGGCTGCGCCGTGATGTAATATACAATGAAATTGATGGCGAATAAAAGCGGCGCGACCCAGTAATCTTTGCTACGCGCCAAAACCTGAGAATCCGCCATTACATATCCTTAGAGGAAAGAGTTACTCGCCTTGCCCTAAGCTAAACCCGGCCACTCCGTCGAAGCTATACAAATTTTCCACCTTGGTGAATTCCAGCTTCGCCTCGAAGGCGCGGGCCACCAGTGCGGCTACTGCCTTGCCGTCCGTGGTCTTGCCGTCGCCCACGGTAAAGCGGCAGCGGAACTGGTCGGTCAGGTGCATACCGCTGGTATCTGCGTCCGGCCATGCCTTCAGGCCCTTATTGGCGAGGTTCAGAAGCGTGAGCCCATCGCCTTCCAGTGCCTTCACCTTGCGGGCCAGCTCCTCCACCGGGTTGGTCCAGTAGATATAGAGGTCAGTGCCCACATGGGTTTGTTTGGCCGAAACCACTTCACCCATCTTGGCGGTAGCGTTCTGCGCCTCGGATTTGGCATATTTCACCGCTTCCATGGTCGAGGGCTTTTTGCCCAGCCGCTTCACCACTGCCTCGGCGAATTCCTTCGTGCCCACTTTTTCCTTGCTCACTTCCTTGCGGTAAATATCGCCCGTATGCACGCCATCTTCCAGCGTCTTGAGCCATGCGTTATGCACGTTCGTCGCCACATCCGGCTGGCCGATATGCACCAGCATCATCACCGCGCTTTGCAAAATCCCCGAGGGGTTGGCCATATTCTTACCCGCGATATCCGGCGCCGAGCCGTGAATCGCCTCGAACATCGCAAATCCTTCGCCGATATTGGAAGAGCCCGCAAGCCCTACTGAGCCGGACACTTCCGCCGCGATATCCGAAATAATATCGCCATACAGGTTTTCCGTCACAATCACGTCGAAAATATCCGGCTTGGAAGCAATGCGCGCCGCGCCGATATCGATGATATAATGGTCCTTCTCCAGCTTGGGATATTCCTTGCCGATGGAGTCGAACAGCCCATGGAACAGCCCGTCGGCCATTTTCATGATGTTATCTTTGCTCATGCAGGTCACCTTTTTGCGCCCGTTGGCCATGGCATATTCAAACGCATAGCGGATAATCCGCTCGCTGCCGCTGCGGGTGATGAGCTTCACGCACTCAAACACATCCGGGCTCTGGTGGTATTCAATGCCCGCGTATAAATCTTCCTCATTCTCGCGCACGATCACCAAATCCATTTTAGGATGGTTGGTCTTCACAAACGGGTGGTAGCTCTGCGTGGGTCGGATATTGGCATACAGCCCCAGCGTTTTGCGCATCGTCACGTTCAGGCTTTTATAGCCCTTGCCCTGCGGCGTGGTGATCGGCGCTTTCAGCAGCACCTTGTTGCGGCGCAGTGTTTCCCATGCTGAAGGCAAGATGCCCGAGGATGCACCCATATTATACACCCGCTCGCCCACCTCGATGGTTTCCACCGTGATAGCCGCACCCGCTTCGCGCAGCACATGCAGGGTCGCTTCCATAATTTCGGGGCCGATGCCGTCGCCGTAAGCAACTGTAATAGGGGTACTCATAGATATCCTTCAGGTTAATGACTGGAATTGAAGCTAGGGTAAAAGAATTAGTTTTTTGTTAATACACCCTCACGGCAGGATTGGAATGGCCGCCATGGCCGGCTTTCGCGCTGCCCCGCTATGCTTGCCCAGCGCACCCTGCAGGCTTTGCCGGTCATCGTCGCGCATTTCATCGCCAATGCGCCGCGTATCAACCGCCGCCAATGGCCCTTTGATGTTTTTGAACTTATACTCGTCGGTCTTCACCGCTCCTTCTGCCATGCGCAGCAACGCCCGTTCGACCAGCTTGCGCACGAAGTTCCGCCCCTCTTGGTCTTCTTCTGCCACGGGTCCTTGTGCCGCATCGCCGGGCAGGGCAGGGGTGGCCAGCTGCCGCCCCAATGCTGCCAGCGCGCCGATATCCTGCACGAACCGCTCCCGTTCCCCGGCCCCGGCTTTCATATAGTGCTGCGTAACCTCGCCATCTGTGCGCGACCCTTTCGTGATTGTCGAAAGTGCCTCATAATCCAGCCTCACGCTCTCCGGCAGCCATTCCGGGTGACGCGCCAGTATCTGCTCGGCCACTCTCAGGTTATTATTAATGACCCGGTCCTGCCCGATGGACTTGGCCACGAACGACACCCGCTCCAGTTGCTTTTCGCTCAAACCCGAAAACACCCCTTCGGCATATTCATAGGCTTCCTTCTGCGTTTTGGCGAAATCCTGCGCCGCGCGAGCATCTCCGCCTCGCGCCCGGTCATACTCCGCCTTTTTGCGCGCATCGCTTAAAATCTCATAACCGGCGATCACGTCCTTGCACATGCGCTCGGCAGTCTCGCTGCCGGGGTTACGGTCAGGGTGGAATTCAAACACCTTGGCACGGTACGCACGTTTTAATGCGGCCGCCTCCACATCGCGCTGCACTCCGAGCAATGCATAATAATCAGGTAATTGTGCCATAGTATCCAAGATGTTATAAGAAGTTGAGCTCGTGCCATTATATCGCGCAAGCCTTAACAAACCGCCAATAATAAAGGCTTTGCGTAAAACGTAAACCCTTGGTTAACGATTGGCTGGCCTTCCCCGCGCCGATTATGCTAATTTGAAGTCGTAAACACGTAAGGGGAACGTGACAATTATGGCAAACGATAGTGACAGCACGGTGCTTGCCACGCCGCCGGCTTTTGTTGGCGACACCTTCGCCGAAGCCCTGCCCGTGCAGCCTAAGCGCCCTGTGCCCATGCCATGGACGCAAAAAGCCGGTACGGCCTGCCCCTACGGCCTGCCTTTCCCTAAAACCGAACCCCAGGGCGGCACATACGCCGAGGCGCAAAAGCGCCGCGCCACCGTGGCCATTCCCCGCCATAAGCTGATCGAAGAACTATCAAAAAATTTCTACGTCAATGAGCAGGGGGTTTTCATCACCCGCCTTAACACCGATGTGCTCTGCTTCAAAAGCGATTTGAAAAACCCCGCAGTCCTTGAACAAAAGATCGAACGTGCCATCAGCTACGCCGCTGAGTTTCAGGATGTCGAAGCGCTCGACGCCCTGCGCTATATCTCCAGATTTCCGCCCGGCCGGGAGCAGGAAAACACAACCGCCCCCCAATCCGCTAAAAGCCATGTCACCCTCGGCCTCTACCTCTACCTCGCCGACGAATGCAGCCGCCTCGGCAAAACTAAAACCTTCCTTTCCGCCATGCGCGATGCAGGCGCCGAGCGTGATCTGGATAATCCCCAATCCTCCGCGGAGCTTTACGCCCGCACCATGGAAGCCCTGCGCATCCTCGGCATGGATGAAAGCCACGGCAATATCCTTCGCGAATGGAACAAGCAGGGCACCTTTACCGTGCAGCACGAAACCAACGGCCTCGGCCCCAACGGGCAGGTGACGGGCGCCTATGCCACCCTTGCCCGCAACATCGCCCAGAGGCAGCTCCTGCTCGGCATCAACCTGCCCATTTCCTATGCGCTGGGAAACCGGCCCTATGCCGCAGGCAAAACCCCTGAGCAGCTTTACAATATGACCCGCGACCTCGCCCGCCCGGAAAGCGCAGCCAAGGTGGAAGAGCGCCTCACCACCGGCCACGAATTACGCAAATCCCGCCTGCGCGAGCTAATCGTGGAAACCATGTCCGCCTATCCCGACTCCCAGACGCCGCCTGAAAAAGCCCGCGAGATCGCTGGCAATGTCCTGAACATGCTGCCCGATATCACGCTGGAAATCATGCACCGCAACCATTACAGCCTCGCCTACGCCACAGAGGAAAATCTTAGCAAAAGCTATCCCCAGGGGCACATCAACGGCGTGGCCGACTCCAATGCGAACATGGCCCGCATCAGCGTTGGCTCAGTAAATCCGCGCCACCGCACTATTTTCACCTGCAATGGCCGCGCGCTGAACGGAGAGATAGACGAAAAACTGCTGCAGCAAAGCGTGGCTCACACCCTTTTGCATGAAAGTATGCACATGCTGGTCGGCGAGTTAGGCAAGCACCAGAAGCAGGTACTGAAAAAAGCCGTCGCCGCCGCGCATGATGAGCTGGTCGCCTGCCCCATATTACCCGACTATATGCTGAAATTTGTCAAATCAATGGATAAGCGCAGTATCGCGCAGAAACTCAATTATAACCACCCCATGTATGACGGCTACGTCAAGCTGGACAGGGAAGGCGTTATCGTGCGCAACAATGACGGTACGCCCGTCTGGGACCAGCGCTGGGAAGAAGTCATTTGCAACACCTACAGCATGATGAACAGCAAGGCCGAACCCATGGCCTCACACAGCCCGCTTCATGAGCCGGAACTCCCCGCCGTGCGCCACCTTGCCGAAGCAATCAACGAAGCTACGAAACTGGGCATCGCCGCCGCCCGCAAGGAAGATTGGAAAGTAAGTCAGCAAAGCGCCGCTAGGAAAGCAGCGATTTAACCTTGGCCAGCGCCGCGTCCAGCTTGTCGGCATCCGGGCCGCCGCCTTGCGCCATGTCCGGCCTTCCGCCACCGCCCTTGCCGCCCAGCTCGCTTACCGCCGCCTGGATCAGCGTGACGGCAGAGATTTTGTCAGCCAGCGCCTTGCTCACCGCCACCACCACGGAGGCTTTCCCTTCCACCGAAGTGCCAACCGCAACCACGTCGGCCTGCTTCAGGTATCCCTCAGCCATGCCGCGCAATTCTTTGGGGTCCAGCCCTTCAAAGGCCTTTCCGATAAATCCGACATTGCCCACCATCTCCTTGGCTACAGCCTCGCCAGCCGCAGACATGGCCTGGCTTTTGCGCGCCTCAGCCAGTTGCTTGGTGAGTTTCTTGTTTTCTTCCACCAGCGTGGCGGCCGCATCTTTCTGCCGCGCCACCATGGCGTCGAACAAATCCAGAAGTTGCTCCGCCGGAGCTGAGCCTAGTTCGCGGGTGGAAAAAGCGGTCAGGGCAGGGGTGTCTGCGGCTTTGCCGCCCGCTGCCTTCAGCGAAGCCACAAGCTGCAACTGGTCGCCGTGCAGCTTCTCTACCTGCTCGCGCAGTTTGCTGGCTTCCTCTGCCATAAACCCGCGCACCGCTTCACCCGTCACCGCCTCAATGCGGCGGATGCCGGAGGCAACCGAGCCTTCGGATGTCACCTTGAATAGCGCAATATCGCCCGTATTGTGCACATGCGTACCGCCGCAAAGCTCGATAGAGTAATGCTTGCCCTCATCGTCGCCCATGGAAAGCACCCGCACCGAATCGCCGTATTTTTCTCCGAATAGCGCCATGGCGCCTGCGGCAATGGCCTCGTCCGGCGTCATTTCCTTGGTGCTCACCGGCGTCTTTTTCCAGATCACCTTGTTCACCTTCCGCTCAATCGCCGCGATATCTTCCTTGGAAACCGGCTTCGAATGGCTGAAGTCGAACCGTAAGCGGTCCGGCGCAACCTGCGAACCCTTCTGCGTCACATGCTCTCCCAGCGTGTCGCGCAAAGCCTTGTGCAGCAAATGCGTCGCCGAATGGTTGGCGCGGATTTTCCCGCGGTTCGCCACGTCAATGGCGCCGTGCACCTTGTCCCCGCGCTTAAGCGCCGCGGAAAGCTTCACCTTATGCACGTGGAACCCCTCAAGCGGTTTTTGCGTATCCACCACTACCGCCACAGGCGTTCCGCCCACCAGCAGCTGGCCCATATCGCCAACCTGCCCGCCAGACTCGCCGTAAAACGGCGTGTGCGAAAGCACCACGAATGCTTCGTCACCCGCGGAGGCGCTTTCCACCAGCGCATTGTCCTTCACAATCGAAAGCACTTCAGCATCCGCCTCGTCCTTGTCATAGCCAAGGAAAGGCGTCGCGCCGATTTTTTCCTTTAAATCGAACCAGATGCGGTCTGTCGCCACATCGCCCGAACCTTTATGCGCGGCCCGCGCCATGTCGCGCTGCCCCTCCATGCTTTTTTCAAACCCTTCGGTGTCCACCTCCATGCCGCGCTGCCGCAAAATATCCTGCGTCAGGTCCAGCGGAAACCCATAGGTGTCATAAAGCTTAAAGGCAACATCACCGGGGAAAAGAGACATTTTTTCCTCTTTTCCGTAAAATGCTTTGATGCCTCGTTTCTCAAGATTAAGCTTGGAGGTTTCCTCGTCCAGCAGCTTCAGGCCGCGTTCCAGCGTCTGCTTGAAGCGCTCTTCTTCCTGCTTCAGGTTATCGGCAATCGCAGCCTCCGCGCGCTTGAGCTCCGGATACTGCCCGCCCATTTCCGCCACCAGCGCAGGCACAAGCCGGAACATCAGCGGGTCTTTGCAGCCCAGTTGGTGTGCATAGCGCATCGCCCTGCGCATAATCCGGCGCAGCACATAACCGCGCCCTTCGTTGGAAGGCATCACCCCATCGGCAATCAGGAAACAGCTGGAGCGCAAATGGTCTGCCAGCACCTTATACGGCGCGGGGTCTTTGGAAACCCCGGCCCCGAGTTTCGCCGCCTCATCTTTGATCGCGGTGATAATATGGCGGAACAAATCAATATCGTAATTGTCGTGCACGCCCTGCATCACCGCCGAAATCCGCTCTAGCCCCATGCCGGTATCAATCGAAGGTTTCGGCAAGTCAATCCGCGTAGCCGCGTCTACCTGCTCATACTGCATGAATACTAAGTTCCAGATTTCTACGAACCGCGCGTCGAAGCGGTCGGAGCCATCGGCATTGAGCGCCCATTCACCGTTGCCGGCCTGTGCCCCGTGGTCGTAGAAAATCTCCGAGCACGGCCCGCACGGCCCCGTATCGCCCATCGCCCAGAAATTATCCTTGGTGGGAATGCGCAAAATACGGCTGTCGTCGCAGCCCGTAATCTTCTTCCATAAGGTAAACGCTTCGTCATCGGTGTGGTACACCGTGAAGCTGAGCTTGCTCTTATCCAGCCCGTAATCTTGGGTCAGCAGCTTCCACGCCAGCTCAATGGCTGTTTCCTTGAAATAATCCCCGAAGGAAAAATTTCCCAGCATTTCAAAAAACGTGTGGTGACGCGCCGTGTAGCCCACATTGTCAAGGTCGTTATGTTTGCCGCCCGCGCGCACGCATTTCTGGCTGGTGGCTGCCCGGGAAAAGGGCAGTTTCTCCGCGCCCGTAAACACGTTTTTAAACTGGTTCATCCCGGCATTTGAAAACATCAGGGTCGGGTCGTTATGCGGCACCAGCGAGGAGCTGGGCTGCACTTCATGGCCGTTGGCCTTGAAGAAATCGAGGAAACCGGTTCGGACGTCGTTTACGCTGGTCTTTGTCATGCTATGCCTGTTGGGTACTGGAAATAACAAGAAACCGGGGCATCAGGCCCCGGCTTCATGCGTTTTTGGTGCGGGTTGCCGCAATTATTTCTTTTTCTTGGGCGGGGTCGGGGTGTCGGCGGATTTGGGGGTCTTGTCCGTCACTTCCAGCGCCGTCATGGTGTATTCAATCGTCACCTTGGAGCCAACCTTCACCGAAGTGGGGATTTTGCTCTCGGCGTTGCGCATGATTTCCCAGTTTTCCTTGCCTTTGGAAATGATGACAGATTTATCGCTGATATCCAGAACCTGCCCGGTGACCTGGTAGCTGTGGGGGGCTGCCATGGCGGCGCTGGCGCTGAACAAAATGATGGATGCAGTTACAAGCAGTTTTTTCATGAAAATTCTCCCGGTGGAGGTGATAATGTAAGATAATCAAATCGCTAAAGCAAAGCGACATACGCTTGTATCGCAAATTTCAGGCGCTCGCAATAAATGCTTTAACTAGGTGAAAGAAGGGGCGATTTTGCACCCCTGGATTGTCACATCCCCCCAGACTTTCTGCAAAATATACGGCTCCTCCGCCAGCCACGCGTCCAGCGCCGCGCGTGAGGGGAAATCCGCAATAATGCAAGAACCTGCCATATTCCCCGCCTCATCCAGTATGGCTGCCCCGATTTTCATATTCCCGCTGGCCTTATATTTCGCAATCAGCGCCAGATGCGCCTCCCGCGCCTCCAGCCGCCGGGCAGGCGCACCCGCGTCTTTCGCGTCATAAGCCAAAATCAAAAATTGCATTCCCGCTGCTTTCACGTAAATGTTTGGTATCAGGTGATGTGCTTGCCACCGCCGCGAAGGATGTCCGTCCGCTCCGAAAAAATGGGCGTGCCACCACTTCCCCTTCCCGAGCCGGGAGCGGGCAGGGGCGGATTCAGATCCACCCCGCCCAGTTCGCCCAGCGTGTCGATCACATGGCGCGGGTCAATCCGCACGCTGCCGTCATCATTGGGTTTCCTGCCGGTAGCCTTGCGCATATCCACCGGGTCGCCGCCTTTTTTCGTCGCATCAACATCAATATCATAAGGATCAGTGGCATGTGGGCGCATCCGTGCCCGCGTTCCATTAGGTAAAACAGCTTCCGCCTGTCCTTCGCGTAAAGGAAAGCGCTCATCGAGCTTTTCCCTTGCAACGCGCCGCGCCGCTTCATTTGAAGGCCCGTCCACGTCTTTTTTGAACCGCTCAAGGTCTTCAGGCTTAAGAATTTTACCCATAATCCTTTTCCGCTGTTACGCTGCGTCTTCCGATTCCGCCATTTCAGAGGGCGACGCCTTCAGTGCTTCCGTCAGCACATTAGCATTTTCACGCACTTTCTTTTCCACTTCGGCGGCAATCTTGGGGTTGTCCTTGAAATACTGCTTCGCATTTTCGCGGCCCTGGCCGATGCGCGTGTTGTTGTAAGAGAACCACGAGCCGGATTTTTCCACGATACCGGCCTTCACGCCCATATCCACCAGCTCCCCGGTCTTGGAAATGCCTTCGCCGTAAATGATGTCGAATTCCACCTGCCGGAAGGGCGGGGCCACCTTGTTCTTCACCACTTTCACGCGGGTCTGGTTGCCGATCACCTCTTCCTTTTCCTTGATCGCGCCGATGCGCCGGATGTCGAGGCGCACCGAAGCGTAGAATTTCAGCGCGTTGCCGCCCGTGGTCGTTTCCGGGTTGCCAAACATCACGCCGATCTTCATGCGGATCTGGTTAATAAAAATAATCGTGCAGTTAGTGCGGCTGATGGAGCCGGTGAGCTTGCGCAGCGCCTGGCTCATCAGGCGTGCCTGCAGGCCCATATGGCTGTCGCCCATTTCTCCGTCCAGTTCGGCCTTCGGCACCAGCGCCGCCACCGAGTCCACCACCACGATGTCAATCGCGCCCGAGCGCACCAGCGTATCGGCAATTTCCAGCGCCTGTTCACCCGTGTCCGGCTGCGAAATGAGGAGTTCGTCAATATTCACGCCCAGCTTTTTCGCATAAATCGGGTCCATCGCGTGTTCCGCGTCGATAAAGGCGCAGGTGCCGCCCTTTTTCTGCGCTTCCGCTACCAGATGCAGGGTGAGCGTGGTCTTCCCCGAGCTTTCCGGCCCGAAGATTTCAATAATGCGCCCGCGGGGAATGCCGCCAACGCCCAAGGCAATATCAAGGCCCAGCGAGCCGGTGGAGGTGGCTTCCACCGCTTCCATCTTATTGTCGCCCAGCTTCATGATGGAGCCTTTGCCGAAATTCTTTTCGATCTGGCTGAGTGCGGTTTCTAGCGCTTTATTCTTATCCATGTCTATTCCCTGTCATTAAAGTAAAGAAATCATTACCAGCACTCTACACCGAATTATGCGGCGTGCAATTATTTATTAATCCTTGCGCATCACTGCCAGCACCAGCAGATACAGCACCAGCCCGTTGAAACAATGCCACAGGAAATGCGTGCCTAGGGGAAACAGTGAGCAGAGCTGCATATCGAGGCTGCGCAAAGTAAGCGACAAAACAAAAGTCAGTGCTGCCACTAACACCCGCCGCGCAGCCAGCGGCTGGGCGCGCCGTATCTGCGTCCATTGGAATAGCAGCATTCCCAGGCAGGGCAGGTAGGAAACCGAACCGTTCATCTGCCACCCTTCGGGCAGCCGCGCCATCACGGGCCCAAGCCCAAGGAAAACCCCCATCGCAAGTAGCGTCTTGCCCGTGCCCCAGCCGAGGAAACGGCGAAACGACACCCATATATAAGTGAGCACGAAGAGCGCGATGGGCAGTACATCCGCTAATTCCGCAAGCGGGTTTGCAAAACTGTGGAACAGGAAGCTACCGATGCCCACCACGCCCACCAGCGCGCTCAATGCACGCACCTCGCCATCCGCTGGCCGCGCGCGGCTTTGACCAAATAAGATTCCCGAAGCAATCAGGAAGGCAATATTGCTCAGCGCATTGACCGGCTCTGCCCAGAATGCCGGACCCAGCCGCTCGCAATACAAATCCACCGGCGCAAACCAATCCACATGCTATCCTTTAAAAAAGCCGCCCCGCGGCTATTTGCCCAGCACTTCTTTAATTTTGCTGGCTAGCTGCTTGAGCGTAAACGGCTTGGCAAGGAAATTGAAACTGCGCTCGGTGCCATAGTTATTCACGAAAATATCTTCCGCATAGCCCGAGATGAAAATCACCTTCACATTGGGGTATTGCGGCGTGATTTTGTCAATCATCGTCGGCCCGTTCATGCCCGGCATGATGACATCCGTCACGATCACTTCCACTTCCTGCCCGTGCTTTTCCATCAGCTCAATCCCGGTCTCCCCGCAATCGGCTTCAAGGATAGTGTAGCCTTTGTTGCGCAATGCCCGCGCGGCAAAAATCCGCACCGGCGTTTCGTCTTCCACCAGCAAAATCGTCCCTTTGCCGGTCAAATCGCCCGAAATATGGCTCTCCGTCTTTTCCGCTGCTTCCGCCGCCACCGCCGTGGCTGCTTCCTGCTGGCCTACGCTGGGGAAGAACAAGCTGAAATTCGTGCCCTCGTTTTCCTTGCTGGCTACATACACATATCCGCCGGACTGCTTGATGATGCCATATACGGTGGAAAGCCCAAGCCCCGTGCCGCTGCCCACCGCCTTGGTGGAGAAAAACGGCTCAAAAATCTTTGGCAGGATATTCTTGGGAATCCCACAGCCCGAATCCACCACTTCCACCAGCACATACTCGCCGTTGGGAATCGTGGAATCTTCCTCCGCCGGCGCCATCAGGTCGCGGGGCAGGGGGTGCGCCCGGTCAATCAGCGTCTTGCTGGTGCGGATGGAAAGCGAACCGCCCCCCGTCATCGCGTCGCGCGCGTTCACGGCGAGGTTGATTAGCACCTGCTCCAGCTGCCCCTGGTCGGCGCGCACATGGCCGATCTCGCGCCCATGCACCATCTTCAGCTCAATATTTTCCCCGATCAGGCGGCGGATCAGGTTTGAAAGCTCGGCCAGCACGTCCGTCAGGTCCAGCACCTTCGGCTGCAACGTCTGCCGGCGTGAGAAAGCCAGCAACTGCCGCACTAAGTTAGCCGCCCGGTTGGCGTTTTGCTTGATCTGCATGATATCGGCAAACGACTGGTCGCCCGCCGGGTGGCGCATTAGCAGCAGGTCGCAAAACCCGATCATGGCGGTGAGCAGGTTATTGAAATCATGCGCCACACCGCCCGCAAGCTGGCCCACAGCCTGCATTTTTTGTGAATGTGCAAACCGTAGCTCAAGGTTTTTCTGCTCGGTGATGTCAATCAGGTGGATAATCAGCGGCCCGCCCGCGGCTTGCGAATTAAATGGGCTGAGCAGGGCTGAAACGATCAGCTCCACCCCGTTAGGAAGCGTCAGTTCCAGGTGCTGGGCTTCAGAGGGGATATCCCCGGCCTGCGCCCGCTTCAGCAGCGCTTCGGCCTCGCTTTTCTTCGCTGGCGTAAGCAGGTCGTTGAACGGCATCGGAAGCTTGGAGGCCAGCGTGTGCTGTGTCAGCGAGTGGAAGGCGCGGTTGCCCTGCACGATGGTGCCGTCCGTATCTAGCCCCACAATGGCGATGGGCGAATTTTCGATAAAACTGGCCAGCGTCAGCTGGGAGGCGGGGTCGGGGGAATGTGCGTTCATGCTACCATAATTTCTTTTTAGATTCTGAATCCGTCTCGATCATATTGGTAATCAGCGCCACACAGCCGAGCGGCTTATTGTTGTCACCATAAATGATCTTCTGGTTGATGTAAGCCTTGATAAGCCCGCCTTCCTTTTTTAGCAACGAATTCTCGCCTTCAAAATCGCCGGGGTTCAGCGCGTCTTCCACGCTCACCCCGTGCACCACGTCGCGCATGGTGAATTTGCCGCTGGTAATTTCGCCCTGCCCGAAGGAAAGCCACTGCTCCAGCACCGGGTTCACATAAAGGATATTGCCGCCCATATCGATCATATACAGCCCCATGCCCATGCGGTCCATGATGTGCGCGAACATGGCGATGCTGGATTTAGACAGTAGCGGGTTGGTCATGGGCGCCTGCGACGTCTTCGGAATCGGCGCGCCGTTGCGGTCTTCTACATAGTCACGCCCGCGTAACAGCAAAAACCCGCTGGGCCGCATGATCGGCTGCACCGAAAGCACGATGGGGTGGATGCGCCCGTCCCCGGCACGCATGTCGAACATCATCTTGTCCGGGTTGCCGCGCTGCACAACATCAAGAATTTTCTCGCGCTCTGTTGCTCCCACCTTCGCCATTTTCAGCAGGTTTGACATGGAAAACTGCCGCTCCTTCATCAGGTCGGGAAATAATTTCTGCAGCCCGTTATCCATGTAAATAATCGTGCCTTCGCGCTTGATAATCATGGTAAAGCGGCTGTTATAGCCCAGCGCCGAGGCGAACATGGCGTTCTGGTATTCGGTGGCCACCACTAGGTCGCGCGTGCGCTGGATTTCCACGATCACATAGGTTCCCAGCCCGCCCATGACGACGGTGAGCATCACCACGAAATAGAATGGCGGCAGCAAAAACCCGGTGATGACGATGCCGCAGGCCAGCGCGAGGAAAAACAGCGCCACCAGCTTCACAAGACTGGGGTTATACTTGCGGCTGACGAAATCCGCCGTCTTTTCATTGCGTTTGCTGAAATCGCTGTATCGAATAGCCATGGGAACCGGAAAATAGACTGGAAGCTATCGTAACATGGTGAATTTAGGGAAAATAAACAACAGTTTTTTTGGCCCCTAACGCCGCCTGCCCTTGAGCTGGTACACATAAGAGATAACCTTCGCCACCGCCTCGTATTGCGCGGTGGGAATTTCCTCGTCAATGTCCGCCGCGTCGAACAGCGCCCGCGCCAGCGGCGGGTTTTCCACGATGGGCACATCGTTGGCCTTGGCCAGCTCACGGATTTTAAGCGCGATCAGGTCTTGCCCCTTGGCCACCACCTTTGGTGCCTTCATACTGGCCGAGTCATATTGCAGCGCCACCGCGAAATGGGTCGGGTTGGTAATCACCACGTCGGACTTGGGCACGTTGCTCATCATCCGGTTCTTGGCTCTCTCCATGCGCAACCGCCTCAGGCGCTGCTTTACCATCGGGTCGCCTTCGGCCTGTTTGTATTCATCCTTGATTTCCTGCCGCGTCATGCGCAGGGATTTGAAATACTGGAAGCGCTGGTACAGCGTGTCCAGAATGGCGATGATGAACATGGCGATGGCCACGCCCAGCGTCATGCGGCTGGCCAGCATCAGCAGGAACATCAGCATCGCCTCGGTATTGCTGTTAGGCAGCCGCTTGATGTTTGTAAGCTCCGGGTACACCGCTAAAAACGCCACATATCCCACGATGCCAAGCTTGGCTAGGCTCTTGACCAGCTCAATCACCGAGCGCATCGAAAACATCCGCTTAATACCTTCCAGCGGGGACAACCGCGAGAATTTCGGCATCACCGGTTCGGAAGAAACCACGAAACCGTTTTGCAGGAAGCTCGCCGCCAGCACCGCCACAATGCCCATCAGCATCGGCACTGCCACAATGCCCATGCCCCCCAGCACGATATGCAGCAGCAGTTTCCCAATCCCGTTCGCATCCACCGGCAGGCTGTCGGCATCGGCCAGAAGAGGGGTCAGTAATCGCCCGGTCTGGCGCAGCATGTTCGGTGTGCACCACGCCACAATGGCGGCCAGCGCCGAAAGCACGAAGAAATTCGCCACCTCTTTGGAAACCGGCACGTTGCCTTTTTTAAGCGCCTCATCAAGCCGCTTTTGTGTAGGTTGTTCTGTTTTTTGTTCCTGGTCCTGTTCGCCGTCTGCCATGCGCGGCCCCTACGGTGCGAGGAAGCTGCTTAAAGCTTCCTTGATATAATCGAGATACCACAGCATGATCGCGCTGAAGCTTATCATCAGGATGCAGAAGCTGATAAGCAGCTGCGGTGCCATCATGATAAAGAAAATTTGCAAATTCGGCATCAGCCGCGCCAGAATGCCCGCCGCGAGGTACAGCATCATACCCACCACTAAATGCGGCGCCGACATCTGCATGGCGATTCGGAAAGTGTTGCTCATGGTGTCCGTGGCGTGCTTGGCGATATCGCCCATCAGCGGAATCTGCCCGGGCGCGAACAGGTTGTAACTATCCATCAGCCCGCGCAGCATGATATGGTGCAGGTCGGTCACGAAAATCAGCACAATCGTGCTCATGCTCAGCAAATTGCCCAGCGACGTGTCCTGTCCGGAAAACCCCGCGATATTGGCCGTAAGCGCCGAGGCAAGGCTCGACTGGTAGGCGATGATGCTGCCCGCCGTGTGCACGCCTGAAATCAGCATCCGCGCCATGCCGCCAATCATCAACCCGATTAGGATCTCGCCAAAAATCAGGATGAACGTGCCCCCGACCGACGCGGGCGAAGCGGGCATGTGCCCCAGCGCGGGAACCAGTATCAGGCTGAACGTCAGCGCAAGAAACAGCCGCGCCCGCACCGTCACATAGCTTTCCCCGAATCCCGGCATCAGCATGATGGCCGAGCCCACCCGGCAGAAAATCAGCAGGAACGAAAAAATTTCGGTGGTCAGGAATTGCGACAAAAAGGAAGGGTTCATGGCCTGTCCTTATTCTATATGCACAATCTTGTCCTGCAACTTATTGGTAAAATCGGTAAGCGTCTGCAGCATGTAGGGCAGCGTAAATGCCATCATCAGCAGCATCGCCAGTACCTTGGGAACAAAGGTCAGCGTGGATTCCTGGATCTGCGTCAGCGCCTGCAAAATGGCAATCGCCAAACCCACCACCAGCGCCACCACCATCAGCGGCGCAGAAATCAGGATAAGCACCCAGATGCCCTGCCGTATTAAATCAATGACTTCCGCCGCTTCCATGGCCGCTCCCTGTAAGTTAAACGAACTCTACTGCCCGCAAGCCTAAAATGCGACAACAAACTGAAACGAAAATGCCGGGCAGGGAAGGGGCTTAAATCGCCATCCGGATGATGTCGTTATAGGCATTTATCACCCGGTCGCGCACCGCCACTACGGTGTTGAGCGAAAGCTCAGCGTTGGCTACTGCGGTAACGAGATTGGAGAGGTCTACCTTCCCGCCAGTCAGCGCCTGAATTTCTGTGGCTTCGCCTGTCTTAGCCGCATCCGCCGCGCCGCCCAGAGCCTTTTCCACCATACCCGCGAAGGAAGGCTGGCCAATATCCTCGTCGCCCGAAGGCTTCTTGGCATTGTCCATCATCTTCATCTGGCTCTTATAGGCGTTTACCGCCGAAAGCATATCCGCCATAGCCTACTCCTAACGTAACAGCCCAAGCGTCTGCGTCAGCAGCGCCTTGGACACTTCAACAATATTGAGGTTCGCCTCATACCCGCGCCTCGCCTCGCGCATATCCATCATTTCCACGATGGTGTTCACATTCGGGTATTTAACATAGCCCTGCGCATCCGCCGCCGGGTGCGACGGGTCGTATTTCAGGTTGAAAGGCGAGGGGTCGTAGCTGCGCTTGACCACCTTCACCTGCTCCACGCCCGTTTCCTTGTCCAGCACATTCTGGAAAGTAAGCAGCTTGCGCCGGTACGGGTCGGTTGAAGCATCCTTTGCCGTGGAACTGGCATTGGCCAGGTTTTCGGCCACCACGCGTAACCGATCGCTTTGCGCCCGCATACCCGCCGCCGAAATAAGTAATGTATCACCCAGACTCATAACCTAGCCTTAACCTCCGCCGCTCGGATTGCCGATGGCGGTTTTGAACATCGCCAGCGTCTTGCTATATAAATTCAGCGCCATGGTATACTCACCCTGGTTAGCCGCGACCTTGGACATTTCTTCCTCGATCACCACGTTATTGCCGTTGGGGTTAAGCTCATCCGTCTTTTTACGGGTAATCACCTTCATGTCCCCTCCAGACGTGACAGGCATCATATGCCCCTCATGCGTAACGGCCATGGGCAAGTTCTGTGCCGACTGTCCCTGCGTTCCTGCAAGAATCTTGCTGAAATCGGGGGCGGCGATGTCCTTGGCCTTATATCCGGGTGTGTCGGCATTGGCCACGTTCTGTGCCAGCACCTGCTGCCGCTCAGAAAGGAAACTGAGCTTAGTTTTCATAAGGTTAAATAGTGGAATCGACGCGTAATCCATATAAAACAAGCCTAATCGGCAATAATTTCCTACATAACCGCAAGGATACCCCAAATTTCATAGCCTGACCAGAGGTATTTAAGGATAAACATTGCGTTCGTTGCGAATTTGCGCCAGTAATACTGTGGATAAAACGGGAGCGGGCCATGGGTGGAGCAATCGCCTAAATGCTGTATTTAACACGGAAAATCGGCGAATCGATTATTATCAACAATAATATTGAACTGACCGTGGTCGAAGTCCGCGGCAAGACGGTCAAACTCGGCTTTCTTTTTCCCAAGGAAGCCACCATCCTGCGCAAGGAACTACACCAGAAAATCATGGAGCAGAACATCGCCGCCGCCACGGTGGGCGCAGCCGAACTGCTAGACCTCGAATTCACAGTCGACGTCAACGCCCCGGAGAAAGATAAGCCCGATGGCGGCCAGTAATGAAACGCCGCCCGATAAAGACAAGCTTGCCGTAGCCCTCACCTATGAGCGGGGCAAGGATGAAGCCCCCCGCCTCGCCGCTAAGGGTAAGGGCCTCATGGCGGAGCAAATCATCAAGCTGGCCCTTGAGCATAACATCGAGGTGCGTGAAGACCCCGACCTGGTGACGCTGCTCGCTAAGCTCGATATCGACATGCCCATCCCCCTGGAGGCATACGCCGCCGTTGCTGAAATTCTCGCCTACGTGTATAAGGCCAATGCTAAAGCTGGGAGCAGGAAATGACCGCCAAATCGACCGAAGCACTTTTCGATGAGATCGAACAATTCATTAGCGATAGCCGTACCCTGCTCGATGCCGGCGCCATGATGGAAATGCAGGGCCTCGAAGACCAGGTGCGCAGCCTGTGTGAAACCGTGCTTAGCCTGTCGCAACAGGAGCGCCTCGCCGCCTCTGTCCGTATGCAGAAGCTGCTGAATGAGTTGAAAACACTGGGTGAAGACATGGTTGCCACCCGCGACCAGCTCGCCGACCAGATCCGCTCGCTTTCCAGCCAGAAAAAAGCCGCCAAGGCATACAAGGTCGCCGATGCCAGCGATGCCTATGGCAAGCGCGACGGCGACGAAGATTAGCCCATGGACACGGTAGATCCGTCACGCTTTATCTTTGCCTCCGTGCTGGTGCTCGGCCTGATCGGGCTGATGTATCTTGCTCTCAAGGCTCTCTCGTCTTCAGGTAAGTTTACTTACATGAATACCAAGCCCGGCGAAGGCCGACTCGATGTGGTGGAAACCCGCTATATCGACGCCAAGCGCCGCCTCGTCCTCATCAAGCGCGACCAGAAGCAGCACCTGCTGCTATTGGCCGATGGCCGCGAAACCGTGATCGAAAGCTTTGAGGTGCCCAATGTCTAAATGGTTCGCCCGCGCCCTTCTGGCCGCTGCGCTATTATGCCCGCATCTCGCCTTCGCCCAGACCATGACCGTGGACCTGAACAGCAATGCCGGTGGCTCTGCCGCCGCCCGTATGATCCAGCTCGTCGTGCTCATGACCGTCATCACCCTCGCGCCCTCCATCCTGATGATGACCACCTCTTTCATGCGCATGGTGATCGTGCTGTCTTTCCTGCGCAGCGCCCTCGGCCTTCAGCAGACGCCGCCAAATCAGGTCCTCATTTCACTGGCGCTTTTCCTCACCCTGTTCGTCATGGCCCCTGTCTTCCAGCAGTCATACGACGATGGCTTCCGCCCCCTGATGGATAACGAAATCACGCAGGAAGAAGCCATAGAAAAGATCAGCGCGCCGTTCCACGCCTTCATGCTTACCCATGTCCGCGCCAAGGACCTTGAGCTTTTCGTCTCCATGTCCCCCGGCCTTACCATCGAAACGCCCGAAGACACCCCCTTCCGGGTGCTCATTCCCGCCTTCATGATCTCGGAGCTGAAACGCGCTTTTGAAATCGGCTTCCTCATCTTCATTCCCTTCGTCATCATTGATATGCTGGTCGCCTCCGTGCTCATGGCCATGGGCATGATGATGCTTCCCCCGGTGATGATATCGCTGCCGTTCAAGCTGATTTTCTTCGTGCTGGTCGATGGCTGGTACATGGTCTGTGGCAGCCTCATCAAAAGCTTTGGAACCGTCTAAGGCTTATACATTGCAATAATGCGCTTCACGAAACCCGGCAGGTGCAGCCCCTGTTTCGGCACCGCGAAAACCGCCGCCCTGAGCGAAATCATGCCCACGCAAATCCAGTATCCGATCTGGTGCAGTAATGCCCAGAAGTAATTATAGGAATGAAGCACGGTCAGTGACTCAACGAAAATGATTTCGCCGGAATCCACGCCCGTATCATCGCGTGTCAGGCTGCTGCTGCGGAGGCTCGCCAGTCCCCAGCGTTCCTCGGCATAATAAGCCAGCCTGCCTTTGATCGCCACCTGGTCACCCACATGAAGATTGGCGATTTGCTCGCGTATATCGTCGTTCGCCGTAATCAGGTGATTATTGGAGATTTCATTATCCTTTATCATGCGCACGCTGGAGCCGTAGCTCCAGTTGCACATCCGGTCATCGTTTGAAAAACTGACATGGTGAAACGCATTGGTCTTCAGGTTGTCCCCCCAGATCAGGCAGATATCGCGTGTGTTTATGGATTGGCTGTCATGGATCAGATCGAAACGGTACCATTCCCCCGGATCGTTATGCGACACGACCAGCCCGTTAATTTCATAGCTCAGCACAGGAACCACCCGGATTTCCTGGCCCTCATATTTGAAATGGATTTCACCGCGCGATGTGGGCCCCTGTATCGGCTCTTGTATCAGTCGCGGGTCAATATCGTCCGCGTCAGGCAGCCGGAGCATCATGACCAGTCCAAGCAACCACCCCCCGATGCCGTAATACAGCAGCCTGCGGGTGCGCTCGAATACATCCTCCAGCACTTCGTTCATATATTTTTCGCAAGTTTATGGTATAAGATAACAAAGAGAGGTAAGGGTTTCGTTAATGGAATTTGTTTTAAGCGTATTTTCTTTTATATTTATTGGGCTTATCGTGATTGCCGCCTTCACCATCGGCTTCTCTTTGCTTATCTGGTTCACTTTGCTGGGCGTGGTCATCACCGTATACCTTGTGGGCCGCCAATACTGGATGCGCTGGCAGTTTCTCCGCCAGAACCGTGATGAACCCGCTTCAGGCCGCACGCAGGTCATTGAAGGGGTATTTACCGAAATCACCGATAACACCAAGCCATAGGGGAGGGGATTATGTTGTCACGTTACCGGGCGCTGCTTGCGCTGTCCTTGCTGCCAGCCGTCACATCCTGCCAATACGCCTCGTTTTTCCGCACAAATACCGAGCAATACCGCAATGACTCCGGCACCGATGCCAGCTGCATGGCAATGGGCTCCATGCGTGGTGATGCCAGCTATGACTGGTGCGTGGAAGAAGAAGAGAAAAACCGCCACCACCCATACCGCTACGTGCCAGTCCCTCCGGATTACCAGTAAATAGCATTCCATCTAAAAAAATATCCTAAAAAAACAGATGGATAGACTTTGCCCGCTGTCACGCAATCTTAACTTTCCCCATGCCAGCCGCTGATCTATCCTGTAAGGTGACAAACTATGACCGAAAACAGGCCTTTTAGCTAATATGGCAACCACTGAGGAAAACCAGAAGTCCGACCAGCTATACGAGACGCTCCACAAGAAAACGTGGTCGCGCCGCACGGCAGGTTTTCTGGCGGGCGCAACCGTGCTCGGTGGTTTCGGTATGGCAGGGGGTGTAATTGCCTCGTTCCTTCCGCCCTTGCTGGGCGCGCTTGGGGTTTCGGGTGCGGCTTCGGTGGCCTTGCCCAGCGCCATCGCCGTTGCCTCGAATGCCGCCCTCTTCGGCGGTGCCGCAGCATGGCTCGGCATGGCCATCGGCGCCGATGTCGGGGCAAATGCCGGCGTGGCACAGGCCACCATTGAAGAAAAAGAAAAGCGCGAAGGCAAATCCCCCGCCGCTGCAGAGCCTACTCAGGCAGCCCCGGCTAAAAAATCCCCGCTGCTGAACTGGAAAGTCTCACTGGCTGCAGCTGCTATATTCGCAACCTTCGGGGCGCTCATTGCCATAAATCCCATCACTGCCGTAGGCGTGGCCATGCTCGGCTTCAAGGCGGGCAGCGCTGCGGCCATCATCGGCTCGGCAACCGTGCTCGGCCTGTTTGGCACCACCATGGGCGTGAACTTCCCGCACCTCACCAGCAAACTTGCCCAAAGCTACGGCAAATTGCTCAAGGGGCATTATTTTGAAAAAGAAAACGCCCCCGCGCCGGAGCCCGCTCTTGCCGCGCCCGCGCCGGAAAAGCCTGCACCCGCCCTGAACGCCGAACCAAACATGTCCGAAACCCAGACCCGCAGCTTCGCCACGCGTGAAACCCGCTTCAGCCTTACCAATATTCTCGAGAAAAACGAAACCCCCGCGACCGACGCCGTGCTGACCCGCTAACACTATACCGTCTGGCGCGCGGCAAACGGTCCTTCCACCGCATCCTTATGGGTAAATACCTCAATGGCTTCCACCCGCGCATGGTCGGGGCCTTCCTTGCACGCCTCGATCATTTGCTCGATCATAGCCTGCTCTCCGGCAAACACCGCTTCCACCTGTCCGTCTTTCAGGTTGCGCACCCAGCCCTGAAGGCCCAGATGCGTTGCCTTCGTCACCGCCCAGGCACGATAACCCACCCCCTGCACGCGGCCGGAGATCATGACCCGTAGCACATTACGCATCGTATAGGCTTTTAAGGGTGGCGGGCATAGTGGTATGTAAATCTTCGGCAATCAGGCCGGGGCCGAAGCGGTTGGCCACTTCTCCCTGAATCCATGTGCCCGCGCAGGCTGCTTCATAAGCAGGCATACCCTGGCCCATCAGCCCGGTGATAATTCCGGCCAGTACATCGCCCGAGCCGGCTGTCGCCAGCCATACAGGCGCGTTGGCGTTGATGCTGACCCGCCCATCCGGGGCGGCGATCACCGTGTCATTGCCTTTGAGCACGATCACTGCGCCGCTTTGCTTGGCGGCATCCTTTGCGCGTTCCGTTTTCACACCCTTGGTGGCAAACAGGCGTTCGAACTCGCCCTCATGCGGCGTGAGTACCGTCGGCGCGCTGATGGCATCGAACAGCGGCTTGGTATTGGATTGGAAAATCGACAACGCGTCCGCATCCACCACGCAAGCCTTTTTGCTGTTGAGGATTTGCAGCGTGTAATCCCGCGTCTTATCGGAAAGCCCAGCCCCGGGGCCAATCAAAACCGCGCTGATACGCTTGTCTTCCAAAAGCGCGGCCAGCTGCGCCGTACTATCGGCCAGCTTGGTCATCACCGCCGTGAGCGTCATGGCGTAAATGGGAAGGGCATCCTGTGAAGAGGCCACGCTCACCAAACCGGAGCCAACACGCAGCGCCGCCATGGCGGCAAGGCGCGACGCGCCAGTGCTCGTCATGCCACCGCCAAAAATCACCGTGTGCCCCCGGCTGTATTTATTGGAATCCGGGTTAGGGAAAGGCATCAAATGCTTCCACAGGGCAGGGGCGTTCAGGAACAGTTTCGGCTTCACCTTGTCGCCGGAAATGCCGATGTCATACACATGCAACTGCCCGGTATGCGCCTTGCCCGGCAGCAGCACATGCCCCGGCTTGGGCCGCACGAAAGTAACCGTGTTCGAAGCGCGTATGGCCACGCCCATGATCGCGCCCGTGTCGGTGTTGATGCCGCTCGGCACGTCAATCGAAACCACGGGCACTTTGCTGTCGTTAATGGCGACGATGGCATCTTTGGCCGCGCCCTCGATATCGCGCGCAAGCCCTGTGCCGAACATCGCATCCACCACCAGCTGCGCTTCGCGCAGCATTTCCTTGTGAAAGGTAAGCGTGGCCCCGCCTGCCATGTTCCATTTGTCCTTGGCGGCCTTCGCATCGCCCTTGATGTCTTCGATATTACCTACATTCACCAGCGCCACATCCCAGCCGCGCTCTTTCAGCAGCCGCGCGGTCACGAAACCGTCGCCGCCGTTATTGCCCGTGCCGCACACCACCAGCGCCTTGCAGGGCTTATACTCCTGCGTGATAAGGTCGACGATGGCGCGTCCGGCATTTTCCATCAGCGTCTCGCCGGAGGTGGAGCCGGTAATGGCGGCCGCATCGGCGTTACGTGTTTCTTCCGCAGTGAGCAAGGCAACAGGGTGCAGCATATCCTACCGTATTTGTTGTTGAAGTTTATCCATAAGAGGTTTGACACCAGACTCAATCAAGTCAAGCACATATTCGAAATGATGCGCGTCACCGTAATAAGGATCGGGCACGTCCGAGGCGCTTTCCACACCCGCATAGGCAAGGAACAATGCCACTTCCGCCCGCGCGCCCTCCGGTTTCGCGCGCCGCAAATAATTTAAATGCTCATGGTCGAGAGCGAGGATCAAATCGAATTCGTCAAAATCTCCCGGCGCAATTTTGCGCGCGCGCAAACCCTCGATCATGATGCCGCGCTTTTTCGCATGTGCCACCGAGCGCATGTCCGGCGCATCGCCAGCATGAAAAGCGGAAGTACCCGCAGAATCCACCTGCACCTGTTTATCCAGCCCCGCCACGCCCACCGCGCGGCGCAGCACGCCCTCGGCGGTGGGGGAGCGGCAGATATTTCCCGTGCATACAAAAAGGACTTTATACATACGTCATCTATAGGCGAAAAACCGCTTAGAAACAATAGCTGCGAAATCCCTATTGATTCTATATGAATTTATGTTACAGAGGAATTACGCAACCAGAACACTGGGCCGTAACCACCCCTCACTGCATAAGCAACTTAAAGAAAGGGAACACGGAACCCATGTCATCATTAGGAAAAACCCCCATGAAAAAACTCCTCCTCGCCACCACGCTGCTCAGCGTGGCCGCCCCCGCACTTGCCCATGCCGATGCCGAAACAGAGGCGCTGCGCAAAGAAGTCAAAATGCTTGAGCAGCGCCTCAACCAGATGGAAGCCCGCGAAAAGGCCCAGAAAAAACTCGCCGCCGCCGACGCCAGCGCCGATGCGAATCTCGCTCCTGCCGCCGGTAAGAAAACCAAATCTGCAGCCGTGCCTGCTTCCAGCGTAAACGAGCGCCTCGCCATCGTCGAGCGTAAGCAGGAAGTGGCCGATGATAATGCCAAGTCCCTCGCCGAAAAAACTCCCGCCATCGAAATCGGTAACGGCAAGGGCCTTTCTGTCACCTCGCCGGACAAACAGTGGCAATTGCGCTTCGCTGCTTACGCGCAGGCCGAAAGCCGCAACTTCTTCGACAACGGAACCAGCACCACCAACAATATCCTGCTGCGTAGCGCACGCCCCATCATCGAAACCAAGATGACCGACTATTTCAATGGCCGCATTATGCTTGATTTCAGCGGCGGCAACGCCCGTGTGCTCGACGCCTATGTAGATACCCACCCCATGCCCGATTCGCGTCTGGTAAACCTCCGCCTCGGCAAATTCAAATCCCCCGTGGGGCTGGAACGTTGGGAATCTGAGCAGGAACTTCTCTTCGCCGAGCGCGGCCAGACCACCAACCTCGTGCCCTTCCGCGACCATGGCGCCATGCTGCTGGGTGAAATCATCCCCGACCAGCTCGAATACCAGATCGCCTATACCAACGGCTCTCCCGACCTTGTTGACAGCAACGGCGACACCGACAACCACCGCGATGTGGATGGCCGCATCTTCGCCCAGCCCTTCCGCTGGATCGGCAACCCGTGGTTTTCGGGCATCGGCCTCGGCGTGGCGGGCACTTACGGCACGCATAACAACGGCACCGTCGCCAATGGCGGCCTGAGCACCGGCTTCGTGACCATCGGCCAGTCTCGTTATTTCGCCTATAATGCCAACACCGGCACCAATGGCACCCAGTGGCGCGCCAACCCGCAGGCCTGGTATTACAAGGGCCCCTTCAGCCTCCTCGGCGAATATGTGCTCGAAGGCCAGGAAGTCCGCAATGCAACCTTAAACACTAACCGCGACCTGAAGCATGATGCCTGGACCGCCATTACAACTTACGTAGTGACCGGCGAAGACGCGAATTTCAATGGCGTTCGCACAACCTCTCCTTTCGATCCGGCCCATGGTCATTGGGGCGCAGTCGAACTCACTGGCCGCGTAGGCGCATTGCATGTTGATCCAGACACGTTTACTGGCGGGGTCTTCGCCACCGCCTCCACGTCGGCCAAAAGTGCCTTTGAAGAAGCCGTCGGTGTCAACTGGTACCTGAACAATGCCGTAAAGCTCAATGTTGATTATGCCCACACCACCTTCGACGGTGGCGCTGCAAACGGCGGTGACCGCGAGTCTGAAAATGCCCTGCTCACCGAAGTCCAGTTCCGCTTCTAATATTCACACGCATAAGGAGTTCACATGAAGATTTTCAAAACCCTCGCGCTGATCGGCGCACTGGCCGTCACCGCTCACGCCGTGCCGTCTTTCGCCGCCGACCCCGTAGAA
Organism: Alphaproteobacteria bacterium; assembly: GCA_025360345.1. Taxonomy (GTDB): domain Bacteria; phylum Pseudomonadota; class Alphaproteobacteria; order Rickettsiales; family SXRF01; genus JANYBV01. Next base: position 44,229 of record JANYCJ010000137.1, on the reverse strand, counting down.
CTGCTCAACGTGTCCTACGATCCCACCCGCGAACTGTATGACGACTATAATAAACTCTTCACCGAATACTGGAAAAAGAAAACCGGTCAGGACGTGAAGATCACCCAGTCGCATGGCGGCTCAGGTAAGCAGGCGCGCTCCGTGATCGACGGCCTCCCGGCCGATGTCGTCACCCTCGCGCTGGCTTATGACATCGACGCTATCGCCGAAAAAAGCAAGCTCTTGCCGCAGGACTGGCAGAGCAAATTCCCCAATAATAGCTCGCCCTATACCTCCACCATCGTCCTGTTGGTGAAAAAAGGTAATCCCAAAGCCATCAAGGATTGGGATGATCTGGCCAAGTCCGGCGTGAAGGTCATCACCCCCAACCCTAAAACCTCCGGCGGCGCACGCTGGAATTACCTCGCTCTCTGGGCTTATGCCGACAAGAAATTCGCTGGCGACGAGGCCAAATCACTGGACTTCATCGGCACCGTATTCAAAAACGTGCCCGTGCTTGACACCGGCGCCCGCGGCTCCACCACCACCTTCGTCCAGCGCGGCATCGGTGATGTGCTGATCGCATGGGAAAACGAAGCCTTCCTTGCCCAGAAGCAAGCGCCCGGACAGTATGAAATCGTGTACCCCAGCCTGAGCATCCTTGCCGAACCCCCGGTAGCCGTGGTCAATAAAAACACCGACCGCAAAAACGCGACCGATGTAGCAACTGCCTACCTGCAATACCTCTACTCACCCGAAGCGCAGGAACTGGCCGCAAAGAATTTCTACCGCCCGTCCGATAAGGACGTAGCTGCGAAATTTGCTTCCACTTTCAAAAAAATCAATATGGTAACCATCAAGGATTTCGGTGGCTGGAAAGAAGCGCAGAAAAAACACTTTGACGACAAAGGAACTTTCGATCAGATTTACGCCAAGTAGCGTTGATCCGCCGCTAAGTTATAATAGGGAAAAAGAAAAAGGCCGGTCTCACCACCGGCCTTTTTTAATGTTTAACCCCGCCCCGGAATCCGCTATAACCGTAAAAAAAGCAGGAGCCCCCATGTTGCAGCAGCCTTTCCAGTCTAAAGAAGTCGCCGCGCCCTTCGGCAGGCTGAAACTCATCGCTTCAGACAAAGGCCTCGCCGCGGTGCTGTTTCCAGAAGCGAGCCATATGAAATATTTCAGCGGCCTGCCCTTGGCTGAAAACGATAACCACCCGCTGCTGCTGCGCGCAGAAAAGCAGCTGGGCGAATATTTCGCGGCTAAGCGCAAAACATTCGACCTCAAGCTCGACCTGCGCGGTACCGTGTTCCAGCTCATGGCGTGGAAAGAATTGCAGAACATCCCCTATGGTCAGACCATTTCTTATGCTGAACAGGCAGGCAGGGTAGGGGACGCCAAAAAAGCCCGCGCCGTGGGCATGGCCAATGGCAGGAACCCGGTGTCCATCATCGTGCCCTGCCACCGTGTCATCGGCGCCAGCGGCGCACTCACCGGATATGCGGGCGGTATGCATGTGAAAGAATTCTTGCTCAAGCACGAAGCGCAAAGCTGATGCTCGCTTGGCGCGGCAATCCCAGCCTGTTCGCAGGCATTGCCCTGCCGGCGGTGCTGGCGGGCTGGCTGTGCCTCACCCACTACCTGCCGCGCCTCGCCGTGCCTGACCCGCAATACGATATGCTGTATCTCACTAATTATGCCAGCGGTGCGGTAAACACCCTGCATGTCGATGTGCTGCATAATCGCGTGGCCGCCACTTTCGTAGGCGAAAATTTCGGCTATGGCTGGCCCCAGCTTTACCGCTTCCACGCCAAAACCGGTCTTTCCGAGGAAATCCCCATTCCCCGCCCGCGTGATGTGCCGCTGGTGCGCCCCTATAACCGCCCCGATTCCGATAGCAAGCAAGAGCCCGCCCATCCCGTGCCGCTGCCCGGGGTGGACAACCTGAAGATTGATCCCGCCACCCTCGCGCCCGATCACTATCTTTTCCGCACCGGAGAAAATCGCAGCTCGCCCTTCACCCTCTGGGAAGGGGACAACGACGCCTTTGCCTATATTATGCGCGGGCCAAAACAATTTCCCATTCCAGCCCCTCCCGGCGCAGGCAGGCCCACTCCGCTTTTCCTAGGCTGGATCGTGCCATGACCCGTATCACCAAAGCAGAAGCGATTCTCTATTTCGCCGCCTTTCTGGGCTATGTCGGCTTAGCCGCGTTCTTTGCTGCCTTCTGGCAGAACATGGGTGGCAACACACGCATCATCGCAACGCTGGGTGGCGGTATGCTGTTCCATGTGCTGGCCATGATGGCATGGCAGTCTGCCGCCCTGCCCACCCGCCTTCCGGGCTGCTGCCTGTTCGCCGCCGCCGCCTTTCTTGAGGCGGTGGGACTCTATGTCCTCGTCGCGCAAATCTTCCCCCAGCTCGCTTTAGGCAGCGCCGCAAGCCTCGCTGTCATGCTTTTCATGGCCGCGCAGGAAACCGCCGTTTACATGCAATATCGCATTCCATTCATCCTCACCGCCCCCATTATTTTTCTGTATGGCTTCGCATTCATCCTGCTGCATATGCTGGGCGGTGAAGAGCGCGCCGTACTGCTTTGCCTTGGCGTGTCCCTTCTGCTGGTGGGCCACGGCCTGCGCCGCACCGTGGCATATGCTTTAAGCCCCGCTGCATATGTGCTTGGCTGCTGCCTGTTCTATGCCACCTTGTTCAATCTCGTTCGCGGCTCTTGGGCTGAAATCGCTTATGTCGCCGCCATTGCCGCTGGCTTTACCGCTGCTTTCCGCCTTCGCAGCGAAGCGCTGCTCTGGTCCGGCACCGCCTTCACTATCGCCTATATCGCCTATGGTGACACGGCTTATATCATGCACAGCGCGCTCTGGTCGCTGTCATTGCCGTTGCTGGGTATCGTGGTGTTTTTCTGTCTCACCGCGGCCCTCAAAGCAAAGCGTCGTTATTTATCCTGAATGTGGAAATGGATATCGTCGAAAGGCGTTTCCGGCGCTTTCGGCTTAGCAGAGGGCGCTTCCTTCATGCGGTTGGGGTATAGCTCATCCGTTAGCTGCAGCAGCCCTGCCTCAAGGCTGCTCTGCGGCTTCTTTGCACAAAAACCGTCGAGCCACTCCAGCGCCTTGTCCACATTATGGTCGGGCGCAATGTCAAACGTGTTGGGCGTCAGGTAATTATATCCTGAGAGCCATCCGCTAACGTAAATCTTGTCCACCGCGTTCTTGCCGGAATTTTCCGGCTCTTTGCGGTCTTCGGCATAGGTCGAACAGGGGATGTAATAAAGTGTCTGGTACAAACCCTTGGAGTCCGCCGCTTGGCCGCGCAAGGGCAGGGCGGTACACATCAGTCCGAATAGGAAAAGTGCGGGGCGTGTTGTTTTCATGCGCCACACCATAACGCCGCAGGCGCGTAGCGTCACTAAGAAAAAACTATTGGCGCATCGCGTAGAGATGCAGCAGCGCGCAACGCTCCATGGCCTGGGCAATGTCCCACGTGATCCTGTGCTCCGGGCAGCTGCGCAAACGAAAATCAGCCATCAGCTCGCGCTTCAGCTGTTGTTTGCGCTGGCGTATGGCCTGCAGCATCTCAACTGGGTTTGTCCACGCCGCGCAGATGCGCCAGTTATCATTATCATGGGTGCGCGGCACATCGATAACATAAGCCTCATCATCGAAATTCATTATCAGCATGAAGTTCCCCAAATCATTACACGATAAGTCTATACCATATTCGGCCCGCCATGAAGTGACACTTCCATGACAAAAAACATCAAAAACCCTTCTGCGCAGCAATTTCAACCATTTAGAAGAGGGTAAACTAAGGGTTTCTCCACCCTTTGATAGACGAAATCCCTGTATAAAGGGGTGATTTCTTACCGGAAGTGCTTCTATTCATTATGGAATATTTACGGCCATCAAAACAAAATATAATTTATCTCGCTATCAATAAAATTAATTGTAAAAACCTGATAGCAGAAAAGACCAAGGTAAAGTGAATGACGCCGCCCGCTGCCAAGCCAAAACCAGATAACGGCCCCGATATCATGTTCCGCCTCCGCGCAGAAACCGCTGCCCAGCACGAGGCCACAGAACAGCAGGTGGATATACTGAGAAATATGTCTTCCTTAGAACGGTATCGCGACATGCTAAGCCGTTTCTATGGCTTTTATGCGCCCGCCGACAAAGCCTTTTCAGCCCATGCACCCGGGGATGTGCAGTGCATCAGCAAAACACCGCTCTTGATGGCCGACCTGCTATCCTTGGGCATGAACATGGAAAATATTCGTGCGCTTCCGCAATGCGCGGCAATTCCTTCCATGGAATCTCCTTCCAGCTGGTGGGGTTGCCGCTATGTGATTGAAGGCGCATCCCTTGGCGGCCAGATTATCGCCCGGGAAGCTGCAAAAAAAGGCTGGGATGCCTCCAGCGGAGCCAGCTTTTTCATTGGCGCAGGCAAGGATATCGGCCCCAACTGGCGCGAATTCAGCAGCGAGCTAAGCCGCAATATCACCACTCAACCCGAACAGGATGCATGTGTGGAGGCTGCCAGCATGATGTTCGAGGCATTTCGCAACTGGGTAGGAAAACGCTGATATGGGTTTCTCCTACGCTTATTCCCTGAAGAACAACGAAGTTACCCTTACCAACTGCGACCGTGAGCCCGTGCATATCCCGGGCTGCATCCAGCCCTTTGGCTGCCTGCTTGCCCTGAACCCGCAGAACCTCACCGTTATTCAGGTTAGCGACAATGCTCAGGAATGGCTGAATAAAGCCCCCGGCGATGTGGTGGGCCAGCCCCTCATGGCGCTCGTGGGCGAGGAAAATGCCACGCTCCTGCGCACAGCGTTGGAAGAAGACAGTATCGAAACCAATCCACGCTACCTTTTCAGCTTCACGCCGCATGATAAAAAGCTCGATGCTCTTCTGCACCTGCATAACGGTGTGCTTATCATGGAATGTGAAGACGCCGACATCCCCATGTCCATAAGCCGTGAACAGGCCTATAGCGACGCAAACCGAATTATTGCCCGGCTCCAGAAGTCTCCCGGTCTCAGGGAGTTTTGCCGCACCTTGTCTACCGAAATCCGCAAGCTCACCGGCCTCGACCGTGTCATGATATACCGCTTCATGGAAGATTTAAGCGGTGAGGTCTATGCCGAGGCCAAGCGTGAAGACCTGCACCCCTATCTGGGCCTGCACTACCCCTCGGAAGATATTCCCCAGCCTGCCCGCGACATCTTCCGCAAAATCTGGGTGCGCCCGCTTCCCTCCGTCTCCTATATCCAGTCGGAAATCATACCGCTGGTAAACCCTATCACCCAAAAGCCGCTGGACATGACATACAGCTTTCTGCGCGGGGCAAGTGTCATGTACACGGACTATTTGAAAAACATGGGCGTGGAAATGGCCTTTACCCTTTCCATCGTTGTGGAGGGAAAGCTCTGGGGCCTTGTCGCCTGCCATCATTACTCTCCCAAAATCATTCCCTGGCCGCTGCGTGCCGTGTGCGAACTTCTGGCTCAAACTGCCTCATTGCAACTTTCAGCGATAGAGCAAAACGAATTCGCCGGCTATCGCGCCCGTCTTGAAGAATCGGCTCAGGGGCTGATGGAGCAAATGCTCGCCGAAGGCCGTGAACTGCCCGAACTTATCAATTTGGGCCTGTCAGGCTTTATGGAGGCAGACGGCGTGGCACTGCTGCAAAACGGCAAATGGCACACCCAGGGTGCAGTACCCAATCAGGGCATGTTGCAAGCGATTGCCGAATGGGTGAAGCAATCATTTAGCACCGCCCCGCTAGGCACCGAAATCCTTCATACCCATGCCCTTTCAGAGCGCCTGCCTGCTGCGTCTATCTGCAAAGACACCGCCAGCGGCCTTTTAGCCGTGCCCATTTCCCGCAGTAATGACCGCCTCATTTTATGGTTCCGTGGTGAAGTGGTTCAAACTGTGAATTGGGCCGGTGACCCTTACAGCAAAAAAGTGGTGGACAGCCCCGGCGGCGAGCGGCTAATGCCGCGCTCCTCCTTCGCCCTCTGGCAGGAAAAGCTGCGCGGCCACTCCTTGCCGTGGAAAGCCCTTGAAGTCGAGGCTGCCCGCCGCCTTCGCCTTGCTATTATGGAAGTGGTGGTGGCCACCAGCGAAAATGTCTCGCGCCTTAACCGCGAACTTGCCGCCAGTAATGAGGAGCTGGATGCTTTCGCCTATGTTACCTCCCACGACCTGCGCGAGCCCCTGCGTGGCATTTACCATTATGCCCATTACCTGAAAGAAGATGCTACGCAGCGTCAGGATGAAGAATCCGAAAAACGTAGCGAGAGCCTGCTGCGCCTCACAAAACGCATGGACTCGCTGATTGAGTCACTGCTGCATTTCTCACGGTTGGGGCGCGGCAGCTTCATCCCCGAACCAGTTGACATGCGGGAGCTCGTAGAAGAATCCATAGACATCCTTCGCGCCAGCCGCGCGGAACTAAAGCCTGAAATCCGTATGATGAACTCGCTGCCGCCTGCAAAAGGAAATCCCCAGCGGTTGCGTGAATTATGGTTGAACATAATCGGTAATGCTGTGAAATATAACAAAGAAATACCTGTGATTGACATAGGGTTCGACATGGCTAAAAATGCCTACTTCGTATCCGATAACGGCATCGGCATAGCACCGGAAAATCGCTCTGCCATTTTTTCTATTTTTAAGCGCTTGCACGCCAAAGACCAGTTCGGCGGCGGCAGTGGAGTAGGCTTAGCCATCGTTAAGAAAATCGTTGAACAGCATAATGGTCGCATCTGGGTGGAAACTCCGCAAAGCGGAATAGGCACGGTATTTTACTTCACTCTTAACTCGGAGAACTCTCATGCTTAGGGATCTAAAGTTACTGGTGGTCGAGGATAATGAAGAAGATTTCGATATGATTTGCCACGGGCTGAAAAAGCTTGGCCTAAAAAATAACGTGGTACACCTGACCGACACCGAAGCGGCCTGCCGCTGGCTAGAGGCCAATAACGAAAAAGCCGCCTTCGTACTTCTGGACCTCAACATCCCGGGCGAAGGAGGCATGAGCCTTATCAAAAAATTCAAGAACCATCCGCAGCTCAATCTTGTGCCGCTAGTGGTGCTTACCACCTCCACCAATCCTAACGACATCCTTAATTCCTACCGCGCAGGTGCGAGTGCGTTCCATGTAAAGCCTCTGGAAACTCCGGTTTTCCATGAAACTGTCCAACGCATCGCCACCTATTGGCTGTGCGATGCCGTGACCATTATGGCGGGTGCATGAACGCTCTTTCACGCCGTGTACTTGAAGTTTTACTTGTCGATGATAATCCCGATGACCGTGCATTAGTGCGTGGCAAGCTTCGTTCCAATAAATTCCAGAAATACCAGTTCAACGAGTGCAGTACCGCTGAAGAGGGACTAGCCTGGCTCCAGAAAAACCCGCTGCCCGACTGTCTGATCCTTGATATGCACATGCCGTTGCGCAACGGCATTGACTTCCTCAAGGCACTGAAAGAGGTCCGCGGCGGCACCATACCGCTTCCTGTCATCATGCTCACCGGTTCTGGCCTCGACGAGGAGTTGAGCAATCAAGTGGCGAATGAAGCCATTTTTCTGGGTGCTCAGGATTATATTACTAAGGAAAGTATGCAGCCAGAGCCGCTCGTCCGCACCGTGTATAATGCGATCGAACGCTTCCGCCTGAGTCAAAATCTGCAGGAAAAGCAGGAAGAATATCGCCTGGCCATCGAAGCTTCTCAGTTGGGCGTGTGGAGTTATGAACCCGGGGCAAAACGTTTCTATTGCTCCGAACGCAGCGCAGAAATTATGGGCCTTGCGGCGGGGCAAGACATAACCTTCGCGATATTCCTTGAAAAAATTTATAAAGAAGACCGCACACAGGCGGAGTTGCAGTTTCTTGAAGTTTTTGAGCAATCTTCGGATTTGGGATTGAAAATTGAGTACCGTGTTGAGCGGGACGGGCGCCTTTACTGCGTAAGCGCCCGGGGGCGCGTGCAAAAATTCGGCGGCCATAACGGCAGGCTCATGGGCACTTTGCTCGATGTCACCGAACGTAAGCGCAGTGAAAGCCAGCGCCGTGAAGAAATGGAAATGCTGGATGCCATTTACCGGACTGGTCAGGCATTCTCACGCATATCGAATCCTCATGAACCTGTCCAACATGCCACCGACATCGCCACCGAACTTACCAAGGCGGAGTTTGGCGCATTCTTTTACAATAGCCAGAACGCCACCGGCGAATCATACATGCTCTACACCCTGTCCGGTGCGCCGCTGCAGGCTTTCGCCGATTTCCCGATGCCGCGTAAAACCCAGATTTTTGCGCCCACCTTCGACGGCACCGGCGTGGTACGTTCGGATGATATCACAACCGATCCCCGCTATGGCAAGAACAGCCCCTATCATGGTATGCCCGAGGGCCATATCCCGGTCAAAAGCTACCTCGCAGTCCCGGTGGTAACTAAAGGCGGCGAAGTGCTGGGGGGCTTGTTTTTTGGCCATTCGCAGCCTGGAATTTTTACTGAGCGCTCCGAGCGTATCGCTAAAGCCATCGCAAGCCAGGCCGCCATCGGCCTTGAAAATGGCCGCCTCGTTCAGGCTAATGAAAAGCAGCGCCGCCTGTATGAAACCATTCTCTCCAGCACCCCGGACTTCGTCTATATTTTCGACCTGAATTACAAGTTTGTATACCTGAATGAGTCGCTGCTTGCCATGTTTGGAAAAACCCGTGGCGAGGCAACGAACAAAGGCTTCCCCGAATTAGGATATGAGCCTTGGCATGTCCAGATGCACCACGACGAAATAGACACCGTGGTCAAAACCAAAAAGCCTATTCGCGGCGAGGTTCCATTCGCGGGAACCAATGGCCGTCGTATCTATGATTACATTTTTGTGCCGGTGCTCAACGAGGAGGGTGAAGTAGAATTCGTGGCCGGCACCACCCGTGATATTACAGAGGCACGCGCGCAGGAAGCGGCGATAAAGAAAAACGAAGAGCGTCAGCGCCTCGCGCTCGCCGCCAGCCATGATTTCGGTATCTGGGACTGGGATGTGGTCAATGACCGCTTCACAGCCGATGAACGCTTTGGCGCGCTGTTTGGCCTGACCGCGGAGCAGGCGAAGCAGGGTGTGGAGCTTGGCCGCGTAGTCAAATCCATTCATCCTGAAGACTATGACCGCATCGGCACCCATATTACTAAGGTGCTTAAAGAAGGTGGCCGCTACGTAGATGAATACCGTGTTATCCCCAAGCCGGGCGTGGTGCGCTGGCTGTCGGTGCGCGGGGAAGTGCAGTTCGATGAAAATGGCAATCCGGTGCGCTTCCCCGGCGTAGGTATAGATATCACTGCTGAGCGCGAAACTGCCATCGCACTTCAGGCCAGTGAAGAGCGCTGGCGCAACCTCGCAGATGCCATGCCGCAATTGCTCTGGACCTGCCGCGCCTCAGACGGCCAGTGCGAATATATGAATTCCCGCTGGCAGCAATATACTGGCGAGCCGGTAGAAAACCTGCTCGGTTTTGCATGGGTGCAGTGGCTGCACCCCGAAGACCGCGACATCGTTATGCAGGCATGGACCAATGCCGTGCAGGGCAGGGCGGACTATAACCTTGAATACCGTATCCGTAGGCATGATGGCGCCTACCGCTGGTTCAAAACCCGTGGTGTGCCCATCCGCGACCCTCAGGGCTGCATTACCACCTGGTATGGCACCTGTACCGACATTCAGGACAACGTAGAAGCAAAACTGCAGGCCGAAGCCGCTAACATTGCCAAAACAGAGTTTCTCGCCAACATGAGCCATGAAATACGCACTCCCATGAATGCCGTGATCGGGCTGGCCAACATCCTTTCCCTGAGCCAGCCTCTCACCCCCCGTCAGGTCGAATTTATCAGCACCTTGCAACTCTCTGCGGACTCGCTGCTCTCCCTCATCAATGACCTGCTTGATATTTCAAAAATCGAGTCGCGCAGCGTCGAGCTGGAAAAAATTCCCTTCAGCCTTGACCAACTCATGCATGAAGTCATCAGTATCATGTCAGTGCGTGCCCGTGAAAAACACCTTTCCTTCCGCAGCGAAGCCCACTGTATCGAAGGCCGCACCTATCTGGGCGACCCCACCCGCATCCGCCAGGTCATCATGAACCTGTGCAGCAATGCCATAAAATTCACGGAGCACGGCAGCGTGCTGGTCTCATTCACCTGCGAGCCAACCGCCGAGCCCACTGTCGAAAACGTAACCATGATCGTGGAAGATACCGGCATCGGCATCCCCACGGCTAAACTGGGCACTATCTTCCACAAATTCGTGCAGGCAGATACCTCAATCAACCGTAAATACGGCGGCACAGGCCTTGGCCTTGCCATTTCCAAAACGCTGGTCGAGATCATGGGCGGTGAAATCAGTGTCACCAGCACCTCCGGCAAAGGGTCTCGTTTTGCAATCACCGTGCCCCTGCAGGTAGTGGATGCGCGCCCCGAAGCCGAAATAGAAGAGACTTCCGGCAGGGAAAATAGTAATGCCCATCATCTGCTGCCCCGCATCCTGCTGGTCGAGGACTACGCACCTAATGTCATGGTCGCCACCGCCTTCCTCGAAGAATTCGGCTATCGCTGCGAAGTAGCGCATAATGGCTTGGAAGCATTGGAAAAAATTAAAAAAGAGTCCTTCGCCATGGTGCTCATGGACGTGCAGATGCACGGTATGAACGGCCTAGAAGCCACCCGCCTCATTCGCGAGCAGGAAAAACAGCAAGGGCAGGGGCATCATCTGCCCATCATTGGCATGACTGCCCATGCCTTGTCAGGAGACCGTGAGCGCTGCCTCGGCGTAGGTATGGACGATTACATCGCAAAACCCTTCAATCCCGAGGAGCTGCGGCAGAAAATCGCTCTCCTGCTCAACACCCCGGCCTAAGTGCCAAGCGTCACATATTTGCGGCAATGTTCCAGATAAGCGCCCTCATGGTTCAGGATCAGTTCCACGATGCTGCGCCATAACCAGCTCGGGGCATTAAGCGTTTTGGAGCGGTTGGCGTTCAGCTCCCTGTGCCAGCCGGCGCGCGTCTCTTCATCCATCTGGCGCGCATGTGCCTTACCCACGACTGCACCCAAATATTTTGAGACTTTCATGGCCTCATCCGGCGTCAGGTGCTCAATATCCAGCTTTAGATCCTGCGGTAGCAATTCCCTCATGAACACGCTTCGCCCTTGCAGGCTCGCCGCCAGCATCCGCTCGCCCAGCGCCGGGGAAAGATGCCACGCGCCTTCCACCACCCGCTCGGCGTTGTTGCGCGGCATTTTCACGTTGTCATAGGCCGGCGCCACGGCCTTCACCGCCTCCTTGATATCTATCAGGCATTGCTCCTCGCCCTTTTCGCCCACGCCCAGCAGCACTGCGTAGCGTAAATTGCCGAGTGAGCTGCATCCCTTCACCCAGTAGGCCGCGTCCAGCACTTCCACGCTGGCGTCACTATCGCGCGAGCGCAGCGAGGTCACCAGCCTGCGCACTTTTTCCTCTGTGAACAGCGCCACGATTTCCTCGCGCTCATCTTTGGAAAGCGGCCAGAACGTGTTCCCAAGCGGGATGCTGGGCCGCTCATCCTTGATGCGCTCCCGCGCCAGGTGCTTCCACTTGCGCTTGATCGCCGTCTTCATCGCCTTTTCCACTGCTTCAGGCAGCTCAATCTCGTCCTGCGCATCCTTAGCAAAGGCCTGCTCATAGCCTTCCATCAGCTGCTCGCACATTCTCACCGTGATAATGCCCGACAAATCCGAACCCCGCGCCGCGCTTGTCAGCGAAAGTCCCAGCCGGATCAGGTCATGCGCCGGGTTGCCGATCACCGTCTGGTCTAGGTCGCGTATCTGGATACGAATATGGCCCTTGGTGTCGGCCAGCGGCCCCAGGTTGCTCATATGGCAATCCCCGCAGATCCATACTGCCGGGCCTTGCGGCACCGCTTTGCCACTCACCGATTCCAGCCATTCATAAAAATTAAGCGTATTGCCGCGCACATAGGCATGTGCAGAGCGCGCCATTTTCAGGTTGCGTCTTTCATTTAATATACCGGCGCGTTCTTTAGGGCTTGGCAGCGTACTCTTGGACATAGGCAAACAGTATAGCAACCTGCGCCACCCAAAATCATGTATTTTTATTTTTATAATGAAACCGGCTTAAGCCGTAGGGCAACCCGCAGGCGCGCCCGCGCCCATATGGTCCACAATGCTGGCCGCCTCGATCATGGCCGCGCTTCCAATGCCTTCAACCATCGCCGTGCCCCAGCTCACCTTGCCCAGAAGCGCGCCAACCCCCAGGATGCTGACAAAACAGGCTTCAAGCCCTTTGCCAAGGTTGCCGCCCATCCAGCCCACAACGGTGCATAGGGTGTTGCCGATAGGAATATTGGGTCCCGCGTAAGACGGCTCGATGTAACAGCAGAAAAACAGCACAAGGTAGCGCATGAGCAAAATAGCCCTGCGAAAGTTCTGCCCTGATGCTCAACAACGGCTGTCATAGTCTATTATATGCCCCAAAAGGGTTAATAAAGCGTATGTAGCGTTAACCTTTGGGCGGTTGGTGCAACCGGATAAAAGCCAAAACTATACTCTAAAGTATGGTGCAATTTTTTACTCAGATAAACCCAAAACAACCATAGACACGTAATCTTCATATTCAGGCCTTTAGCCTAGTAACATCAAAAATACAATTAATTATAAAAAACAGCGCATTATAATTCCTATTGAATTTATATAAATTAATGCATATAACTTTACTATGCTATCAATGAAAGCCAAATATGCCCTAAGGGCCCTGACGGTTATGTCTTTGCATGAAAAGAAAACCATGCAGGGTAAGGCGATTGCGCAGGCCGCTGACGTGCCCGCCAAATTCCTTGAAACCATCCTTCAGGAGCTGAAACGCGATGGTATTGTTGAGAGCAAGCGCGGCATTTTCGGCGGCTATTTGCTTGCCCGCCCCGCCTCCGAAATAATGACCGGGCAGGTGATTCGCGCCATGGACGGCACGCTCGCCCCCATCCCCTGCGCCAGCCTCACTAATTACCAGAAATGTGACGACTGCACCCACGAGCAGGATTGCATCATCCGCCACATGATGATTCAGGTGAGAAACGCAATTGCAGGCGCGCTCGACAACCGCTCCATCGCTGATATGAAACAACTTTCCAGTCGCCAGAAAGAGCATATTTTCTGGTGATGAAACCCTTTTAACAACCACGGGAGATGAGATGAGCAAGGAAAACGAGCTGGATGAAGTAGAACGCTATATATTAAACACCATAAAAGATGTAAACTTTGGAAGCGTGGAAGTGACCATCCATAATTCCCGGATTGTGCAGGTCGAAAAATCGGAAAAGCGGCGTTTTGAAACTCGCCAGCCCGCGTAAAATATAATCATACAGCCTACCAGACCACTGGTGGCATTTTGCAGCAAAGAGTGCAATATGCTAGGCCAAAACCAGATTCAATCAGTTTTATGGTAATGCCATGACGGAAAATTTCATCGCTGGCATTATCAACCGCCATCTCGACAAACATGTAGATCGCCGCGCGAAGCAATGGTCCGAGGAATTTGGTAAGCACGCCGATGGCGCGCCCGATCCCGAACTCAGCCACCGCATAGACCGTGAAATTCATCGTCGCGGCGCCATCGGCCGCCAGCTTGACGTATATGAGCCTATCCGTTGGACGGGAGAATCCTTTCTCCTCGCCTCCGCTGTGGGCGTAGCCATTAAAATGAGTACTGAAAAATCCTTCGCGAAACCCGCGCTCATCACGTTGCTCGCAACCACAGGCCTTACCACGGCCATTCAGCTTGTCCGCATTCCCACCCGCTACGATGCCGGGCTGAGGGGAGGGGTGGATACCGCCCGTGCCATGCAGCATTTTGACCGCCATCATGAAAAGCTGCATCCCGAAGCACCCGCCACCTGGGCGGAGCAGATGCGCAAAAATCCTGCCCAGCCCCACGCCTACGATCTTTAATGCTTTCCGGGAGAAAGCCGCCCCTGTTTCATAGTGGGAAAATGCCGCTTTCCCTTTAAATTAAATAAATTTTACAGGTAATCTTTATTGCTTTTTTATACCCGTAAGCCCTTTATGGGCTGGTTAAGCAGCTTTTAACGGGGCTGTGCGAACATCGGTATCACTAAATACGGAAAAAAAGCATGACTGCAAATCAGGCCAGCCCACGTAATATCAAGCCCGAACTCCCCATCACTTTCGGCATGGTGGCTGTTGTTTTGTTTTTTGTCGCCAGCTCGTTTATATCCTACTGGAACATACGCATTATCAGCAACGATGCGTCTTTGGTGACCCACACCCATGAGGTGATACTGAAGCTGGAGCAGTTGATTTCCCAGACCAAGGATGCCGAAACCGGTCAGCGCGGCTTCCTGATTACCGGGGATGAAAAATACCTCACCCCCTATAACATCGCCATCACCGAACTCGATAACACGATCGCTGCGATTGATTCCCTCACAAAGGATAACGAGGCCCAGCAGCAACGCGTGCCTGCCCTTCGCAATCATATACACGCCAAGCTGGCTGAGCTTGCCGAATCCATTGAGCTGCGCCGAACCAAAGGTTTTAACCTCGCCCGCGATCTAGTCATCACTGACCGCGGCAAAGCGGAAATGGACATTGTCCGTACCCAGATTGCTGCCATGCGCGATGAAGAATCCTCGCTGCGCTCCAAGCGCCTTGTGGAAATGCAGGCGGCCTACCATATCGCCATCGTCAGCGGCTTGCTCACCGGGTTTTTAGGAGTGTTGCTCTCCGGTGCGGTAGCGCATCTTGTGCGCCGCAATTTGCTCACCCGCAAGCGTCAGGAATGGATGCAATCTGGCCAGGTGGGCTTAAGCACTGCCATGGTGGGTGAGCAACGCATGGAACCACTCGGCGACAACATCCTGAGCTTTATCTGCGGGTACTGTAGCGCCAGCGCGGCATTGCTATATGTAAAAGAAGGCAAGGACTTCCGCCGGGTCGCAAGCTACGGCATCAGCTCTTCCGGCCGCACGCCTGATCGTTTTGACACCGCCGAGGGCCTACTGGGGCAGGCGGTGAAAGAAAAGAAAACCTTCCTGCTGCGGGATGTGCCCGAAGGCTACCTGACCATCGGCAGCGGCATGGGCCATCATAAGCCGCGCTACCTCATCGTAGCTCCCATCGCCATGGACGGCGAAGTGAATGCATTAATGGAAATCGGCTTCCTGAATCCTGTCGATGAGCGCAGCATGGAACTGCTCAATAGCGTCAACACAACCATCGCCACGGCAGTGAAATCCGCCAATTACCGTGCCCACCTCCAGAACCTGCTGGAAGAAACCCAGCGCCAGTCCGAAGAGCTGCAAACCCAAAGCGAAGAACTGCGCGTATCCAATGAAGAGCTCGAAGAGCAAAGCAGGGCGCTCAAAGAATCGCAGGCGCGCCTTGAATTACAGCAGGCCGAAATGGAGCAGACCAACTCCCAGCTCGAAGAAACCGCCCAGATCCTCGAAAACCAGAAGGATGATCTGGTCCGCGCAAAAGCTGCCGTGCAGGCTAAGGCCAGCGAGCTGGAACAGGCCAGCCAGTATAAATCAGACTTCCTCGCCAATATGAGCCATGAGCTTCGCACCCCGCTCAACTCCTCCCTTATCCTCGCCAAGTTATTGGCCGATAACCCGGCAGGAAACCTGTCCGAGGAGCAAGTTAAGTTCGCCCAGACCATCCAGTCCTCCGGCAATGACCTCCTCTCGCTTATCAATGACATCCTCGACCTCTCCAAGATTGAAGCCGGGCACATGGAAATCCGCCCCGAGCAGGTTTCTCTGGAACGCCTGATGAAAGACCTCACCCACAGCTTCGAGCCGATGGCGAAACAAAAAGGCCTCGTGTTCAAAGCAACCGCCGCCCCCGGCTCCCCCACTTATATCGACACCGACCGCCAGCGCCTTGAGCAAGTATTAAAGAACCTTATATCCAATGCCCTGAAATTCACCGAGCAGGGCAGCGTGGAAATCATCGCCAGGTTCCTCCCGGGGGATAAGGTCGCCTTCACCGTGAGTGACACCGGCATCGGCATTGCGCTGGAGCAGCAACAGGCAATTTTCGAAGCCTTCCGCCAGGCAGATGGCACCATCAGCCGCAAATATGGCGGCACCGGGCTGGGCCTGTCCATTTCGCGCCAGCTTTCCCGCCTGCTCGGCGGCCAGATCGAGCTTACCAGCACGCCGGGGCAGGGCAGCCACTTTACCCTCACCATCCCGAAAGATTTCGATCCGGAGCTGGTCGCCCAGCGCCCCCCCTTCGAGCCCGTGGAAATGCCCCCCGTGGAAAAACCCGCCATGCCCGCAAACTACATGCGCCGCCATCGTGTGGAAGATGACCGCGAGAAACTCACTGGCAACAGCCGCGTCATCCTCGTCGTAGAAGATGATGTGCCTTTCGCCCGCATACTAAACGACCTTGCCCATGAGCTGGACTTCCAGTGCATTGTCGCCACCACCGCTGAAGAAGCCCTGGCCCTAGCCCAGCAATACCTGCCCAGCGCCGTGGTGCTCGATGTTGGCCTGCCCGACAATTCAGGCCTCTCTGTGCTCGACCGCCTCAAACACGACGCCCGCACCCGCCACATCCCCGTGCATGTCGTCTCCGCTGGCGATTATGCGCAGACCGCCCTCTCGCTCGGCGCCGTGGGTTACATGCTAAAGCCCGTCAAGCGCGAAGACCTCGCCGATACATTCCGGAAGCTGGAAACCCGCTTATCGCAGCGTATGCGCCGTGTGCTGATCGTGGAAGATGATCCCGTGCAGCAAGATAGCGTCCGCCGCCTGCTCGCCTCCCATGATGTGCAAACGGTGGGCGTGGGCACGGTAAGCGAAACGCTCGCACGGCTAAAGGAACAAACGTTCGACTGCATGGTGCTCGACCTTTCCCTGCCCGACGCCTCGGGCTACGAGCTGCTCGAAACCCTGAGCCGTGAAGACGCTTATTCCTTCCCCCCCGTCATTGTATATACCGGGCGTGAACTTTCTGCAGAGCAGGAGCAGCGCCTGCGCCGCTATTCCAAGTCCATCATCATCAAAGGTGCCAAATCGCCCGAGCGCCTGCTCGACGAAGTCACGCTCTTCCTGCATCAGGTGGTGGCCGAGCTTCCCGCCGAGCAGCAGCGCATGTTGGAGCAGGCCCGCAACCGCGACGCCATATTGGAAAATCGCCGCATACTAGTGGTCGAAGATGATGTGCGAAACGTCTACGCCGTCACCTCTATTTTCGAGCCGCGCGGCGCCATCGTGGAAATTGCCCGCAATGGCCGCGAGGCGCTAGACTTCCTTCAAAGCAGCATGGACTCACCCGACAAGACCATCGACCTCGTACTGATGGATGTCATGATGCCGGAAATGGACGGCCTCACTGCCACTCGCGAAATCCGCAAGCGCCCAGAATGGAAAAAACTGCCCGTCATCATGCTCACCGCCAAGGCCATGAAAGACGACCAGGACCGCTGCCTGGAGGCGGGGGCAAACGACTATATGGCCAAGCCACTGGATGTGGAAAAGCTGCTTTCGCTCGTCCGCGTATGGATGCCACGGTGAGGTGCAGCCGTGTTGGATAACCGTAACGATGATATGGAGCTGAAGCTGCTTCTGGAAGCCCTTTTCCAGAAGTATCACTATGATTTCCGTGGTTATTCTATGGCCTCGGTCAAGCGCCGCCTCTCTCTTGCCCGGGAAAAATTCGGCTGCCGCAGCTATTCGCAGTTGCAGGACCGCGTGCTGCACGAGCCCGCCATTTTTACCGAACTACTCTCTTATCTCACCGTGCAGGTCAGCGAGCTTTTCCGCGATCCGCAGTATTTCAAAACCATCCGCGAGCGCGTGGTTCCCCATCTGCGCACCTATCCTTCGCTCAAAATATGGGTTGCGGGCTGCTCCACCGGGGAAGAGCTCTATTCATTCGCCATTCTTTTCCGCGAAGAGGGGCTCGAAGACCGCACCATGTTTTACGCCACCGACATTAATACCGAAGCCCTGCGCAAGGCTGAATCCGGCGTTTACGATCTTGACCGCATCCAGCTTTTCACCGCAAATCACCAGAAATCCGGCGGCAAATCGTCGCTCTCCGATTACTATACTGCCGCCTACGGCCACGCCACCTTCGATAAATCCCTGCGCAGGCGTGTCGTGTTCTCCGACCACAGCCTCGCCAGCGACGCGGTCTTCGCTGAAATGCATCTCATCTCCTGCCGCAACGTCCTGATATATTTTGACCGCGAATTGCAGGACCGCGCTATTGGCCTGTTCAGCGATTCCCTCATCCGCAAATGGTTTCTCGGCCTTGGTAGCAAGGAAAGCCTGCGCTTCAGCGCCAATGCCGATGATTTCAGCGAATTCTCCCGCGAGGAGCGCCTCTATCAGAAAAAGGGAAGCAAATGACCGTTGCCCGTGCTGTTGTTATCGGAGCCTCCGCCGGCGCGGTCGAAGCGCTTACGGCCATCCTTCCCGCGCTCCCCGGTGATTTCCCCTTGCCAGTCATGGTGGTGGTGCATGTCCCTCCCGACAAGAAAAGCATCCTCGCAGACCTCTTTCAATACAAGTGCAAGGTAAAGGTCATTGAAGCTGAGGACAAAGTGGCCATAGAACCAGCCTCTGTCTACTTCGCCCCGCCCGATTACCATCTTCTGGTAGAAAAAAACCAGTCGTTGTCACTGTCCAGCGAAGAGCCTGTATTATTTTCCCGTCCCGCAATTGATGTACTTTTTGAAACCGCTGCCGACGCTTACGGTGAGTCGCTTATCGGCATCGTGTTAAGCGGCGCCAATGAAGACGGCGCAAAAGGCCTGAAAGCCATTGTGGCGGCAGGCGGCACTGCCCTGGTGCAGGACCCCGCCACCGCCCAGTCAACCCCCATGCCTGAGGCCGCCCTGAAGGCATGTCCTACGGCGCTCCGCCTCAGTCTTGCGGAAATCGCAGCATATCTGCAGAAAGTAGAAGCATCATGACCGCCACCACGCCCCAGCCTGTTTATTTTCTGCTGGTAGACGACCTTGAGGAAAACCTGCTTTCCCTTGAAGCGCTGCTGCGCCGCGACGGCCTCGTCCTGCTTAAGGCCCGCTCCGGCAGGGAAGGGCTGGAGCTATTGCTGAAATACGATGTGGCGCTTGCCTTGCTGGACGTGCAAATGCCCGGGATGGATGGTTTTGAACTGGCCGAACTCATGCGCGGCACCGAGCGCACCCGCCGCGTGCCCATCATTTTCCTCACCGCTGGCAGCGCTGACCGCCAGCGCCGTTTCCGCGGTTATGAAGCCGGCGCCGTGGACTTCATTCATAAACCCATCGAGCCGGATATCCTGCGCAGCAAGGCCGGGGTGTTTTTTGAGTTGAACCGCCAGCAGCAGCAGCTTGCCCAGCAGCGCGACGAGCTGCGCCAGTATGCCGATGCCCTGCGCGAAGCGGATCACCGCAAGGACGAATTCCTCGCAACCCTCGCCCATGAGCTCAGGAACCCGCTCGCCCCCATCCGCAACGGCCTTCAGGTGCTGCGAATGCAGCCCACCGGCGAAACGTCCGACGAGGTGCGCGGCATGATGGATCGCCAGCTCAACCACCTCGTCCGCCTTATCGACGACCTGCTCGACGTCTCGCGCGTGAGCCAGGGCAAGATTGACCTGCGCAAAGACGCCATTACCTTGCAATCCGCTATTCAGGCTGCATTGGAGGCCAGCACTCCCCTGATCGAAGCCGGAAAGCACAGCTTCACCATGGACGTGCCCGAAACCCCCATCTGGCTTGATGCCGACCTCACCCGCCTCTCCCAGATTATCAGCAATCTCCTCAACAACGCGGCTAAATATACCCCCGAAGGCGGCAAGATAAACCTGACCGCCCATATGGAAGATAGTGATGTCATCGTCTCCGTCACCGATAATGGTCTGGGCATTCCCGCAGACATGCTGCCCAAAGTGTTCGAGCTTTTCACGCAGGTAGGCCGCAGCCTCGAACGCTCGCAGGGCGGCCTCGGCATCGGCCTTGCGCTGGTCAAGCGGCTGGTGGAAATGCATGGCGGGGCCATCATTGCCGAAAGCCAAGGCCTAGGCAAAGGCAGTATTTTCACTTTCCGCCTGCCGCTGGCCGGGCAGATGCACGCTCATCCCGCGGCCCCGCAGCCCGCCGCCCCCGCCACCGGGGAAAACCACTCACTGCGCGTCCTTGTCGTGGATGATAATATCGCCTCCGCCAAAACCACCGGCTGGATGCTGGAGCTGATCGGCTACCAGCCTATACTCGCCCATGATGGTATCGAGGCTGTGAAAGTAGCGCAGGATATGAACCCCGACGTCATCCTGCTCGACATAGGCCTGCCCGGCATGAACGGCTATGAAGTGTGCCGCACCCTCCGCAAAGATCCGCGCTTCGCCAGAACCGTCATGATCGCCCAGACCGGCTGGGGACAGGAAAAAGACCGCCGGGATGCAAAGGAGGCGGGCTTCAACCACCACCTAACCAAACCTGTGAAGTTAGAAGAGGTCACCTCACTGCTGGCCAACGTAATGCCCGAATAATAAAATGAAATATCATAGCCATATCTTGCACATTTAAACGGATGGAGATTTTTTTTGCTGCAATAGCGTAAGTTTTTTGCACCCCTATACGTTGTAATAAGGTCAGCAGGTAGCAATCACAAAGGCCCTCATTATGAGCAGTATCACACCACCCACCACTCTCACCACCCAGGCAGCCACCGCGCTCCTGCAGCAACTTGAAGAAGCCGCCGCCAAACAGGCCGCCACCGTCCCGCCCGCCGCCTCCGCACCCACGGGCGACACCCATGGCCCCGCTGTGCAGCTGGATCTTACGGCCCCCGCGCAATCTATAGCCGATGCGCAAACTCTCTCCCCAGCAACCGCAGGCACTCCCGCCACGCGTGCACAGCCCCCGTCTGGCCAGCCCGCGAAACCCGGGGATAAAAACGCGGCCCCGCTGCCACCGCCTCCGCCACCACCCCCACCGCCGAAAAGCGGGGGAGGGGGCGGCGCCACAGTAAGCGAACTCACCACCGATGTCGAAAAAGTAAAGCGCGAAGTGGCCGCCCTTGTCGGCGCCGTTACTGCAAACCAGCTGGTGGATAGCAAAGGTAATATTGACCAGATCGGTCTCGTCCGGGCGGAAGCAGCCCTTAAAGCGGCAAAAGAGGGCTAGTTTTTTTCACGGTAAGCCGCCAGCTTTCGCTCCAGCTCCGTGGGGTTATAAGGCTTGGATAGGTAATCGTCCATGTCTGCCTCGAGGCATCGTTCCCGGTCGCCCATCAGCGCATGTGCGGTCATGCCGAGGATCGGCACCCGCGGCATCCCGGTTGATTTTTCATGCGCCCGTATCAGCCGTGTCGTCTCAAACCCGTTAATGCCATGCATTTGCACATCCATCAATATGGCCAGATATTGTCCAGACTTGGCCTTTTCCACCGCGTCATAACCATTATCCACCACGTCATAAGCATAGCCGAATTGCTCAAGGTAGCTTCCCGCCACCAGTACATTGGCCGCATAATCCTCCACCAGCAGCACGCGGAAGCTTTGCTTGGTAAACGCCTCGGCGGCGAAGGGCACATTCGCCTCGGCCTGCACCTCGCCGCCGCCCACCCTCATCGGCAGTTTCACGGTAAAGGTGGAGCCTTTGCCCACCGCGCTGGTCAGCCAGATTGTTCCGCCCATGATTTCAGTGAGCGTCTTGGTAATGGCCAGCCCTAGCCCTGTCCCGCCATATTTGCGGGTGATGCTTGAATCCGCCTGGATAAATTTATGGAAAATGGATTCCTGGTGCTCGGGAGAAATACCAATGCCGCTATCGCGCACCGCGATAGACACATTTTCCACACCCTGCGTCCCCGATGCGTGGCAGTCAATGCTCACATAAACCCCACCTTTTTCCGTAAATTTAATGGCGTTGCTGCAAAGGTTGAGCAAAATCTGGCGCAACCGCGTGGGGTCGCCCACTACCACATAATCCGGGCTGCAATCGCCCAGCACGCTGAATTCAAGTCCCTTTTCCTTAGCGCGCATAGACATCATGCTAATCACTTCGTTCAGCAGTTGCTTCAGGTTGAACGGAATATGCTCAAGCTCGATCGAGCGTGCCTCGATCTTGGAAATATCGAGCAAGTCGTTAATCAGCGCAAGCAGGCTGTCTGCCGACATCTGCAACGTCTGGATGTATTCTTTCTGCCGCGCCGATAACGGCTGACTCATGGCAAGGATATTGGCCAGCCCGATCACCGCGTTCATCGGTGTGCGGATTTCATGGCTCATATTGGCAAGGAACTCGCTCTTGGCGATATTTGCCGCTTCTGCCAGCTCCCGCGCGTCCCTTGTCGCATCTTCCAGCTTCTTGCGCTCGGTGATATCGCGTGAAACGGATAAGATCTGCACCGTTTTTCCATCGTTGCCCCGTATCGGCGCTACGATCACTTCCCACCAGCGCGGCGTGCCTTTCATGGTGGCGCAGAAACCCTGGAAAAAACCCTTTTCCCCTCTGCGCGCAGCCTGCAGCGCCTGTTCCGCAGCAGCCCTTTCCACCCCGTCCCAGAAGCCGATCCACGGTTTATTAATGCAGACCGAGAAATCATCCACCTCCATCTGTCGGCAGCCTTCCTCATTCATGGAAAGCAGATGGCCGTCCATATCCAGCACTTTAATGCAGTCCGGGCTGCTGTCGATAATGCTCTGGTTGAATTGCTCACTTTTGCGTAAGGCGTCTTCCGTACTTTTTTGGTCTTCAATATCCGTATTGGTGCCATACCATTTGGTCACGTTGCCCAGTTCGTCGTGCACGGGCAGCGCCCTGGTCAGGTTCCAGCGGTAGTGTCCGCTGGCCGCGTGGAAGATGCGCTGGAGCACTTCGTACGGCTTGCCCGACGCCACACAGTTGCTCCATACGAAAAGCGTATGCTGCAAATCCTCAGGGTGGATAATGGGTGCCCAGTCCACGGTGTTATTTTCCGTGCGCAGCGTGCCGGAATACTCGAAGCAGCGTTCGTTAACGTAATTCAGCTGCCCGTCGGGCATCGCGGTCCACACCACCTGCGGCATGGCATTGGCCAGCTGGCGGAACTTTCTTTCGCTGGCGCGTAGCGACTCTTCGGTCTTCTTGCGCTCTGTAATATCTGTCGCCCCGCCGTAAATCAGCTTTTCCAACGGGTAGGGATGTGTCTTCCAGCTGAGCCAGCGGTAGTTGCCGTCTTTGCAGCGGTAACGGTTTTCAAAATTCTTGATGGGAATATTGGCTTCCAGCTTGTCCTTGGCGTCATGGGTGGCCTGCACATCATCGGGGTGCACAAAATCAATCCACGGCCTGCTAAGCATTTCTTCCTGCGTCCAGCCCAGCGTTTCTTCCCACGCGGGGTTCACTTTTTTGAAATACCCATCATAGCCTGCCACCACCAGCATATCCGTGCCCAGCGTAAAAAACCGCTCACGCTCTTTTTCCAGTGTCATTTTCTCAGTCACGTCGAGCACGCGGTGCAGGATGTATTGCAGCTTTCCGTCTATGTCGAACACCGGCGTATTCAGCGGGCTCCAGTATTTTTCCTCTATCACCGTGCCACTGCTGGTCTTGCGGTGCAAATCGTATTTCTGCACTTCCATCTCATGCGATTTCAGCCCGTGCAGCACCTGTTGCAGCGAAGAGCGCAGCGCCATAGAGACCGGCTTTTCACTGGCTTCCTCAGGGAAAAACACATCGAACATACCTTTGGATTCGATATCCGCGCCGTTAACCAGCATCGCCTGCGAAAAAGCTTCGCTTGCGGAAATAATGGTATACTTAGGCGCATCCGGCAGCAGAAGCAGGTACATACCGGGTGCAGCCCGGAACACCGATCCGAAATCGGTAGGGTTTAGCGGCGGTTCTTTTGGCAGGCTGCTGGGTTGGCCCATGGAATCCGTTGAAAACTGCGTGCGGGGAAGACATCTTTATAGGGCAAAACCTTGGGCCAGTATAGACAATTCGCGCCCCGACACCGTGCGGATGCCGAATTGTGCTAGATAATCAACCGGATGCCGGAATGTAACTATTATCCCGGTTGGTTCCGAATAAATAGGTATACCGCCCGATGCGGCAAACAAAATAGGATGGCATATGAAGAAGCTTGTACTTAGCCTGATGACGGCAACCGCCCTGACCTTAATCCCCGCCGCTGCCATGGCTGCCCCCGCACAGACCATAGTGCTGGCAGGGGGCTGCTTCTGGGGAATGGAATCAGTGTTCGAGCATGTCAAAGGCGTGCAAAACACCACCCCCGGCTATGCCGGTGGCGAGGCCAGCACCGCCGAATATGAAAAAGTGGCCGGCGGCAATACCGGCCACGCAGAATCCGTTCAGGTTACCTACGACCCCGATGTGATTCCACTTGCTCAGCTGCTCGATATTTATTTCATCGCCGCCCATAACCCAACCGAGCTTAATTATCAGGGCCCGGACCACGGCACGCAGTACCGCTCCTCCATTTTTTACGCCACGCCCGAGCAAAAGCAGGAAGCAGAATCCGTCATGGCCCAGCTGAAAAAAGACAATGCCTATAGCGCCCCCATCGTCACCACGCTGGAGCCGCTTAAGCAGTTTTATCCCGCCGAGGCCTATCATATGCATTATGCCGACCTGCACCCGCATGAGCCGTATATCATGTTCCATGATGCCCCGCTGATCGATGCGGTGAAAAAGCATTTCCCAGAATTCTACGTTGAAAAAAGGAGCTAAGGCCATGCATAAATTAGGGAGTATCGGTTTGCTTTTCCTCGCCGCGGGCCTGAATCCCGCAAATGCCGCCACGGGCCCCGTGGTGCTGGAGCTGTTCACCTCGCAAAGCTGCTCCTCCTGCCCGCCGGCGGACGCGCTCATGAAAAAATTGTCGGAATCCGATAGCACCGTGCTGCCGCTCTCCTTCCATGTAGATTACTGGGACCAGTTAAGCTGGAAAGATACCTATTCCTCTCCCGCAAACACCCAGCGCCAAACCGTGTATTCCCATGGTTCGGGCCATGTATTCACGCCGCAACTCATCGTAAATGGAGCAACCTCCGTGGTGGGTAACGACGAATCCGCCGTATCCGCCGCTATCACTAATGCGCGGCAGATGCCCCGTCCGGCCACGGTTTCCATAGCCCCCGCAGATGGAAACCTGGCCGTGACGGCCACCTCCTCAAGCCCAGTCGATATTTGGGAAGTGCGCTTCGACCGCTATACGAAAGTGAATGTGAAATCCGGTGAAAACGGGGGGCGCACCCTTGAAAGCGTCAATAACGTCACCAGCTTCAAGCGCCTCGGCACTCTCTCCGCGCAAACCCCGAGCCTGTCACTGAATATTCCACCCCTCACCGGTGACGGTGTGGCCATTCTGGCACAAGCCCCCGATCAGGGGCCCATCCTCGGCGCAGCCTCTTTCACCAAGTAATCAGGAGCCGCCGAACCAGTTATAGCCCTGGTCTTCCCAGTAACCGCCGGGATTGACATTGGTCACCGAGATTTCAGTGATATGCTTAGGGTTCTTATACCCCAGCTTAGTGGGCATACGCAGCTTCATGGGGAAGCCATACTTGGTGGGCAGGGTCTCGCCGTCATAGGTGAGCGCCATGATCGTCTGCGGGTGCAGCGCGGTTGGCATGTCTATGCTCAAATAATAATCATCGGCGCATTTAAAGCCCACATAAGGCTGTGTGGTATCCGCACCCACCATTTTCAAAAACTCGCTGAACCGCACCCCGCCCCATTTGCCGATGGCGCTCCAGCCCTCCACGCAGATATGGCGCGTCACCTGGCTCTGCTGCGGCATGGCGTTCAACTGCGCCAGCGTCACTGGCGTCTTGTTGTCGATCATGCCCGCCAGCTTCAGCGAATAGCTGCGCGGGTCAACCACGGGGGCTTTGTCTTCGCTGTAAAACGCGTTGAAAGGGAAGGGGCGTGTAATCATGGATTCCGGGTATTCCGGCGCCAGCTTCGTCGGGTCAAACAGCCAGGCCTGCGCCTTGTCGTTAAACCGCGACACCGATTCAAGGAGTTTTTCCACTGATTCCGGCGCATCCAGCTTGCAGCCCGTAAGCATCACCAGCCCGCCAAGGCTGAGCATTTTCTTGCCAAACAGCCGCCGCGAGGGGCTGAGCAGTTTTTCGGCGTCCTTGATAATCATCTCACGGTCGAGCGTAATTTTCTGCCGGAACGGAGAAGGGGGGAATTTGTTAGAATCGGCCACGGATCATCCCCAGTAATGTGCGCGGCACAATGGCTACAAGCGCCACATGCACCACAATGAAACCCACCATCACCGCCATGCCCGCGAAATGCACGATCCGCGCATTATCATACCCGCCCATCAGGTCGCGCAACAGCGGGAACTGCACCTGCTTCCACACCACCAGCCCCGAAGCCACGATCACGAACAAATCCGCGATGGCAACCAGATAGGCGATTTTTTGCAGCATGTTATAATGGGACAAATCCTGGTGCGACAGCTTGAACTTCAGCGCCAGGAAAAACTCCCGCACCGCTTCCCCGATGCTCACCGGGAAAAATTTCTTTTTCATCCGCCCCGTGACAATGCTCCTGGTAAGATACACCACGCCGTTGAACACCAGCAGCCACATCGCCGCGAAATGCCATTGCAGCCCGCCCCCCAGCCAGCCGCCCAGCGCCCAGTCATGGGGAAACTTAAACGCGAAAATCGGCGAGGCATTATAAATCTGCCAGCCGCTGAGCACCATGATAATCACCGCAACGGCGTTCAGCCAGTGGGTAATGCGCAGCCATAGCGGGTGTGTAATCTCGGTCTTCATAACGCCCCGGTTGATTAAGGCTCTGTCTTAGCAAAGTTTCATGCCTTAGTCCAGAATTACTCCGCTGTCAGCCAACGGCATGGTCCAGCCCGTTGACCGTTTTCACCAGCTGGCTAAATGCGTACGGCAGCCGTGCCAGCACCGGCACCAGCCGCCGCCGCGCCACACGCTGCCACGCCGCCTCGCCCCGCGCCATCTTGGTCATCATTTCCACGCGTTTCACCACCCGCTGGTCGACCTCCCGCCGTATTATCCCGTATTCTTCCAGCCGCCCGGCCTTGTGCAGCGCCGCGAATTGCCATGCGTCTTCAATGCCAAGGTTCATCCCCCGCGCCCCCATCGGCGAGTGGATATGCGCCGCATCGCCCGCAAGGTAAAGCTGCCCCTTGCGCATCGCAGAAACAATGCGGTGCGCCACGTGAAACTGCGATTGCCACACCGGCTGTCCCGCCATTTTCACCGGCAGCCGTTCAAACATATTCTCTACCGTGCCCATCACCCGCCACACCTGCGCGCCGGGTTTGCGTATGTCGTCCACCACCGGCAGCATGAACACAAAACCGCCCGCGTCAAAAAACCAGATATGCGCCGCATCCACTTGCAAATCTGTGTCCAGCGCCACATCGGTCAGGAACCACGGCTCGGGGAAACTGCTGCCTTCAAACTCCACCCCCGCCTGCGCCCGCACCGTGCTATGCGCCCCGTCTGCCCCCAGCAGCCACGGCACACTTGCATTTTGGGCCTGCCCGCCGGTATCCATGCTCGCCTCCACCGCGCTCCGGCTGCTGCTGCACGCAGTGAGCCGCACCCCGCGCTCTACCCGCCCGCCAAGCACCCCAAGCGCATCCGAGAGCAGCTCTTCCGTTGCCGCCTGCGACAGCGCCAGCATGAACGCAAACCGGTGCTTCAGCTTCCGCAGCGAAAAATGCGCAAGCACCCCGGCGTCATGGTGCAGGTATATATCCTGTATGCGCATACCCCGCTCCAGCATCCTTCCTGTCACGCCCGTAGGCTCCAGCAGCTCTAAAGTGCGGGGGTTCACCGCCAGCGCCCGGGAATAAGGCGAGGGCAGGGGTGCAGCGTCGATAATTCGCGTACAAACGCCCTGCTGCGCCAAAAAAACCCCGGCCGCCAGCCCAACCGGGCCCGCCCCGGCAATAATCGGTTGTTGCTGCAAGGTCGTAGACATGGCTGAACTAGAGCCCAAACCCTGTAAAAAAGCAAGCAAACCCCACCAATCGCCATACGCATTGAATTTTTATGCCGCCATGGCGATGATCGCCGCCGTGCAATCGTCCAAATGTGAAAAAGGCCTATGAAACTCTTTAAATGCCAGAACTGCGAACTCATTCTTTTCTTTGAAAACCGTAACTGCACCCGCTGCGGCTGCGTGCTTGGCTAC
Organism: Alphaproteobacteria bacterium; assembly: GCA_025360345.1. Lineage (GTDB taxonomy): Bacteria > Pseudomonadota > Alphaproteobacteria > Rickettsiales > SXRF01 > JANYBV01. The sequence continues at coordinate 15,997 of JANYCJ010000137.1, read as the reverse complement.
CTCCCAGTGGAAAACCAGCTAAGCGCCCTCCAGCCTGCCGGAAATGACCTGTGGCAGCTCATGGCGCTGCCCGGGGCGCTGTCCAAATTCTGTGAAAACGCGAAATATGACGCCTGTAACTGGCTCATTCCTGCTACCAGCCATGAAAAATTCTGCATTGCCTGTCGCCATAACCGCACCGTACCCGATCTTTCCGATGAAAAAAATATGGAAAACTGGCGCAAAATGGAATTCGCCAAGCACCGCCTGTTCTATACCCTCCTGCGGCTGCAACTGCCCCTTCCCAACCGTGTCGATGATCCCGAGCATGGTCTGGCTTTCGACTTTCTCGCCGACACTGACCCGGATAAAAAAGTACTCACCGGCCATGACGAAGGCATCATCACCCTTGCCCTGAAAGAAGCCGACGACGCCCAGCGCGAAACCATGCGCACCCAGATGCATGAGCCGTACCGCACGCTGCTCGGCCATTTCCGCCATGAAATCGGCCATTATTATTGGGACCGCCTCATCCGCGACCAGCAGCGTCAGGACGAATCCCGCGCCGTATTCGGCGACGACCGGATGGATTACGCCGAAGCCCTGAAACGCCATTATAATGAAGGCGCCCCCGCCAACTGGCAGGAAAATTTCGTCAGCACCTACGCCACCAGCCATCCTTGGGAAGACTTCGCCGAAACCTGGGCGCACTACCTCCATATCGTTGATAGCCTGGAAACTTCAAACGCCTACGGCATTGCCGTACACCCAAATATCACCAATGAGAAGGTGCTGCACGCCACCGCCACTATCGACCCCTACCTCTTAACAAGCTTCGAAGAGTTCATCGACGTCTGGCTGCCGCTCACCTACGCCATGAACGCCATGAACCGCAGCATGGGGCTAAGCGATATTTACCCTTTCATTCTTTCGCCGAATGTCATCGCCAAGCTATCTTTCATCCATCAGCTTGTGCATTCCCCGCTGCGGGTAGCCGTCCCGGTGTCATCCAAAATTTCCGCATAATGGCGCAGCCGAAAGCCTAATATGCTGGTGAATAAGGGATAATACCTAAAGCCCCTTATCGGGGCAGGGGGGGCAGCCGTACCATGCCCATGTTCTTCATGGAAATTTATCAGTTTGCCGCTACGCTCGGGAAAAATATCCGGAGCACACTAAAAATATGCGCGGTTTCCGCCATACCACAAAGCCATCCACACTCCTTTGCGCATTCGGCGCGGCCCTCTGGCTGGGATTTTGGCTGTGGGCGGTATATGCACAATCCCTTATCCCCACGATCGGCAAGGTCGTCGTATCCGGCGACACCTATCGCTTCCCCGTCGAGGCCTCGCTGCCCTACATCCATAACGAGGTGAAAGAGAAAGGGCATTACAGCTTTAACATCACCCTGTTTTACAACAAGGGTGAGCGGGCGCGATTTCAGGTCATTCCCGATGACTGCGTTACCGTGCTGCGCGTAAACAGCGCCGATTTCAACATCCCCGCAGATGTCAACAAATGCGACAAGGAAGGCTTCATCGTGGAGCTGCGGTCTGTGCTGAATGTAGGCAGCAACAAGATCCATATTGAAATTGATGATAACGGCGGCGCCTATTATGGCCTCCGCTTTGAACCGGTTGCCGCCCATCTTCCCGGCCGCCTGCAAACAACGGCCATCCTGCTATCCGGCCTGCTGTGCGTGGCCGGGGGGCTGGCCCTGCGCTACCGCCCCCGCATCAGCCGCGATCATGCTGTGCTTGCGCTGTGCCTGTTTTTTTCTGTTGTGCTGCGCCTGCCATATTTATGTGAATGGGCCTCTGGCGATGAGGGCGCGTTCCTTCTGCTAGGGCGTGACCTGCTGCAGGGCAACTGGCCCTACCTTGCTACTTTCGAGAACAAGCCCCCGCTGGTGAATGTAATTTATGCCTTTTTCGAGCTCTTCGCCTCTTCCCTGCCGGGTGTCCGCCTGATGATGGCATTCTATCTGGGTTTCACCAGCTACGTGCTCTACCGTATTGGAAAGAACATGGCATTGCCTTATGCGGGCATAGCCAGCGCCGCATTCGGCCTGCTCGCCTTCAGCGTGCCTGCTTATACCTTTGACCACGGTAACACTTTCATCTTCACCGAACTGGCCGCCAGCCTCCCCTTAGCGCTGATGCTATACTTCGCCCTGAAGCCAGCTGCAACCAGCCGCGATATGCTCCTGGCAGGCCTTTTCGCCGCCTGCGCCACCCTGACCCGTACCAACCTCATCGTGGCATTGCCTTTCCTCGCCCTCGTCCTTTTCCTGCGCAAAGCCCCAACCCTCACTGCCCGTATAAAACCCATCCTCTGGCTGGGCAGCGGCACGCTTATTCCTTATATAGTGCTATTCGCTTTATATGCCTCTATCGGCCACGTGCGCACCTTGGTAAACGGCATGGTGCTCGCCCCCTTTGCCGGTTTTTCGGACTCCGGGGTGGAGGTGGCATCGCAAAACCTGCCTTCGCTCGCCTCCCAATACCTCATCTCCGCCACGCGCTTTGCCGCGGAAATCGGGCGCATCTGGGCGCTGCCGCTGGCATTGCTGCTGGCCGCCGCCGTGCAGCTGGGGCGGCGCGATTGCCCCATGCGCCGCCAGATGCTGGAGCTTCTCGTCATCACCGTGGGCGTTTTCTGCGCCACTTTCATCCTTGTCTACCAGCATGAGCATTACCTGCTGCAAATGATCGTGCCCTTTTCCATCCTGCTCGGCGCGGCCGTCTCCGTGCTCATGACCCGGCGTATAACCGCCCTTCTGGTCGCCGCAGTCACGGTATTCGCCCTTTATAATATCCGCGACAATACACTGAGCGGCTTCGAGCTCGCCGCCAAATGGAATAATAACCTGCCCCTGCAGCATGACGGCGTCTATAAGCTGAGCGAGTTCATGCTGCTTCAGGGAGGCGGGGGGCAGCCTGTATTTACCTACGACCTGCCGCTCCTGCCTTATTATATGAAGAGCCCCATCGTCACCCTGCATGTCTTCCCACGCGCGCTGCTGCTGGACAAGCAAAACTCCCTGCTGCTTCGCAAGGCCACCTCGCCCGAGGAGCAGATAGATGACATCCTGCACCGCCAGCCACGCTTCATAGCCAGCAAAAACGACGAGCCGCGCTATGCCATGCTGGTAAAAAAAGCCCGCCTCGAAGGATATAAGGAAGCATTGCGATTCGGCAATATTCTGGTGCTGGAGCGCGGGGCGGAATAATCAGCCCTCGTCCCCATCCCCAAGATAGGCCTTTTCCACCACCGACTTGGGGTGCTTACTCACGATCTCGAAAATCCGCCACAGATATTCCCCGATAATGCTGAGCATGGTCACGATCACGCTCGTCGAAAAACTTATCAGCACCGCCAGCGTCACAAAGCCCGGAACCTCCACCCCGTTAATCATAGACCATGCGATCAGCTTGATCCCGTAAGCAAGGCAGATAAACGACACCACCAGCCCCACCAGTGAAATCAGCCGCAGCGGCGTGGCGGTAAACCCGGTGATAGTATCGAGGAAATACAGGAATTTTTTACGGAAAGACCAACGCGACTTGCCGTGCTTGCGCTCCTGCCGGTCATAGGGAAACAGCTTGGCCTCAAACCCCAGCCACACCAGGTACACCGAATAATTTACGCCCCGCTGCGCCCCCAGTACATAGGGAATATAGGATTTATCCATCAAAATCATATCCGCCCCGCCCTGTGGGAAATCTTTCACCACCAGCCTGTTGAGCAATTGGTAATAAAATCCCGCCAGCATCTTTGATACCCACGGGTCGTGCCGCGTGCGCCGGTGCGAAAACACTAGCTTGTGCCCTTCTTTCCATGCCTCGAACATCGGCAATATCTGCTCCGGCGGGTCTTGTAAATCTGCCGCCAGCACTGCCACGCAGTCGCCCGTGGCGTAAGGAAAGCCCGACCAGCTGCTGGCAACCCCGCCGAAATTGCGCGTAAGCTTGATGATCTTCGTTCCCGGCCTCCGCGCCTGCAGGCCGCGCAACACCTTGAACGAATCGTCGCCCGAGCCGTCATCCACGAAAATCAGCTCCATCCGCGCATCCCGCGCCGCAAGCTCGCTCTCAAGCGCAGTCAGCCGCTCAAATAACTCATTGAGCGAGTCCGCATTATAATAAACCGGCACGATAATGGAGAGCAGGGGAGGGGTCATAAAGCCTGTCCATGATGTTGAAGAACGCGGATCACCTGTTCAATGTCGTCATCCGTCATTTCGGGGAAGCACGGCAGGCTAAAGATACCCCCCAGCGCCTGCTCAGTATGCGGCAGGGGCGCAACGTCGCCCATGCGCTTGCGAAAGCCCGGCTGCGCGTAATCCGCCACCGGGTAGTGCACCGCAGCACCGATCTGGGCACGCTGCAATCCCGCCATAATCTCCTCCCGGCGCTCGCTGAAAGCCACGCATAAATGCGCGACGTAGCCTTCCTCCCGCCCAACCTGCTGGAAACGCACGCCTGTAATCCCCGCCTCCCGGTAGCGCCGGGCAATATTTCGCCGCACCTCATTCCACCGGTCGAGGTAAGGCAGCATCCGCAGCAGTAGCGCCGCCTGCAGTTCGTCCATGCGGCTATTGCGCCCCACCTCACGCGGTACAATATATTTTTCTCCCCAGCCATGCTGCCGTAAGCTCTTGATCCGCGCCGCCAGCGGTGCATCCCGCGTCACCACGCAGCCCGCATCCCCCAGCGCGCCAAGGTTTTTAGTGGGATAAAAACTGAAACAGCCCATTGCCCCCCAGCTTCCGGCCTTGCGCCCGTCCCGGCTTGCCCCGTGCGCTTGCGCGCAGTCTTCAATCACCGTGATGCCGTAGCGCCCCGCCGCCTCGCAAATGGCAGGCATGTCCGCCATCAGCCCGTAAAGGTGGGTCACAATCACCGCCTTGGTGGCTGCTGTCCGCGCCTGAAGAAAATGCTCCGCCGTCATGACAAAACTCAGCGGGTCGATATCCGCATACACCGGTGTGGCCCCCGCGTGCAAAATAGCGGCGCTGGCATACCCCCCGGCATTGGCCACGGTCACAATATCGTCGCCCGCGCCGCAGCCAGCTGCGGTCACGGCAAGCTCCAGCGCCTCCGTCCCGTTGGCCACGCCCGCGCAGTGCGCCACCCCGCAATACGCCGCAAATGCCACTTCAAACGCCTCGCCCTGCGCGCCAAGCACATACTGCCCGCTGGCCACCACCGCCTCACACGCACCCATCAGCTCCGCCATCAACGGCGTAACATGGCGCTTCAAATCGTTAAGCGGTATCTGCACAGGGTTACGCGCCCCCAGTCAGGGTTTTAAAGACCGCGTAATCGCGGATATAATCGGCTTCGTCATACAGCCCCGATGCGGCAACCATGTAGATCGCCGGAACCGAAACGGCCTGTACCCGCACCCATGTCATGGCAGGCAGATAAACCCCCTGCCTTGGGTGCGACAGGGTAAAATGTTCCTCATGCTCGGCATCAATCGTATTCAGGGAAATGCTTCCGCTCAGGCAGATAATGAACTGCTCCTGTGCCTTGTGCGCATGGTCGCCCCGCACCGCGCCCTTTTTCATGCCATACAGGTAAAAAACCCGCCGGATGGCAAAGGGAATGTCCTTGCCCTGTTCAGCCACCCCCAGCGTGCCCATCTCCCCGTGGTCCACGCTGTGAAGTGCAATAAGTTTGGCATGTGGCAAGCGGCGGGCCTTCCTGAAAGAGCAAGAAATCTGCTTATATTTATATAATTTAATGTATTAATAAGATATGAATTTTATGTCCCGCCCCATTTCGCTCCATTTTACGCTGGATTCGCGGCCCCGTCTTTGTCACTATTGATAAGGGGCTGATAATCTGGCGATATCCATGGTTGCAGGCCCCGCCAACCACCTCGGGAAAAGACCGGATGCAGCTGCCCAGCCAGGCGAAAACAAAAAAACTTGTCATCTATGGCGACCGCCTCTTCGCAGAAGTGGCCTATGAGTGCTTTACCCGCGATTCAGCATACGAAGTCTCCGGCTTTGCCGTTGAGCGGGACTACCTGACCAGAACATCGCTTTTCGGTTTGCCAGTAGTGCCGGTGGAAGACGCGCATCTGCATTTCCCGACCGAGTCCCATGAGGTGTATGTGGCCATCGTGTTCAACCAGCTGAACCGCCTGCGCACCCGCCTCATGCACAAGGCGCACGCGCAGGGTTATACCCTGGCAAGCTATGTCAGCAGCCACGCCTTCGTCTGGCCGAATGTGACCATGGGCAGGCATTGTTTTATTTTCGAAAATAACGTGCTCCAGCCCTTCGTATCATTAGGCGAAAACGTCATCCTGTGGAGCGGCAACCATGTGGGCCACCACACCGCCATCGCCGATAATGTGTTCATCTCCTCCCATGTCGTGATCTCCGGTTCCTGCCAGATTGGGCAAAACAGCTTCCTTGGCGTCAATAGTACCGTGGCCGATGGCCTGACCATCGGCAGGGATGCGTTCCTGAACATCGCCACCGCCGTCACCCGCTCGCTGGATGCAAATGCCATGTACCGCGGCAACCCCGTCACCGCCTATCGCGCCGATGCCCGCGCCCATTTCGATGTCCCTGAGTAAATGCCTATGCGCTGGAACAAAAAAGGCCTCATCTACTGCGCAAACAGCGCCACCGGCTGGGCCCGCTCCCATGCCGCCCTGCCCACGCCCTACCTGTTAAACCCGGATGTGATCCGCATCTATTGCGCGTTCCGCGCCGACCAGAACATAAGCCGCATCGGCTATGTCGATGTGCGCGCTGAAAACCCTAAAGAGGTCATCGCCGTAAGCCCCACCCCGGTGCTCGACATCGGCGAGCCCGGCATGTTTGATGACAATGGTGTCGTGCCCCATTCCCTCTGGCAGAATGGAAAAGAGCTTTACCTCTATTATGCCGGTTTCCAGCTCGGCACCAGAATCCCTTACACTATGCTGAGCGGCCTTGCCATCAGCACCGATGGCGGCCACAGTTTTACCCGCCACCAGCGCACCCCCATCACCGACCGGCACGACCGGGAGCCGTTTTTCCGCACCGCCGCCCATGTCCTGCGCGAGGGGGATACCTGGCACATGTGGTATGTTGCCGGCGGCAGTTGGCACCCCGGCCCCGGTAAGCAGCTGCCCAATTACAGCATGAAATACCTCACCTCCGCCGATGGCCTGAACTGGCCGGGCGCGGGCGCTCCCTGCTTCGAGCCGGAAGGCGACGAGTTCGGCTTCGGCAGGCCTTATGTCATCCGCGAGGATGGGATATATAAGATGTATTACTCCATCCGCACCCACAGCAAAAAATACCGCCTCGGCTACGCCGAATCCCCCGATGGTAAAAGCTGGCAGCGCAAAGATGCAGTCATGCAGCTGCAACCCTCCCCCTCCGGCCCTGATTCAGACATGATGTGCTACAGCGCCGTCTTTACTGCCCAAGGAAAAACCTACCTGTTCTACAACGGCAACGACCACGGCGGAACCGGCATACTCTACGCCGAAAGCGCATAACCCATGCTCAAAACCCTCCACAACACGCCCATCCCCATCACCGCAACCCTTACTTTGCCTGCGGACATAAACACCATCGCCGCCGATATCATGCAAAACGGCACGGTCTATTGCGCCAAAAACTGTTTCGCACCCACCGAAATTGACAGCTTGCGCACCCGCATCTTCCGCCATTTTGCCGCCCAGCCGCACACCGTGAAAAACTATGGCGGCGAAAACTGGAAAGCCAATTACCACGGCATCGAAAAAGGTGTCTCCCTCGGCCAGAAAAGCCTGCATTACTTCCATTCCTATGTCTTCGACGATCTCGATGCCCTCCCGCAATCCCTGCACGGCGATGTCAAAGGGCTCTTCACCAATCTCACCACTATATATAATGGCCTTACCCAGTCATCCCGCCCCCTCATCGGGCCGCATCACGATGGCAGGCGCTTCCACCTGCAGGTGGTGCAATATCCGAGGGGAGGGGGTATGTTCGCCGCCCACACCCATCCGCTGGAACCCTTCCGCATGAGCCTCATCCTCGGCCTGTCCAAACGCGGGCGCGATTTTAACGAAGGCGCCGCCGGCTTCGAATCCCCTGACGGTACCATCATTGACACCGCCGGAACCCATGACATCGGCGACCTGCTCATCTTCCGCGTAGACCAGAAACACTGGGTCACCCCGTGCGACCTGAAACATCCCCTCGACCCCGCCGCGCAAGATGGCCGCTGGGTTGCCATCATGGGGGTATATTAAATGACCGAAGATATCCTCCTCAAACCCTACGCCCCTACCGGTAAAGCAATGTGGGACCAGTTCGTAAACACCTCAAAAAACGGCTTGTTCCTATTCTGTCGGGACTTTATGGAGTATCACGCTTCCCGCTTCCAGGACCATTCCCTCATCGCCTATTGTGGGCAAACGCCCGTCGCCCTGCTCCCTGCAAACCGCGATGGCGCCACACTGCATACCCATCAGGGACTCACCTTTGGCGGCTGGCTCACCGATAGCGCTATGAAAACCACCACCATGCTTACCCTGTTCAGCAAGCTGGTGGAACATCTTCACGCAAGCGGCATTGCCGAGCTGCACTACAAATGCATCCCCCATATCTACCACCACATCCCTGCCGAGGAAGACCGCTACGCCCTGTTTCGCCATAACGCCACGCTCCACGCCTCCAGCGTCACCGCCGTCATCGACACGGCACATGCCCCCGGCCTTGCCGGGCGCAGGCAGCGCGGCATCCGAAAGGCCGCCAAATCAGGCATCGCCGTAAAAGAAACAACGGACTATCCCGCATTTTTCGCCATGCTTGAAAACCTGCTGGATGAAAAATTCGCAACCAAACCCACCCATAGCCTTCAGGAAATGCAGTCCCTCGCCGTCGCTTTTCCGCAAAATATCCGCCTCTTCGCCGCATTTCAGGAAGCCGACATGCTCGCAGGCTGCATTATCTTCGAATCCGCGCAAGTGGCCCATGTCCAATACATCGCCAGCACACCCGAAGGCCGGCTTGGTGGCGCGCTAGACGCCGTCTTTGACGAACTCCTCCACCGCATTTATGCCCAGAAGCGCTATTTCGATTTCGGCACCTCAAACGAGCGCGGCGGCCAGTTCCTGAACGAAGGCCTCATCAGCCAGAAAGAAGAATTTGGCGCGCGCGCAGTTGAACAGGCCACATACCTTGTCAGGGTCTGAAGGAAACGCCCATGCTTAAAATCATCCAAACCACCCCCACCGGCATAGGCGAAACCCTCACCCTCGGCAGCGCGGATAAAACCATCGGGCAGGACGTGCTGGAAAACGGCACGGTCTATTGCATCAAAGGCGGCATCCACCCCGCTGCGATCGACACGCTCCGCCAGCAGGTCTTCGACTATTACCGGCTCATACCCGAAGTAAAAATCAGCTACGAAGGCCAGACCGCCCGCCAGAATTACCACTCCATAGAAAAAGGCGTCTCCGCCTACCAGAAAACCCTGCATTACTTCCACGCCTATGTGTTCAACGCGCCCGAAGACATTCCCGCGCCCATAAAACCGGGCGTGCACGGCCTGTTTCATACCCTCACCGGGTTTTACAACAGCCTCACTGCCCAGCAGCTCCCCTTAAGCGGTACCCATGCCAGTGGCAAGCAGTTCCGCCCCCAGATTTTCCAATACCCCGCCGGGGGCGGCATGTTCGCCAGCCACCATCACCTGCTGGAGCCGCAAAAACTGGGGCTGATCCTCGGTTTCTCTAAACAAGGCCGCGACTACCGCGAAGGAGGCGCCGGCTTCGAGGCGCCCGATGGCAGCATTATCGACACCAGCGCCGCGCAGGATATTGGCGACATCGTGATCTTCCGCTACGACCTGAAACACTGGGTTGCCCCGTGCGACATCGAAAGCCCGCTGGATGATGCCAGAAACAATGGCCGCTGGAGCGCTGTAATCCCGATTTATTAGCCCACCCTGATGCAGAAACTCGTACGTTCCGGTTTTTCGCCGCTGCGCATATAGCCGTGTGCCCGCGAAAGGGTGCGCAGGTTATGGTGCCTGCTAAAACCAATGGCGCTTGAGCCAAAGGCGGGAAAAGTAAAAACTCCCGTATTCTTAATGATATTCATCTGCGAATAGAATTAAATTTCGCTCATAAATTAGTGAAGTCATTCACAATATCTCCGCAATGCCGTACTGGAATGGCACAATAAATCTTGCATCGCGTGGCGAAGCCTCCGGTAAAGAATGCATGGCTGCTATCAGTATGGTTGATAAAACTTTGTCACAGTTCGTCGCATCCGCTACCTTTTCTGTTGCCCCAGCAGGCCGGGTTTCCCGTGAGTTGATACAGAATTGTATTCTCGGAAACCTGGCGGAAAACCCCGTAGCTGTTTTGGAAGGTCTGATTCGCCAGTATGCCGGCCAGCCCTTATTGCTTAACTCCCTGGCCAACACCTTGTTTGAGTTGCGCCGGTTTCATCTGGCCCGAAAAGCTTATACGCTGGCCCTCAAAAAATCCCCCGGCAACGCGGCGAGCCTTCAGGGGCTGGGTATTTGCTGCATGGTCGAGGGCGCATTCCCCGAGGCGCTCAAATATTACAGGAAATCGTTGTTAAGCGACCCATATAATGTCCGGCTCATCTTCAATTACCTGCTGATCGAATCCCCGGATCAAACCATCATAGACCATCTCCATACCATCTATAGCTCCGAAGCCTGCAAGGGAGCCGACCGAGTCTACGCCTGTTTCGCGCTGGCAAAATTATATGAATTTCAGCGCGAGATCCCGAAGGCCTTCCGATATTTCGAAGAAGGCAACGACCTCCAGCTCACCCTTTCCCATTACGATGAAAAGCGCCATTTCGCCACCCTGTCCGAAATCGAGAGGGTATTTGACGGGGCCCTGTTCGACAAGCTGCTCAACACGCAGCGTTATGAAATATCGCCCGTCTTTATCCTGGGAATGCCGCGTTCCGGCACAACGCTGGTTGAACAAATCCTCGCTTCCCACCCCTCCGTGTTCGGCGCGGGTGAAGCAGATATCATGTCCACCGTGGCATCAACCCTTGTACCGCAAATGATACAGCAGCCTTTTCCCCAAGGGGTAAGCGGCCTCACCGCTGACGCGGTGCACCAGATGGCCGGGTATTACCTGAACCATCTCAGCTCGTTTTGTAGCAATGGCCGTCGCATCGTCGTTGATAAAACGCCGAACAATTTTTTCCTTATTGGCCTCATTCACATCCTTTTTCCCCATGCCCCGATCATCCACTGTGTGCGCGACCCCATGGATAATTGCTGGTCTTTGTTCCGCCAGCTTTTTGTAGGAAGCGTGCCCTATTGCTATAATCAGGTCACCCTGGGCCGCTATTACCGCCGCTATCAGCAGACCATGCGGCACTGGCACCATGTGCTGCCCGGGCGCATCCTGGATGTGAGCTATGAAAACCTTGTGGAAAATCCTGAAACTGTCATCGGCGGCCTGCTGTCCTATTGCCAGCTCCCATGGGAAGAGCAATGCATGAAATTCTACCGCACCCGCCGCACCGTGGCCACCGCTAGCGCCAGCCAGGTTCGCAGGCCTCTTTACGCGGATTCGCTCAACGCATGGCAGCCCGTGGCCGCCGAATTGGCCCCCCTTCGCGCCGTGCTGGCCTCCGCGCACATCTAAGCGGCAATATTTAGAAGGGAATATACACGTCCCGTTGCCAATACGGGCCCGCCCCTTCACTAAGGGCTGACCGGGCTAATAGTAACCCTACCTGTAATAATAACCACTGCGCTGAGCAGGCCTGAAATCAAGCGTGTAGATAAGTTGTTGATATAATTAAATGGAAAAATGACTGTGCTGACTTAAATATGAAAACGAGGTTAACAATACCTTAACATTGCCTGCGCTCTATTTAGATATAATGGCCTGAGTGAGTGCAAAAGCCATGTAACAGCCATGTCCGAAGAAGCCACACGTCAGAATCAGGCAGTGACCCGCCATATGGTGTCCTGGCTGCGTGAGCAGGGTGTATATCTCTATTTCGGCCCCGAACTGGAATATTACCTCTTTAAAAACGGCCAGAAGGTCGAGCGCACCGGCCCCGACATTGAAAATTTCCAGCGCCGCGTAGCGCAGCTGGCGGAGCAGCAGGGGATCAAGCTGGTCTCGCAAACCTCTGACGCGGGCATCGGCCAGTATGAAATGGCCCAGCGCACCACCGACCCCGTAGTCGCCGGCGAATGGGCCGTTAAGCTGAAGAAAATTTTTAAGCAGGTGGCGCAGGAGCAGGGACTGGTTGTCAATCTCCGGCCTAAAATTACCCCCTCAGCCTATGGCAACGGCTTTCATGTGCATATGGGTATCTATAATCAGGATATCAGCCAGTACATAAATGCCAATACCAGTATAGCCGATGGCCGTGTCACCGTAACCCCGCCCGCCAGCGCAAACCTGCTGGTAGACCAATATGGAAATCTCAACGAATTTGCCCGCGATGTAGAGCAGGGTCTGATCCGGGTGCTGGATGAAACGCAGGTCTTTTTCCTTCCCTCGGATAATGCCCTCACCCGCAATTTCGGGGCCTCCCACAGCGATTATGCTTCAAAATTGCTCGAAGCTAGGGCCGAAAAGGGGCAATACGCCGTCCGCATCGTCGGTGAAAACGGCTCAAAACGCTACGAAGTCCGCCATGGCGGCATGGACGCGCACCCCGATCTGGTGATGATGGCCAATGTCGCCTCCGTCGTGCTTGCCACCGAACGCAGCAAAGGCATCACTTATGTCTCACCCTTCAGCCAGCCCGCGCCCGGACAGCCGTTTTGGGCGCCCGCCACGGGCAGTGCCAGCCCGGCACCGCGCAGCATTCCCCTTGGCGGCGGCACCCGGCTGGTGCAGGGCGAGATAGAGCAGGCCTCGGTTCACGCCTACCTGAACCAGCGCCTGCTTCTGGCGCAGGACCTCCCGCGGCTGATCGGGCGCAGCACGTTTAACCGCCTCGCCGGACAGATGCTTCTCAACCCCGACGATGCCTTCGTCTCGCCCGTAAACCGCGAAGCCCCAGACGAATACGCCCTCGCCGCCTTGCGCACCACCACCTCATGGGACACCATCAACCGCGTCCTCCACGCGCAGAAACAGCAATTGGCCCTGAAATTCGTTCGGATATCCGGGGATAAGCAAAAAAACAACATGGTCCTGAGCTTCCGCGATGAAGCCGAGCGCGAAAAATTCGTAAAGCGCGAACTCGGCCCCTATCTTTTGGAAACACTAAGCACCCAAACCACAACCTTTCACGGCGCCATTGACCCTAGCGGGAACTACACCCCCGGCAAGCGCGCTGATCTGGCCGCGGGCGAGCAACCTTGCCTCATACTGGATGCGGCAAAAACCGCCGGCTACCTGGAAATCCGCTCCAAATCCCTGAGCGCCCCGTGGCTGCGTACGGAATTTGAGCGCTTCCTGAGTCGCCGCGAGTCCTATGAATCCTGGGCGGCCATACAATATAACGGCGCAGCGACACAATTGCAGCACCACGCCGAAAAAATGATCGGTGCCGATGCACCCGCCCCCCGCCCGGTCACAGTGCCGCAAGCCCCGCTCGAACCACAGCCGCAGGCAAGAACGGCCTCCCAAGCCAGTATTCTGGCCGAGCTGCAAAATCACCGCGACTGGAGCCGTGACCGTGATGGCAATTATTATATTCCTGCCGGAAGCCTGAACCTTCAACCGCTGGGCGTTATCGAAAATCCGGGGCTGCTGCGCACGCCAAGCTATGTCTTTGTCACCTCCGGCACAACCCTGCATCAGGCGCTGGGCGAGGCCATGGCCCAGTGGCGCAGCGAAGAACGCGCCGCGCAGGATCAGGCCGCCCAGGATGGGCGCATCAATCCCGCCACCTTAAGTGATGTTTATCAGGAACTGGCGGGCCTCCCCGACTGGCACCGCGACGCTCAGGGCCGCTATTTCCGCAACCTGACAGAATTCACGCCGCAACAGGTGCAGACCATGCGGCGGGTCAACGGCGACGTGATCGTTGCCAGCACCTTCGCCTTCATCGAGCCAAACAGCACGCTGGACCGCGTGGTGTCTGAAAGTGTCCAGAACCGCCAGCGCATTCTGGCCGGTAATATTGATACCATGCTGCCCCGCGCCGCCAGCGAAGTGAACTGGCAGCGCGACCAGCGCACCCATAGCTGGCATGTCCGCGCCTCCAGCCTGCCAGACGATATACGCGATACCCTGCTTGCAGAAGGCAATAACGTGATGCTGCAGGAAGATGGCCGCCTCGTGGTAAACGAAGGCTCTCGCCTCGACACAATGATTAATGAGAGCGGCCTTGCCAGAGTTGCCGCCAATGCGTTGCTGGCCGAATCGGCGCGCAATCCCAAATGGATCAGGAATAGCGACGGCTATCGCATCCCCCGTGCCGAGCTTCTGGAGCCCGAACAGGGAAGGCTGAAAAATGCAGGCGCAGTCATTTCCTCTGGCTATATTTTCGTGCCGGCAGAGGCGCCCGCTCATGCAATGATCGCCGAAGCGGCATCCCGGCGCATGGCGTCCGCAGCGCGCGCCGAACAAAGGGCCGCCGCCGCGCAAAAGCAGGAAACACAGGCCGCTCTGGCCCGCACCTGCCAGGATATCGCCGTCCATCCCGCATGGAAGCAAAACGCCCGCAACCAGTATTTCGCGGAGCGCTCCGCCTTTACCCCCAAACAACTGGAGGCCATGCAGGGCGCAACCGATACATTCCTCGTGGCAGATACTTACGTGCATGTGGTGGCTTCCGCGCCCGCCGCTGCACCCGTTCAGGCAGCAACAAACGACATCGGGGAAGGGTATAGCATAAGGGTCTGTGAGCCCGGCGCAGTGGTAGACGCGCTTCCGCAGGCTTTGCGGCTCCTCGCCGCTGAATCCACCGTAGAAATGCGCAGCGTCGAGCAGGAAATGCTCAAGGCTCGGCGCGTGGCCGTGGTCTATAAGGGAAATGAAGTGGTCGGCATCGGCGCCATCAAGCGGTCGCGCCCCGACTATGAAGGAAAAATTGCGCAGCGCAGTGGCTTTACCTTCCCCGCCGATGTCGCCGAACTCGGCTATATCGCTGTAGCTCCCGCCCATCGCGGCCACTCCCTGTCCGAAAAAATCGTAAATGCTCTCGCTGAGGAATATCCCGGCCCCATATTCTCCACCACCGCCGATGCCGCTATGAAGCATACGCTGGAGCAGTCGGGCTTCTCCGGGCGCGGAAACAGCTGGCAAGGCCGCACGTCCACCCTCACGCTATGGCAGCGCGACGCACGCCCCGCCAGCGTCGGTTTTACCCCCGTTTACAATAGCACCCTGGCCCTGCAAGTCAGGCAGGCCGCCGCGGCGCAGCAGGCCGAGGCACAGGCCGCCGCCTCTCAGAAAGCCGCCCAAACCGCCCGCGCGCTTGAGCGCATGAACGAAAAACTCACCACGCTCGCCTGGCAGCGCGACGGCAATAACAATTTGTTTGTAAAGCATACCTCCTTCAACGAAGCACAGCTGGAAACCCTTAAAAATACCCCCGATGCTTTCACTGTCACCGCCCAGTTCGTTTTCATAACCCCCGGCAACCCCATATATAATGCGATCAATGCCGCGCAGCAGGCAAGCATTGCAGAGCGCCCCTTCAGCAGCCGCCAAACGGTCGCCGAAGGCCAGCGCATTGCCCGCGCCGCAGGGTTCAGGACGGTGCGTGCCTGTGTCGCTGCCCGCTTGCCATGGGACCGCGACGATGAAGTAAGCACGGATACCATAGCTGGGAATGCCGAATTTAAAAAATTGCTGGCCGCGCTTAATGCGGAAGACCCTGCACTGGCGGTGCCTTCTCCGCAAAACCCCCAATCCTATATTCGCGCCAAAGGCGAATTATTGGCCGCAATCCGTCAGAATCAAGGTGCTACGGCGGAGCTGGATACTAAAAACGAAGCCGGTAAGGCAGAAGCCCGCAAGCAACAGGCCATTCGCACCGGCGAGCAGATCGCCCACGCCGCTGGCTCCCGGACAGTGCTTCAATACGTGTCCG
>JANYCJ010000132.1 GCA_025360345.1 Alphaproteobacteria bacterium | reverse complement strand
CTGCGAGATATGGCGGATGGCAAGATCGCCCGCGGCGTGGCCATACTGGTCGTTAATCTGTTTGAATTCGTTGATATCGAAATATAAAATGGTGGAAGGATGGGCATAGCGCTCATGCATGGTGATGGCCCATGACAGGCGGCGCATGAAAGCGCGGCGGTTCGGGATCGGCGCAAGGCAATCCACATCCACCAGCCGTTCAATTTCAGAAAGCGCATCCTTGGTGCGTGAGAGCTCTCTATTTACATCATCCAGCTTTTCCAGCAGCGCCGAAACCGCGAGGCTCACCGAAGGGGTCATTTCATTTTCAGGAATACCCAGCATCTGCAAGCGCTCGGACGTGCGGTGCTGGCGGGAAGAGGCTTCAGCCTTGGGCAACTCTTCAACCGCTTGGTTTTTCATAGCATTGTCATTTTCACTGGTTTCCGCAAAACGAATCAGCCACTCGCGGATGCCATCCTTAGGAGTCTTCTTGAGTGCCTGATTCATACGTTATATCACTATTTTAGCGGTTGTAAAAGGTCAATAAAGCCCAGTTCCACGCTTTTATTACACCAAAATAGTTAATATTTTATTAAGTTGCCAAAAAAACACAGATATGTTAGTTACTTCAAATTAACACAATTATGAGAAAATTCTAATTCTATAGACTAGTCAGGGGAACCAATATGGGTGATGCAGTGCCAGTAACAACCGGGATCGGCAAACCGGCAGAAGATTTGAAATCCCTCATCGCCACCTCTCTGGGCGGCATTGACAATGACCGCTATTACAAATTCCTCTTCGCCGAAACCAATCCCTTCAAGATTGAAGACCCGGCCATTCCCAATAAGGTGATAGACCTGAAACTGGATGAAGTGCTGAAGATGCGCCTCGACGCCGCCCTGCTCGATAAGGAAAAGGGCCTCTACGCCAAAAAATTCGCGGCCTCGCAGGACCCCACCCTCAAAACCCTGCAGGTCAACTACACCAAGCTGGTAGACGCCTATAAGGCCGCCCATAACGACAAGATGCCCGTAGGCGACGACCTGAAAGACCTGAACAAGGAGTTCCTTGAAGAAGCCGCCAACAAAAAGCTCTTCGAAGCCATGAAGATTAAATTGCTGAGCGACAACACCGCGAAGATGACCACCCGCGTCTCCACCGCCCGTGCCGCGGATGAATTTATTGTGGGAAGCCTGGGCGTGCCGCCCGTGCGCCGCTTCACCACCCCCGTCATTATCGGCAAGGGCGACCCCGGCTTCAATGGCCTTAATAATGTGGCCGCCTTCCAGACCACGGCGCTACGCAGCTTCTACCTCGACCTGACCACCGACCAGGCGAAAAAGCGCCTCGTCATGGGGCACGAACCCAATGAGCGCATCGTCGCGGGTGGCTTCACCCACCTCGCCTCGCGTGAAGCCCCTTCGGGCCAGTTCATCCCGTACGAAAAAATGTTCGAAATGGCGATGGAATATTATACCGGCGGCAGCGAGAAGCACAAGCTCCTCGGCGCCAAGGACTCCAAGCGCATGGGCGATTCCGTCATGGAAGGCATCCAGGTGCAGTTCCAGAACCAGAAATCCCATCTTAATAAGCAGGGCAACGCTTTCCTGCATGATGCCGGGCTGGTGGACAACAGCTTTGTGAACCTGCAGCAGCCCTTGCGCAATTTCCTGGATGACATCGCCCGCTTCAAAACCAAGACCGTCGCAGGCAAGATCAAGCTCGACATGACCGACATTAATATAAAGAACCCCAAAGTCGTCAAGGCCATCGAAGACGCTTTCGACCTCGCCCAGCCTGAAATCACCGACAAGAAGGCCGACTACATCGTCGCCCGCCGCCGTGCGCTGAGCCGCAACCAGTTCCTCAAGGAACTGCTGCACAAGCACGACAAGGAACCCAATGATGCCGCGGCCAAGGCGCGTGACGTCACCTCCGCCACCGAAATTGATACCCTCGTGGAAAAGCACACCATCGGCAACCTTATCTGGGTAAACGACCCCGCCGCCGCCAACGCACGGCAAAATGCCGCCACCACGCGTGACGGCAAGCGCCTCACCGCCATCAGCATGTTCTCCGAAGCCTATGAGCTCGATACCCTCATTGAGAACATAAAAAAAATGCAGGAAGAAATCAAAACCCACTACGGCCCGAACTTCCTGAGCGCCGTGGAGCAGGACCGGGGTACGGTAGTGGCCGCCAATGCCCCCGCCAACGCGCCCGTGGAACCCATAGATCCCATGACGGGCCTCACCATCCCCGAGCTCGAAGCCCTGCGCCTTGCCACCTCCGCAGGTGCGCCTCCCGCGCCTGCAAGGTCAGAAGCCACGCCCTCCGCCGCCGAGTTGGAAGCCATGCGCCTCGCCCTGAAGGATTTCACCCCCACCCCCGGTGGCAACGACCCCAAACCCACAGGGCGTGGCAAATCCGGCGGCATGGCAGCATAACCGCCGATAAGCCAATTATTTTTGACTTTTCGGGCCATTGGTGTACGTTCCCACCTCTTAAAAAGGGGAAGGACCTGATATGACGCAAACCGCGCCCGTAGCCATTATTATGGGCAGTACCTCCGACTGGGACACCATGCAACATGCCGCAAGCACGCTCGATGCGCTGCAAGTGCCCCACGCCACCCATGTCATCTCCGCCCACCGCACACCCCAGCGGCTTTATGATTTCGCCACCACCGCGCAGGATAAGGGCGTGAAAGTCATCATCGCCGGTGCAGGCGGCGCGGCCCACCTCCCCGGCATGGCCGCCAGCATGACCGCCCTGCCCGTGCTCGGCGTACCCGTGGAAAGCCACGCCCTCAAAGGCATGGACAGCCTGCTCTCCATCGTGCAGATGCCCGGCGGCATCCCCGTGGGCACGCTGGCCATCGGCAAGGCCGGCGCTATTAACGCAGGGCTTCTCGCCGCCTCCATCCTCGCCTTAAGCGACCCCGCCCTCGCCAGCCGCCTCGCGGCCTGGCGCAAGGCGCAGACAGACTCCGTCGCCCTGACCCCGGGAAAATAGCCGCATGACCGTCCTCGCCCCCGGCGCAACCATTGGCATTTTAGGCGGTGGCCAGCTTGGCCGCATGATGGCAATGGCCGCCGCCGAAATGGGCTACCATGTCCATATCTTCTGCCCGGAAAACAACTGCCCGGCAAGCGAAGTCGCCGCCCACACCACGCTGGCCGCCTATGAAGACTACCACTCCCTCAAGATTTTCGCCGCCTCGGTCGATGTGGTGACCTATGAATTTGAAAACATCCCCCTCGCCCCGGTTATCGAGCTTAATAAATATGTGCCCGTCTATCCCTCCCCGGATGTGCTGAGCATCGCTCAGCACCGCATCAGCGAAAAAAAAGCCATTAACGGCTTCGGCGTCAAAACCGCCCCCTTCGCCCCCGTCACCTCGCTGGAAGACTTGAAAAAAGCCGCCGCCCAGCTGGGCCTGCCCGCCGTGCTCAAAACCTGCCGCATGGGCTACGACGGCAAGGGACAGGCGATGATTAAAACCGAGGCCGAACTCGAACCCGCATGGGCCAGCCTCAAAACCACCGATGCCATTCTGGAGGGCTTCGTTGCTTTCACCATGGAAATCTCCGTGCTGGTCGCACGCGACGAAAACGGGAATATACAGAGCTACTGCCCGGTGCAGAACATCCACAAACACCACATCCTCTCCGAAACCATCGCCCCCGCCCCGATTGCGCAGGACCTGCGCGACCGCGCCGAGGCCATTGCCCACGGCATCGCCACGGGCCTGAACTTAACCGGCCTCCTCGCTATCGAAATGTTCGTCACTCCCTCGGGCGATATTTTAGTGAACGAACTCGCCCCCCGCCCGCATAATTCCGGCCACTGGACCATGGATGCCTGCGTCACCAGCCAGTTCACGCAAACCATCCGCGCCGTCTGCGGCCTGCCGCTCGGCTCCCCCGCCCGCCTCTGCGACGCAAAAATGCTGAACCTCATCGGCGACGACATCCACGACTGGCAAAAATACGCAGGCCTGCCAAACGCCAAGCTCCACCTCTACGGCAAAACCGAAGCCCGCCCGGGCCGCAAAATGGGCCATGTGAACCTGTTGTCACCCCCCCGGGGCTAATCACTTTACCCTTTGCAGCCAGCTTAAAGCTGATTATAAGCAAGCATCCGCCCATTGCTAAAAAGGAATTTTTATGGCCAGCACCAGCACCAAAACCGCCCCCCTCGCCACCCGCACCGAGTCCGACAGCTTCGGCAATATCGAAGTCGCCGCAGACCGCTACTGGGGCGCGCAGACCCAGCGCAGCCTTCAGAATTTCAAAATTGGCGGCGAAACCATGCCCCGTCCGCTCATCCACGCGCTGGGCACGCTGAAGCGCTCCGCCGCCATTGTAAATATGCAGCTCGGCGTGCTCGATAAAACCTTGGGCGAATTCATCGTCAAGGCCGCCACCGAAGTGATGGAAGGCAAGCTCGACGACCATTTCCCCCTCGTGGTCTGGCAAACCGGCTCCGGCACCCAGACCAACATGAACGCTAATGAAGTCATCTCCAACCGCGCCATTGAAATGATGGGCGGCGTGATGGGCAGCAAAAAACCCGTGCACCCCAACGATCACGTGAACATGGGCCAGAGCAGCAATGACTCCTACCCCACCGCCATGCACATCGCCGCTGCCATGGAGATCAAGCACAGCCTGCTGCCCGCGCTGCAAAAACTCGG
This sequence comes from Alphaproteobacteria bacterium, assembly GCA_025360345.1. Classification (GTDB taxonomy): domain Bacteria; phylum Pseudomonadota; class Alphaproteobacteria; order Rickettsiales; family SXRF01; genus JANYBV01. The sequence continues at coordinate 19,033 of JANYCJ010000132.1, read as the reverse complement.
CAACGCGCTCAACGACAAGGCCGAAGAATTCAAGGGCATCATCAAGATCGGCCGCACCCACCTGCAGGATGCCACCCCCCTCACCCTCGGCCAGGAATTCTCCGGCTACACCCACATGGTGCGCGACAACGCCATGCGCATGGGCGAGCGCGGCGTGCTCTGCGAACTGTTTGAACTGGCGCAGGGCGGCACCGCCGTCGGCACCGGCCTTAACGCCAAGAAAGGCTTCGCCGAGGCCTTCGCCGCCGAAGTGGCCAGCGTCACCAAGCTGCCCTTCATCACCGCCGCCAACAAATTCGCCGCCCTCGCCAGCCACGACGCGCTGGTGGATGTCTCTGGCGCGCTCAACACCTGCGCCGTGTCCTTCATGAAAATCGCCAACGACATCCGCCTGCTCGGCTCCGGCCCGCGCTGCGGCTTCGGGGAATTGTCACTCCCTGAAAACGAGCCCGGCTCCTCCATCATGCCCGGCAAGGTCAACCCCACCCAGTCCGAAGCCCTCACCATGGTCTGCGCGCAAGTCATGGGCAACCATGTCACCGTCAGCATCGCCGGCAGCAATGGCCATTTCGAGCTGAACGTGTTCAAACCCGTCATTATATATAACGTGCTCCAGTCCATCCGCCTGCTGGCCGATGGCGCAAATTCCTTCACCGATAACTGCGTGGTCGGCATCATCGCCAACAAGGAGCGCATCAACCAGCTCAAGAACGAGTCCCTCATGCTGGTCACCTCTCTCAACCCGCATATCGGCTACGACAACGCCGCCAAGATCGCCAAGAAAGCCCACAAGGAACATACCTCGCTCAAGGAAGCGGGCATCGCCCTCGGCCTCCTCACCAGCGAACAGTTCGACGCATGGGTACGCCCGGAAACCATGCTTGCGCCCAGTGAGTAAAGGCAATCATTCCTTAGCGTAAGGAGTGGCTGATTATTATTTTATAAATACTGGCAAGGTTGAAGCTTTAGCTTTACAAAATAAGCTACTTCTCGCGCCTGAATATTTTTAAAATAATTACAGAAAGGGCTAAAGCTATGAAATCAACGCGTTTGCATACTTTCCTCACCGTCGCGCTCCTAACCGCGACTGCGTTTTCCGCACGCCCCGCAGAAGCCCAGATGGTTGGGTTAATGACACCATGTCAGCAAGCATGTTATGCCAGCTACACCATCTGCGCATCCCCACCCCATTGCGCATTTTTAGACTTTGACTGCCAGCAAAAATGCATACCCGCACGAACGGCCTGCTTAAAACAATGCGAGGTTGATCCCGACGACACGGATGAACCACTGGTTCCACTCATTACCAGCACCCCATAACCAATAAGAATAATAGGTTCGGCATGTTGCTGCCTGCGCTCCGAAGAGACGCAAAGCGGCAACATGCCTTTACCATTTCCAACGAAACGACAGGCAACCGTAAATTTACAGGGAGCCCGGATCCTAAAGGCTAATTGATCGCGTTGGTCGGCGGGTGGAGTTCTTCAAGCGCTTTCTTCATCGCCTCGCGCTCGGCCAGTTGCTCGGCCTGCCGTTCCGGCCTGGCGCGCCTGTAACCGTCGGTGGCGGATGCGCCGTCGCCGCCCTTGGCCTTGAATGATTCGGGGTCCAGCGTTTCCTTGGGTGCGCTTATCACCCGGTCGCGCCAGTTCGAAGGCGCTGCCTCGTGCTTCGCAGGATGTTTTTTCAGCTCCTGCTCAGCCTGTGTTTCCGTGAACACGTCCGGCGCCGAAGTGTCCGTCAGGGTGCGCCGCTGCGCTTCCGCCTCACGCTTCGGATCGGCGAAGGGCTGGTGCAGCACCGCCCGGTAAACTTCGTTCGCGCCTTTCTTGAATTCACCCCAGCTAAGCTTGCTCGCACCATCCACCATGCGCTCGGCGGCAAGATCCATCTTGCCGTTATCCCACAGGTTGGCGAACTCCGCTTTCGCATACATATACGGCGTGTAAGACGCGGAAGCATACACCATCGGCCGCACGAAGCGCCCCCCGCTATGGTCTTTAATGCCGAGCATTTCCTTAAAGCTGCGCGTCACCCCCGGCGCATGGTTATCAATCCATGTGGCAGGCCCGGTTGCGATATGTGCCAAATCGTAGTTGGCCTTGCCCAGCGAGTTGAGCGTAGCGTCGAACGCGCCGAAGGTTTTTGCATGGGCATCGAACGTATTGCCCGCAGCACCCACATTATGCACCAGCGTAGGATCAATCCGGCCAATTTCCGTGCCCGGCGTAATGGAAAAATGTGTATTCACCGGCTGCCCCGGCTTATGCTGGTACTGCCAGTAATCCACATAGGTGGAAGACGAAGGAATATCCGGCGTGTTCACATGGATGGAATCGCCCTTGAACGCCTGCCCGTCCGGCGGCCGCCCCAGCAGTCCCTTTTCCGGGTCGATGAGCAGGCCGCGATGCTTGGTCTGCGGTGTGCGGGTCGCCCAGAACAGCGGCACCGCGGGCGTCATGATGATCGTACCCTTGATGGCGCTTCGCGCCGCCCATTTCACCAGGTCGCCTGCTTTGTCCAGCACCCCCTTATGATCGTCCTTGCCCGGCTCGCCAGAGCCGTAAAGCGGGGTGGCTTTGCCGTTAAGCAGGTTGCCCACATGGTCGTAGGCTTCGCGGTACATCAGCGTGCCGATGTTATACACCGTGAAGCGCGTCTGCAAATCCAGCGCGCCTTCCTTGTTGAAGTTGCCCACGATCTTGTTGTCATGCAGCTTGAAGCTGCCGCCATTGAGCTGGCGGTCGAAATCATACTGGAAGCCCGGGCTCTGGCTGTTGATAAGCTTGCGCTGCCCCTTCATGAAATACGCATAGGGAATGGCCACGGCCCAGTCTTCGCCGCCATTATAGGTCACATAGCGCACAGCGGAGCTGACCACGTTTTGCAGCGCTGTCGGCAGGCTGAAATTCCCCTTATCGTCCTGCCACGCTTTTTTCGCGTTCGGGTCTACCCACGCGGCCATGTCGCGGCCAAGCGCGTCGCCCACACTGGCGCTGAAGAAGTCGAAGGTGATGTTCACCACCTCATCGCCAAGGCTGCGGCCGCGCTTCTCCTTGCCAAAGGACAGATACCGCGACTCGCGGAAACGCACCGAAGCAAGCCCCGCTTCCTTGCCCGCCACTTTGGTCACCGCCGCTTCAATCGGCGCGCCCACGCCGGTATCAATCAGCTTGGCAATAAACTGCAGCGGGTTTTTCTGCTGCGCAAATGACTTCAGCGGGTCATACGCATTTTCATGCGTCATCCATTTTTTCGTAAGCAGCCCGCCCGTCGTGAAAAACGCGGCGCCAAGCAACCCGCGTGAGAACATGCGTATCGCCAGTCGGCTTTTCGGATCTTCGCTCCATGCAGCGGCGCGGTTGTTCGTCGCTTCCCATGCCTGCCGCGTCAGGTCAATCTGCGGTGCGGCCTGCGGGCCATACGCGCCCAGCTCGGGCCCATTCTTCGCGGGCGCACCCTGCACGGGCGCAGCCGCGTGCGCAACGCCCGCCGCAGCGCGCGATATATCGCGCGCGGCTTCCGCCACGTCTTGCGCCTCTTTGCCTTGCTCGGGTTGCTTTGGCTTTTCCATGCCTTCCCTGGCCCTGATGGGGATCCCTGTTGCACAATTATTTTTTTATTAACTATTATCTGACATATAGCATGATAATACAAAGATATTCTGTGAAAGTTTTGTGACATACCCTTGAAGATTTCGCTGCTGAAACGATATCCGGGACATAAAAAACCGCCACAAAGCTTAACCTATTGTTTTATATCTTCTGCAGCGCACAAAAAACGCCCAAAACATTAGCAAAAATCAACCACCTGAAAACCACCCCGTTTTGCCCCATCCGCGCCCCTGCCCTTCATGGCAGCGAAACACCCTTGCATAAACCGCCCCAAAAACCACTTGAAACCCGCGCCGTTTCTGTGTAGAAAGCACATCCCGTTCCATGGTGGAAGGGGGCGTTATTGGTCAAACAAAACGTATTTCACAGGCAACATCACGGCAAAGGTAGCGGAGCTGCCCAAGCCATCCGGTGCTCTTCGGGGTCACTCGGTGTTGCCAAGGATAAACCGGAAAAAGGAAAACGAAAATGGCATTACCCGCATTCAACATGCGCGAGCTCATCGAAGCTGGCGTTCACTTCGGCCACAAAACCAAGCGCTGGAATCCCCGCATGGCCCCGTATATTTACGGCGTGCGCAACGACATCCACATCATCGACCTCGGCAAGACCGTACCCATGCTGCACCAGGCCCTCGCCGCCGTGCGCGACGTGGTGGCCCAGAACGGCCGCATCCTTTTCGTAGGCACCAAGCGCCAGGCCGCTGAGCCCATCGCCGAAGCAGCAAAACGCTGCGGCCAGTATTATATTAACCAGCGCTGGCTCGGTGGCCTGCTCACCAACTGGAACACCATCCAGGTCTCCATCAAAACCCTGCGCAAGCTGGACGAGCACCTGAACCAGCCAAACGTGGGCTTCACCAAGAAAGAACTCCTGAGCATGAGCCGCCAGCGCGATAAGCTGGAAGCCTCCCTCGGCGGTATCAAAGACATGGGCGGCCGCCCCGACCTGATCTTCATCATCGACACCAACAAGGAAGATCTCGCGGTGAAGGAAGCACAGAAACTAGGCATCCCCATCGCCGCCATCGTGGATTCTAACTGCTCCGTTGAAGGCATCACCTTCCCCATCCCGGGCAACGACGATTCCACCCGCGCCATCAACCTCTATTGCCGCCTCGTCTCCGATGCGGTGCTCGGCGGTATCCAGCAGAGCATGGTGAAATCCGGCGTAGACCTCGGCGCGCGTGAAGACGCGGGCGAAGTGCTGGCTCTCGAAGGCGACGACCTCGCAACCGAAGGCAAGGAAGAAGGCGAAAAGAAGTCTGCTCCCCGTGGCCGTGGAGGCAAACCCGGTGCCGCAGCGCCGAAAAAGGCCCCCACCGTGCAGGTGAAGAAAGCCCCCGGCAAAACCAAGAAATCGGAAGAATAATCGGCTATTGAAACACCCTGCCCGGCTCACTATTTATGTGAGCTAGGCAGCGTGTGTTCATGCCGGACACACCAAAAACCTATAGATAAAGAGGAACGTATGACCGCGATTTCCGCAGACATGATAAAAATTTTACGCGAAACCACCGGCGCGGGTATGCTCGACTGCCGCAAAGCCCTCACAGAAAACAACGGTGACATGGAAGCCGCCATCGACTGGCTGCGCAAAAAAGGCCTTTCCGCCGCCGCCAAGAAATCTGGCCGCGTGGCCGCCGAAGGCGTTGTCGCAGCGCAGGCCGCAGGCACCAAGGCCGCCGTTATCGAGCTGAACTCCGAAACCGACTTCGTGTCGCGCAACGAGCAGTTCCAGAAACTTGCCAAGCAGATTGTCGAACTCGCCCTCACCACCGGTGGCGATGTTGAAAAACTGCGCGCTACCGACTTCCCCGGTACCGGCCGTTCGGTTGCCGATGAAGTGGCAAACGCCGTGGGCGTGATTGGCGAAAACATCAACCTCCGCCGCACCGCCGTGCTGGAAGTAAGCAAAGGCGTCGTCGCCACTTACATCCACAACGCCGTGGCCCCCGGCATGGGCAAAATCGCCATCCTCGTCGGCATCGAAACTGACGGTGACAAAGCCGCCGCCGAAACCTTCGGCAAGCAGGTGGCCATGCACATCGCCGCCGCCCGTCCCGAAGCCCTGAGCACCGCCGACGTGGACAGCGCCAAGCTCGACCGCGAACGCGCCGTATACCGCGATCAGGCAACTGCCTCCGGCAAGCCCGCAGACGTGATCGAAAAAATGGTCGAAGGCCGCGTCCGCAAATACTATGAGGAAGTCGTATTGCTGGAGCAGCTTTTTGTCATCGACGGCAAGACCAAGATCAGCGCCGCCGTTGCCGAAGCCGCTAAAACCGTGGGCGCACCGGTGAAAATCACCGGCTTCGTAAGCTACCGCCTCGGCGAAGGCATCGAAAAAGCCAGCACCGATTTCGCAGCCGAAGTCGCCGCCATGAGCGCCTAAGCGACGAACCGTTAAATCAAAAAGGGGATGCTTCGCCGCATCCCCTTTTTTTTGCCTTGGTTTGCCTGTGAGAGTAAGATTGCGGCAGGTGCCAACACCTGCTACAACAGCCTCCATGAAAGCCCTCATCGAAAAACTCAAATCCCTCCCCCGCTTTGCCGCTATGGGCATCGCCGCAATTTTGCTTTTCATCGCGCTGGTTTACTACCCCGTGGGCATGGTCGTGGTGCACCATATCGACGACTCGGAAAATTTCAGCGCCGATAGCTATAATGTCGAAGGCGGCAGCCATGCCGTGGCCATGGCCATCGCCCTCATCGACCGCGAAACCAACCAGCACCGCTGGGTTGCCTCCGACCCCTTCTTCTTCCCCGGCGCAGCCCTCACCCGTATGCCCGCCTTCCAGCGCGGCATCATGTCCAGCCTCTCGCGCTTCAGCATCGAGATGTATGACCAGATCGGCCGCACCCGCGGTTCCTCGCAGGCCGACCCCGACCTGCAGAAAGCCAACGGCCTGCTGAACTATTCCCCCACCGTCTGGATGTTTGATTTCAGCACCTCGTGGCTGCCCACCACCTCAAGCCCCACCCAGTACCGCGCCGGCATGGAAGCCCTGAAAAGCTATAACAACCGCCTCGCCAAAGGGCAGGCCGTGTTCGACCGCCGCGCCGATAACCTCATCGAAACCCTGAACCGCATCGCCTCCGACCTCGGCTCTTCCACCGGCAGCATCACCGAATTCGTGGAAAACCGCTCTGGCTTTGCCTTTGGCGGCTCCGCAGACCTTTTCTACCACACCAAGGGCAGGCTCTACGGCAACTACATGCTCCTGCGCGAACTGCAAATAGACTTCGCCGATATCATCAAGGAAAAACAGCTCGAAAGCATCTGGGCACAGATGCTCGACTCCTTCCGCGACGGCATGATGCTGCATAACTTCATTATTTTTAACGCCCGGCCCGATAGCCAGTTCCTCCCCAACCATCTCGCCGCGCAAGGCTTTTTCGTAATGCGCGCCCGCACCCAGCTCTACGAAGTCACCAATATTCTGCTTAAATAGCCCGCAAATGCGCTCCTGCAAATACGGGGCGTGAAGCAGAGTTTTCCACTTTATCCTTTGCTTGCGAAGGATATAATTCTGTTCTACACCTCTTGCCTATGAGCAAAAGCATGAAAAAAACCACCGCCTCCAAATCCTCCGTCAAGCCCGCGGCCAAGCCCGTGCTGATGGCCCCCAAAGCCCCTGCGAAATCCGCTAAAAAACCCCTGCCGAAATCAGCCCCGAAAACGGGGATGAAACCAAAGTTCAAGCGCGTCCTGCTGAAAATCTCCGGCGAAGCCCTGATGGGCGACCAGCAATACGGGCAGGACATGCAGACCATCACCCGCATCTGCGAAGACATCAAGGGCGCGCTCAGCATCGGCGCGGAGCTCTGCCTCGTCGTGGGCGGCGGCAATATCTTCCGCGGCATCCAGGGCGCCAATAACGGCATGGAGCGCGCCTCCGCCGACTACATGGGTATGCTCGCCACCGTGCTGAACGCCCTGGCCATCCAGAACCGCCTGGAAAGCATCGGTGTCGAAACCCGCGTGCTCTCCGCCATCTCCATGATGCAGATCTGCGAACCCTATATCCGCCGCCGCGCCGAGCGCCACATGGAGCGCGGCCGCGTCGTCATCTTCGCCGCAGGTACCGGAAACCCCTACTTCACCACCGACACCGCCGCGGCGCTGCGCGCCAACGAAATGGGCTGCGACCTGCTCATGAAAGGCACGCAGGTGGACGGCGTGTACGACGCCGACCCGCGCAAAGATAAAAAAGCCAAGCATTTCGACCGGCTCACCTACCATGAAGTGCTGGTGCGCGACCTGAAAGTGATGGACGCCGCCGCCATCTCGCTGGCCCGCGAAAACCAGATCCCCATCATGGTCTTCTCCATCCACAATCCAAATTCCATCGCCGAGGCCGTGTGCGGCAAAGGCAAATTCACGCTTATTACTGACAAGAAATAGAGGTTCGCATGACAACTGATATCAATGAACTCCGCCGCCGCATGGAAGGCGCCATCAAAAGCCTTCACTCCGAATTCGGGGGGCTCCGCACCGGGCGCGCCAATGCTTCGCTGCTCGACAATATCCAGGCCGAAGTCTACGGCGCCATGATGCCCCTGAACCAGGTGGCCACCGTAAGCGTGCCCGAACCCCGCCTGCTCTCCGTGCAGGTCTGGGATAAATCCGCTGTCAAAGCGGTGGAAAAAGCCATCAACGCCGCGGGCCTTGGCGTAAACGCCTCCGCCGACGGCCAGCTCGTGCGCGTGCCCATCCCCGAACTCTCGCAGGAGCGCCGCACCGAACTCACCAAGATCGGCGCGAAATACGCCGAAGGCGCCAAAGTCGCCGTGCGCAACGTGCGCCGAGACGGCATGGACGCCCTGAAAAAAGCTGAAAAAGACGGCGATATTTCCAAAGACGACCACACCAAGCAGTCTGAAGCCATCCAGAAACTGACCGATGAATTCATCAAGAAAATTGATGAAGCGCTGGTGGTGAAGGAAAAGGAAATCCTCGGCAACTAACGACCCGCAGGAGTTGCGCGCATGTTATCCGGACTGCTAAAACGCAAAACAAAAGAGCCCGAAAACGCGCCAAAAACCCTGCCGCAGCACGTCGCCATCATCATGGACGGCAATGGCCGCTGGGCACGGGCGCGCGGCCTGCCCCGCACCGCAGGCCACAAAAAAGGCGCGGACAGCTTACGCACCATTCTCAATGCCTGCCGCGACGCGGGCGTGCGCAACCTCACCATCTACGCCTTCTCCGCCGAAAACTGGCGCCGCCCCGCCGACGAGATCAGCGATCTCATGCAACTGCTGCGCCACTATCTGCAAAAGGAAGTGACCACCCTGCACGAAAACGGGATGCGCCTGCGCTTCATCGGCGATTCCAGCCAGCTCCAGCCCGACATCCGCAAACAGATGCACGACGCAATCGCGCTTACCGCCACAAACAACGCATTCCATTTCACCATCGCCCTGAATTACGGCAGCCGCCAGGAAATCCTCCGCGCCATGCGCAAGCTCGCCAAAGAAGTGCAGGAAGGCCGCCTCACCCCCGAAGCCATCACCGAAGAGCGCATCAGCCTCGCGCTGGACACCGCGGGCCTGCCCGAGCCAGACCTGCTCATCCGCACCGGCGGCGAGCAGCGCCTCAGTAATTTCCTGTTGTGGCAGGCCGCCTATACGGAATTCTATTTCACCCCCGTCCTCTGGCCGGATTTCGGCACCGAGGAATTCATGCGCGCGCTGCATGAATTTGCCCGCCGCAACCGCCGCTTCGGCACCACCGGCGAAGAATAATTATAAGGTGTTCAGGTCCACCAGCAATGTCCACGGCGCGGGCTTGCGCTGCCCGTAAAACAGGTACACCGCCCCGGAATTGGTAAAGGTATAATCCGCCAGCGGCGCGCCCAGTGCGAAATCCGCGTTGTAATCGCTGTTCAAATCCCCCACCGCAAACGCCATGCCCGTGGCATCCCCCGCCGTGGAGCCGTTCAGCAAAAACCCGTTCGTGCCGTTCAGGCCCGAAAGGTTGAAGGTGGAGCCCCAGCCCGTATGGCCGAAGGTGATATACGTGCTGCCCGCGCCCGCAAGCCCGCCCGGAGATGCGCCCGGCGCACCCACGATCACATCGCCGAAACCGTCGCCGTTGACATCGGCCACCGCCACCGCGCTGCCCGCCTTGTCGCCTGCCGTCACGCCAGACAGGCGCACCCCGCTCACACCGTTAAAAGTACCCGCATTGTTATAGCCGATCTTGCGCCCGCCATACCCGAAGTTGATATACACCGCGCCCGTATTGCCGCCCCAGCCCGGCGCGCCGATCACAAGGTCTTTGACGTAGTTGCCGTCCACATCCCCGGTCGCAACCGACTGGCCAAAAAGGTCGCCGTTATTTTCCCCTGTAATCACATAGCCGTTATAGCCCCAGAAATTGTTCAGGTTATAGTAGTTCCAGCCGATGATCCGCCCCAGCAGCACCGTCACTGTGCCGGGCATGGTCGCCCCGTCGCCCGGCGCACCCATAATCACGTCCTGGATCCCGTCGCCGTTCACATCGGCCACCGCCACGGAAGTGCCCGAGCGGTATCCCGTGCCCCCGGTGAACATCGAGGAATAAAGCGTGCTGAGGTTATTGCTGGCAGACCATGCCGCAGCCTTCCCCAGCACAATATACACGCTGCCTTTATTGCTGGCCGCACCCGGCGCGCCCACCACCAGATCCGCACGCCCGTCGAGGGTGATGTCCCCCGTTGCCATGCTGGCCCCAAAAAGCTCCGGCGAGCCGCTGGCCATATTGTCCGTAATCACAAAACCCGTGGTGCCGTTCAGCCCCGAAAGCGCTACCGTGGGCGTCCACGCGCCCGTATGCCCGAACACGACATAAGCCCGCCCGTTGCTGCCGTTGCCATGCGGCGCGCCGATCACGATATCGGGAATATTATCACCGTTGAAATCTCCCGTGGTCAGCGCCGCGCCCGCCCAGTCATTGCTTTCCGAGCTGTTAATCATGAATCCGTTTGTGCCGTCCAGCCCCGAAAGCGGCAGCGGGTTGGGAAGCCCCGTCGCCTTGCCGAACACCACCGCCACCGAGCCCGCGCTGCCCGCGGCAAGCTCTCGCGGAATGCCGATGATGAGATCCTGTATCCCGTCGCCGTTCACATCCGCCATGGCCATGGCATAGCCAATGGTGTCATTCGCCGCCAGCCCGTAGGTGCGCAGGCCCGGCCCGTTGGAAGGGCAAACCAAATAGCCGCCGGGGTTATATTCGTCGTAATAATTTTGCAGCTGCCAGCGCTCTTTGTAGATCAGCACGTCGTCGAAAACATCCAGCGGGTTGGCCGGGTTTTCCGTGGTGTCCTTCTGCACATACGTGCCCGTATAGCCCGTGTCCGCGCCGTTGGTATTGCAATGGCAGTTGATTAGCTCGTCGCTGTTGACGCTATGCGAGGTGAGCCGCTGCCCCATCTCGTTAAACGCGCCGTGGCCATTCGGCCCAAGGCTCAGCAGCGTGTACACGCCGTTATTGCTGCGCGCCATGCCCACCGAGTTGCGGATGCTTTGCAGCCCGCAATTGGAAGATACCCCGTAATTGATGAAGCCCCGCGGCCCCGAAGCCGGCGCCCACATCGAATACACGAACTTATGCCCCCAGCCGTCATACATGTATTCGTCCGGCAGGTTCAGCGTGCGCGTGGGCAGTGACCCTTCCACGATCAAACTGCCGCCGGAGGTCACCGAGTAATTGGCCGCTGGCGTGCCGCCGGTGCAGGTGCCGGAATTCGCGGCTTCCTTGCCGTAATTGCCGCTGCTGGGCAGGATGGTGGCATTGCCCGGGCAGGGAATGCGGTCATTGGCCCGGCGGAATGCCAGCAATGCCGTTTCAATCACCTGCATACGTGAATTGGTCGTGGCCACTTCCGCGGAATCCATGGTCGCTTTGCCCACCACCATGCCCGAGCCCGCCATCACCGATACGATGGTCACCACCACTGCCAGCTCTAACAGGCTGAAGCCATGACGTGCATTATCAAACAATGGCTTGCGGCTTAGTTGGGGCATGAAATCGCAGTTAAAAGATTCCTGGAGCGTAACTAGTATGCTAACAAAATGCCGTTAATAAGTTATTAACCCATGAAAAATCAAAAAAATAGCCCGGAAAATCACGGTTGCCGGGGGCTGCAAAAAAACCTATAAATAAAAAATCATCTTATCAGGGGAAAGCCAGATTCGTTATGTCGTTAATGAAGCGTTTTTATGTCGACCGCTACCTCCATATCCGCTCCTTTACCATCAGCCTCTGCATAAGTGTGCTGCTCTGCGCCCTCGCCGCCCGCCTCCATAGCCCGGATTTTTACCAATTCCACTTCCATCTCTGGCACTTAGCACTTATTCCTTTGGGCGTTTACGTGGGCGGCATCTCCGCCGTGTTCATCCATAATGCCAGCCATGGCAGCTTCCCAAACCGCACACTTAATGAATTTTGTGGCCATGCCTCCGGCATCCACCAGCTCTGGGGCTTCACCGGCTGGAAACTCATCCACCTCATCCACCACCATTATTCAGACAATGATGCCATGGACCCCCACGCCCCCGCCGGCATGGGCTTCTGGGAATTCACCCGCGTCATGTTCGTCAAATCCTCCCGCAAAATCTCCGAGCGCTACCGCGAGCATTACGGTAACGGGCTTGGTACCCGGATCCTCCAGCGCGCCACCCTCGTCATTTTCTTCGCGCTGGTCTTTACCAACCTCGCGCTGTTTTACCTGCTCCTCGGCCCCGTCGGCTTCGTGTTTTTCTACGTGCCCTCCTTCATCGCAAACCACATGCTGTTCGTAGACATCAACTATACCGCCCACCCGCGCAGCGAAGAAACAAACGATACCGCCGCCGCCAACCTCGACAACACACTTTATTACAAAATCGCCAATGCCCTGCTCTTCGGCATCTACTACCACGCCAACCATCACCGTAAACCCCTGCTGTTCAATCCCAAGCATATGGTGATTGCGCAACGCGCCCGCAAAGCCGAAACCTCACCTACCGAAATAGCCGCATGAACCGCACCCAGCTCGCCGCACTCACCCTCCTCTGCTCCCTCACCGCCTGCGCCAGCTACCACGAGGCCATGCACCCGGCGAAGAAAAAAGAAGAAACCCAGCTCTACCTCACCCTGCTTCCCGTGGGCGATATCGCGCTCAATAAAGCCACCGAAATCGACACCAAGCTCACCCAGATAAAAACCCGCGCCCTCATCACCAGTAAGGATATGGACAGCACCGAAGGCGGCGCCCTGCCCCTCATCGCGCTCGACAGCAGCTTCACCGATTTCCAGACCATTCCTGCCGCCCCCACCAAGGTGGACGGCCTTTACCATTTCAGCTTCACCCCCCACCTGCGCAACAGCTACCGCATCTGGGCCTACGCAGCACTGAAAGGCGCCGGTGCGCCTGAATATCCCTTCAAGGATATCGGCACTCATACCTCGGGTAACTTCAATCGCACCGAGCAGCTCAGCCAGACCCTGAACGGCACGACCTATACCCTGAAACTGGAAAGCCCCCTGAAACGCTTCAATGAAGATACGCTGGCGCTCGAAGCCAAAGACGCGCAAGGAAATCCAGTGCCCGCCACCATTAAAAATATCACCGGCATTTATGATGACTACCGCACCGTCATCCGCATCACCCCCGAAAGCGGCAAAGACCTCACCTACGTGCCCGACAAGGAAGGCTACATCAAGCTCTTCACCCGCATCAGCGATGGCAGCCGCGAAACCGTGGTTGCCTTCACCGTCTCGGTCGCCCGGGACTAGCGCCTAAAGCGCCGCGCAGGCCTGCTCCAGCCACTCGCGCTCATCCGGCTCCATAGCCTCCCCAAGCGAAGTAAGCACCCATGCGTGATAGGCGTTGAGCCATTCGCGCTCACCCCGCGTCATCAGGTTCACATCCACCAGCCTCCGGTCTATCGGCACGCAGGTGAGCGTATCGAAACACAACCAGCGCTTGCCGCCGCTGTCGGTATGCGTTTCCACCACCGCCACTAAATTTTCAATGCGTATGCCATATGCCCCCGTCTTGTAATAGCCCGGCTCGTTCGACACTACCATGCCCGGCTTAAGCGCCGCGTCCCCGCCGCGCTTGCTGATGCGCTGCGGTCCCTCATGCACGTTCAGGAAACAGCCCACGCCGTGCCCCGTGCCATGGTCGTAATCCAGGTCCGCCTGCCATAAATACTGCCGCGCCAGCGCGTCCAGCTGCCCCCCGGCTGTTCCTTCCGGGAACTTCGCCATCGCCAGCGAAATATGCCCCTTCAGCACCCGCGTGAAACGGTCGCGCTGCTCCGGCGAGGAATTCACCACTGCCACGGTGCGCGTAATATCCGTCGTGCCGTCGGGATATTGCCCGCCGGAATCCAGCAGGAACAGCTCGCCCGCCTGCAGCGCCCGGTTGCTCGCCTCTGTCGCCCGGTAATGCACAATCGCCCCGTTCGGCCCGCTGCCGGAAATGGTGTTGAAGCTCGGCTCAAGGAACAAATCATGCCGCGCGCGCAAACCCAGCAGTTTTTCGCACACCTCCAGCTCCATCACTTCGCGGCTCCCCACTTGCTTTTCCAGCCAGCATAAAAGCTTCGCCACCGCCACCCCGTCGCGCACATGCGCATGGCGTATGCCCTGTAGCTCAACGGCATTCTTGCAGGCCTTCGCAAGCAGGCAAGGGTCCTGCCCCTCCACCACGCCGCCGCCCGTCTGCTGCACCGTTTGGGTAAACCACACCGGCACCACCTGCGGGTCGCACAGCACCTTCTGCTTCGCCTTGCCAATGGCCACCAGCCGCGCCTCAAGCTCGTTCGGATGCGTGATCGTCACATGCTCGCCCAGATGCGCCTTCACCTCCGCACTCAGCCTTGCCGCATCCACAAACAGCTCCGCCTGCCCGTGCGCGTCCACCAGCGCCACCGTCAGCAGCAGCGGCGTGTTCTCAATATCCCGCGCCCGCACGTTAAACAGCCAGCACACCGCGTCGGGCGCCGCCACCAGCGCATAATCCGCCCCCTTATCGGCAATCGCCCCGGCCACGCCCGCGCGCTTTTCCACCGCATCCTGCCCGGCATACTGCGCCCCGTGGATAAACAGCGGCGAAGCGGGCTGCGCCGGCCTGTCTTTCCACACCATGTCCACAAGGTTGGCAACCGGCTTCAGCGTGATGCCCTTCGCCGAAAGCCCCTGCTCCATCCGCGCCAGCATACTGCGGGTAAACAACCGCGCATCATAGCCCACCACGTCGCCCGCTTTCAGCACCTCGGCCAGCCAGCCTTCCGCCGGAAGAACGCCGCTGTTATGCTGCTCATACAGCGTGCCATCCACCTCGTTTTTTGCCTGCAGCGTGTAGCGCCCGTCGGTAAACAGCGCGCACGCGCCCTTCGTCACCGCCACGCTGCCCGCAGAGCCGGAAAATCCGCAAAGCCACTCAACCCGGCGGTTGCAGGCAGGCGCATATTCGTTCAGGAACTCATCATGCACCGGCTGAACATAAGCCGCAACACCATGTTTTTCCATAAGTTTTTGAATATCGGCCAATGCGCTCATAGCTGTTTAACCCTTTAACAATGCAATCAGTGTAAGATATTGGGAAATAACATAGCATACCGCAAGGATTATTAAAAAACCATGCTGACCGGATTAGGCAAACGGCTCGCGCTCTGCTCCCTGCTCTACGCCTGCGCACTCACCCTCGCTGCCGCGGCCTCGCCGCAGGCGGGCAACCATAGCGCAGACACCACCATCAAACCCGCCGTGGTCATCTATTTTGACGACGGCACCGACATCGCCCATGAGCACGCCACCATGGCCTCGCGCATGGTGCGCGAACTGGCCAGTAACTATCCCATCCCCATCCGCGAAATCGCGCTGCCCAACGAAACCCAGCTCGCCGCCCGCATTGAAAAAATAGCCGATGAAGATATCGGCCTCGTGCTCATCGTTGACCCGCATGACAACGACGCCCTCATCAAAATCCCCGGCCTCTACCCCGACATTGATTTCTCCATCATCGGCACTTCCGCCCCGCTTTATCTCACCAATGTCCGCGCCATGCATTTCCGCGACCAGGAGGGCACCTTCATGATGGGCGCGCTCGCTGCCCTGCGCACCCAGAGCGGCACAGTCGCCTTCGTAGCGAAAGACGACTCCCCCGCCATGCGCAACCTCGCCTACGGCTTCCTGCAGGGCGCCAAAAACGCCAACCCCGAAATCAAAGTGGCCCAGCTCCTCGGCTTGAAAACCGATGGCAGCGCCGCAAAGGCCATGAAAGAAAGCGGCGCGGATATTTTATTCCTTCAGGATGAAGAGCTCATTGCCCCCGCCGTGCAAAGCGCGCAAGCAGCCCACCAGTACCTTATCGCCAATAACCACGACCTCACCGCCACCTATCCCGGCATCGTGCTTACCAGCCTGCTGAAACACTACGACCTCGCCATGTACCAGACCTTCCGCAGCTACAGCCGCGGCGAATGGAAACCCGGCAGCCAGACCATGGGCATCGGCAACGGCTTCATTGATTATGTACTGGCCGGCGCCAACAAAAATATCCTGCCCAAGGAAACCGTGGAACAGATCGAAACCACCAAGGACTTCGTCTCCCAAGGGCTGGTGCAAGTCAACACGCTGGTGCAGTAAAACGGAAGCGCATACGCGACGACCACCATAAAACGGAGGAGCCCTACGCGACGACTAGAGCCATTGAGGCGCGCAGCCTGCGTGGCGCTTGAACGCAATTATTATTTCTTCTTTAAAACCAGCGTGCACCATTCGCCGTTCACAAAGCGCTTCTCCAGCTTCAGCCCCTGCTTCACATGCGCGTTCGTCACCTGCGTCTCCTGCGAGGTAAGCAGGCCCGAAAGCACGGCATAGCCGTTCTCGGCAAGATTCTTGTAAAGCTGCGGCGCAAATTCGATCAGCGGCCGCGCGAGGATGTTAGACACGATTAGCTCATACGGCCCGCGCTTTTTCACCATCTCACCCGAATACCCGTCAGACACCGCCGCGTCGATGCGCGTCGTCTCACGGTTGATCTGTACGTTTTCCTGCGTCACCCGCACCGCCACAGGGTCAATGTCCACCGCCACCACATCCGTCTTCCACAGCTTCGCAGCCCCAATGGCGAGAATGCCGCTACCACAACCCATGTCAAGGATACCCTTGAAATTCCGCTTCTTAGAAAGCCAGTCCAGCGCCTCTAGGCAGCAGCTCGTCGTGCCGTGCTCGCCGGAGCCGAACGCCGCCCCCGCATCCACCTTGATCGGTATCAGCCCGGTGGGAATCGGCTCTTCCACATGCGAGCCATACACATAAAACCGCCCGATGGTCAGCGGCGGGAAACTCCGCGCTGTTTGCGCCAGCCAGTCCACCTGCTCCACTTTGCTCATCTCGGGCTTTCCGGCCTTGATGCTGTGCAGCATCTCCATCACCATCACCCGCCGCGCAACTTCGGCCATGTCCGGCTCCTCGCCGAAGAGCAGCTCAAACGTCCAGATGCCATTGGCCTCATCCGTCTCAAACCCGGAAACCGCCAGCGTAATATCGTTAAACGCTTCCTCGGCAGTGCCTGCCGCATCGGAGGGAATGGTAAACACCACGCGCCAGTATTGCGGGCTTTGCTGAAATGGGTTCGTCATCGCCGTCATAAAATTCCTTTTCTACCCGCCAATCAAGGCAAGCCATTCATCTTCGTTTAAAATCGCCACCTCAAGCTCCTTTGCCTTCTTCAGCTTCGAGCCCGCATCGCTTCCCGCAATCACAAAATCCGTCTTCGCCGAAACCGAGCTGGCCACCTTCGCGCCCAGCGCCTCAGCGCGCGCCTTCGCTTCGCTGCGCGTTATTTTCACCAGCGTGCCCGTGAACACCACCGTCTTGCCCGATACGGGCGAATCCCCCGCCACTTTTTCTGCGTCCTGAATATCCGTCGCCGCCACCAGCCCGCGCACCACATCGCGGTTATGCGGCTCACGGAAAAAATCGGCAATCGCCCCCGCCACCTTAAGGCCGATGCCGTCGATCAGGTCCAGCTCGGCAAATGCCTCGCCGCCTTCAGGCATTTGCTCCATCGCCGCCAGCCACGCGCCCACGCTGCCATAGTGCCGCGCCAGCAGTTTCGCCGTAATATCGCCCACATGGCGGATGCCCAGCGCGAAAATAAATTTCTCAAGCTGCGCGCGGCGCGATGCCTCGATGGCGTTCACAAGGTTATCGAGCGATTTCTGTCCCCAGCCTTCGCGCTTGCCGATCACATCCAGCTTCTGCGGCAGCGAGAAAATATCCACCACGTTATGGATCAGCCCATCCTGCCAGAACGCCGTGATCTGCTTCTCGCCCAACCCGTCAATATCCATCGCATCGCGCGAAACAAAATGCTTGAGCCGCTCCACCAGCTGCGCTTCGCATTGCAAGCCCCCCGTGCAGCGCTTCGCCACGCCGCCTTCCTCACGCACCGCAAGGCTGCCGCATACCGGGCAGTGGTCGGGCATCACATAGCGCTGCCAGCCCGCAGGCCGCTTGCTCACGTCAACGGACACAATCTGCGGAATCACATCCCCTGCCCGCTGCACCACCACCGTATCGCCCACGCCCACATCCTTGCGGGCAATCTCGTCTTCATTATGCAGCGTAGCATTGGCCACCATCACCCCGCCCACATTCACCGGCCTCAGCCGCGCCACCGGCGTAAGCGACCCCGTGCGCCCCACTTGGATATCAATCCCCTCCAGCACCGTCTTCGCCTGCTCGGCAGGGAATTTATGGGCAATCGCCCAGCGCGGCGCGCGGCCCACAAACCCAAGCCGCTTCTGCCAGTCCAGCCGGTTGATCTTATACACCACACCGTCAATATCGAAATCCAGCGAAGCGCGGATGTCATGTACATGCCGGTAAAAATCCATGATCTCTGCAAGCGACACCGCAACGGGCTTCCGCTCCAGCCCCGAAGCCAGCAAAAAATCCTCGATGGTGTGGAACCCAAGCCCGTGCAACCGCCCCATCGCTTCACTCTGCAATGCGCCCAGCGGCTCGCTCACCTCGCCCCAGCTATAGACGAAATATTGCAGGTTCCGCGCGCGCGTCACCTCCGCATCCAGCTGGCGCAAGCTCCCCGCCGCCGCGTTGCGCGGGTTGGCAAAAATCGCCTCCCCCGCTTCCTCGCGCCGCTTGTTCAGCGCAAAAAAATCCGCCCGGCGCATATAGACTTCACCCCGCACCTCTAGCACGGCAGGCGCATGTCCTTTAAGCCGCAGTGGTAAAAACATGGCGAGGTTATCGGTGATATTTTCCCCCACCTCACCGTCACCGCGCGTCACCCCCAGCACAAACCGCCCCTCTTCATACCGCGCTGAAAAGGACAGCCCGTCAATCTTCAGCTCCGTCACCACCGCCACTTCTTCGTCCTCGGCAAGCCCGAGGAATTTCCGGCTGCGCTC
>JANYCJ010000117.1 GCA_025360345.1 Alphaproteobacteria bacterium | reverse complement strand
CGATGGTGTTACTAAACTATCGCGCTTGGAAGGCAAATCGGAAAATTTCAAGCAGGCGGAAAATTTCCGTAAATTGCTGATTGCCATGAGCGAGGATTTGCGCGTGCTGCTGGTCAAGCTAGCCGACCGTATGCACAACATGCAAACCCTCAAATTCATCAAAAGCCCGGAAAAGCGCCAGCGCATCGCCCGCGAAACCGTGGAGATTTACGCCGCCCTCGCCGAGCGCATCGGTATGCGCAACATGAAAGATGAATTGCAGGACCTCGCTTTCGCCGAGCTGTATCCCGAGGCCCGCGAGTCCATCATCACCCGGCTGGAATTTCTGCGCAAGGAAGGACAGGCCGAGCTGGAAAAAACCCTCGGCATCATCCAGCACAAGATAGACGCGGGCGGCCTGCCCACCGCCAAAATTTATGGCCGCGAAAAACGCCCCTTCTCCATCTGGAAAAAAATGGAGAACAAGAATGTGGAGTTCGAGCAGCTCTCCGACATCATGGCTTTCCGCATTGTCTGCGACACGGTGGCCGAGTGCTATCAGGCGCTGGGCATCATCCACGCCGAGTGGCACACCATCCCCGGCCGGTTCAAGGACTACATCTCCACCCCCAAGTCAAACGGCTACCAGTCCCTCCACACCGCCATCTTAGGCCCCGGCCAGCAGCGCATCGAAATCCAGATCCGCACCAAGGAAATGGACGACATCGCCGAATACGGCCTCGCCGCGCATTGGAGCTACAAGCAAAACACCAAGGCCGCCCACGACGGCAAGCAGTTCCGCTGGATCAGGGAACTGCTCGACATTTTGGAAAAATCGTCCAACCCCGAAGAATTCCTCGAAAACACCAAGCTGGAAATGTACCACGACCAGGTGTTTTGCTTCTCCCCGAAGGGCGACATCCTCGCCTTCCCCCGTGGCGCAACCCCCGTGGACTTCGCCTATGCCGTGCATTCCGGCGTGGGCGACACCTGCGTCGGCGCAAAGATCAATGGCCGCATCGTGCCCTTGCGCACCAAGCTCAAGAATGGCGACCAGGTGGAAATCATCACCAGCAAAACCCAGACCCCCTCCCCCAGCTGGGAACGCTTCGTCGTCACCGGCAAGGCCAAGAGCGAAATCCGCAAATTCGTGCGCACCCAGCAGCGCACCGAGTATATTAATCTAGGCCGCGCCGTGCTCGCCAAAACCTTCAAGCAGGAAGGCCAGGAGCTGAACGAAAAAATGATCGAGCCGCACCTGCCGCACTTTAATAAGAAGTCGGTGGACGACCTCATGGCCGAAGTGGGCGAAGGCCTCGTAAGCCGCCAGCAGGTCATGGATATTGTGCTCGGCGAAAAGAAACAACCCTCCGCGCAGGGCGCCGTGGGCGGCGTGCTCTCCTCCCTGCCCAACCCCTTCCGCAAAAAGAAAGCCGCCGAAGACAACGCCATGCCCATCAAGGGCCTCATGCCCGGCATGGCCATCCATTTCGCCGGCTGCTGCCACCCCATCCCGGGAGACCGCATCGTGGGCATCGTCACCACCGGCAAGGGCATCACCATCCACACCATAGACTGCGAAACGCTGGAAAACTATTCCGACGCCCCCGAACGCTGGATAGACGTGGCATGGGAGCGCGACCAGGCCGATGGCCGCCACATTGGCCGCCTGCGCGCCTATATCAGCCACGAGCCCGCGGCGCTGGCCACCGTCACCAACGTCATCGCCAAGGAAATGGGCAATATCAGCAACCTCAAAATCGTCAACCGCAGCATCGACTTCTTCGAAATATTATTAGACATCGAAGTCCGCGACGTCCGCCACCTCAACAACATCATCGCCAACCTCCGCAGCAAGGAAGTGGTGCAGAATGTTGAGCGGTATCAGACGTAAAAAACGCTTGTGAATGACAATCCTGTTGTAGAAAAGTTTATCAAACCGATTAATTGTAAAAAAATTCGAAAGCACCCGCCATGAAGCTCCGTATAGAAGATGCCACTTATAATCTCTTGGGAGAACTGATTTCACAAACACCGCCTAAGGAAATGCCTCTGGAACAATTCATTTCCAGTCTTGCCGAAAAGTCTTCCGAAGGCAAAAAAGACCTCGCCATATTTGCTGACCTACTGAGTAAGCTTCGCAGCGGCAACCGCTTAATGGAAATTCAGCCCGATGCAAAAACCAAAGCCGACTTCATTACAAACATAGACACCATCGGCGCTATCGAAAAAGGCGCCTACAGTAAATATCTGGAAATCATTACCCCGGGCATGATAGATGGCTACGTCACTCAAGACCCGGCGGCGATGGCTGAAGTCTATCACTCGCTGGAAATAAACCAGTTGAAAACGAATATGCACAAACTGGCCAAGGCGTGGAAAATGCATAAAGAAATTGCGACCAGTGTGCTCGATCTCAGTACGCCTGAAGCGCCAGGACTGCATCCCGTCACCTTCGCCAAAACGCTCGAGACGCACATCAGCGTTAAAAAGATGATGCGCAAAGACTGCAAAGATTTGGAAGCCCTGCGAGATGGCCTGAACAAACTCAGTGGCGGAAGTCCGCCAAGTACCCTTACCGGTTCGGAACAAAAAGCGCTGACCGACTATAAAGCACTTGCGGCCACATTATATCAGGAGTCCAGAGAAGCGTCCGACGGCGAGCGCCTCACACGCCCCCAACAAGCAGAAGCAAGACAGGTCGAACAAATAAATGATATGATCGATAAAGCCATGGAGAGACTTGAAGGCCTGTGCCGAAGTATTGGCATTGAGCCCTTAGGCCCTGGCGCCCGGCGTTAAAATGAAAATCTTTTTGCCTCTCTGCACACACTGTTCGCCAAGATGATATCATGACAGTTGCCCGCCCCATAAGATTAGGCATCAACATCGACCACGTCGCCACCGTCCGCAATGCCCGTGGCGGTGAGCACCCCTGCCCCGTGCGCGCAGCCCTTGCCGCTATGGAGGCGGGCGCAGACGGCATCACCGCGCATTTGCGCGAAGACCGCCGCCATATCAAAGACCGCGACATGGAGCGCCTCCGCGCCGAAGTGCCCCTGCCATTGAACATGGAAATGGCCATGACCGAAGAAATGCTCAGCCTTGCCTTGCGCATAAAGCCCCACGCCGTTTGCCTCGTGCCTGAAAAGCGCGAGGAAGTCACCACCGAAGGCGGGCTGGATGCGGTAAAGCTTGAAGCAAAGCTCCTGCCTTATGTGGATAAGCTCCAGCAAAACGGCAGCCGCGTTTCGCTCTTCATCGCCCCCAGCGAAGCACAGGTGCAAGCCGCAAAACGCATCGGCGCGCGCGTTATCGAGCTGCATACCGGCGCTTACGCGGAATATTGCCTCAACCCCACGCAAGCCGGAGAAGCACAAACCGAACTCGCCCATCTCACCGCCGCCGCGCACCTCGCAAATAGCCTCGGGCTGGAAACCCATGCCGGGCACGGCCTCACCTTCGCCAATGTCGCCCCCATCGCCCGCCTGCCGGGCGTGATGGAACTCAATATCGGCCATTTCCTGATCGGTGAGGCCATCTTCACCGGGCTGGGCGAGGCCATCCGCACCATGCGCCGCCATATCGAGGCCGCATGATTATCGGCACCGGCAACGACATCACCGACATCCGCCGCATCGAGCAGGCGCTCGCCCGCTTCGGCCAGCGCTTTGAAGAACGCATCTTCACCCCGCTGGAGCAGCACAAGGCCTTAAGCCGCGCCAAGGCCGGCCCGCGCAGCGTCGCCAGCACCTATGCCAAGCGCTTTGCCGCCAAGGAAGCCTGCGCCAAGGCGCTGGGAACCGGCCTGCGCCACGGCGTGTTCTGGCGCGACATGGAGGTGGTGAACCTGCCCACCGGCCAGCCCACCATGCGCCTCACCGGCGGCGCGCTGGCACGGCTCCAGCGTATGCTCCCCCCCGGCACCAAAGCCGCCATCCACCTCACCCTGACCGACGATTACCCCAGCGCGCAGGCCCATATCATCATTGAGGCCCTTCCCGCTTAACAAACGCTGGAAATCCCGCACATTCTGCGATTTAATGGCGCATTGCCAATAATGCGGAACCACGTTCTATGACTGACAAGACCATCCTCATCACCCGCCCACTGGGTGACGAACGCGCCCTCACCGACCTGCTCCACGAACAGGGCTACCGCGTGATACATGAACCCCTCACCACCATCTACCTTGAGCACAACCAGCGCCATGCGCTGGAGGAAGCCCTGCTCGACGAGCCAGACGCCATCATCGTCACCTCCCGCCACGCGGTAAACGCGTTGGCCCTGCTCACCGACCTGCGCGACCAGTTCCTGCTCTGCGTGGGCGAGGCCACTGCCGCCGCCGCCCATTCGCTGGGCTTCGAGCGCGTCAGCACCGGCGGCGGCACCGCACAGAAACTCTGCCAGATGATTATTGATAGCTACGATCCCGAATCGCGCTTCTTATACCTCTCCGGCAAGCATATCCGCCTCAGCATGGCCGATGCGCTGGCCGAGCACGGCATGGACGTGCAAACCCTTGTGGTCTATGACGCAGTGGCCTCGGAGCAACTCTCAGACATCCTCGTGGCCCAGCTCCAGCGCCGCGCCATTGACGGGGTGAGCTTCCTCTCGCCCCGCGCCGCCATCATTTTCCAGCGCCTGCTGGAAAAAGCGGGCATCGCGGGCGCCGTTTCCTCGCTGGAAGCCTTCTGCCTGAGCGAGGCCGTGGCCGCCCCTTTGGCGGGCAGCGGCTGGAAAGCCATTCATATTACTGAAGAACCAACGCTTGCATCTGTGGTAGAGTGCGTGGATAATACCTTCCGGAGGCACGCATGAAAGAAGAAGAACACGAAGACGAACAGCTGCCCGAGCCCCGCAGCGGCCGCGGTTTCATTGCCGATTTCATCTTGAGCAACCCGCGCAATTTTTTCTTCACCATCGCTTCCGTGCTGGTCGTGGGCACCATGCTGTCCAACGGCGTAGGCCGCCCGGCAAGCCGCGTGCACCATACCGTGAAGCCAAACCCCGACGCTGCCCTCCCCGCCTCTTCGCCCGAATCCGCAAAGCCGGAATCCCCGGCGGAAGCCACCGCGCCCGCCCTGCCCGAAAAAAAGCAGGAAACGCAGGCCGAAACGCAAACGCCTAAAACAGAACCCGCTACTGAAACGCCTGCTGCCGCCAGCCCCGCCGTGCAAAACGCTGTGTCCGAAGCCGCTTTAAGCGAAATCAGCCGCACCCACGACCAGCTCGCCGCCCTTGAGCAGAAAATCGCCGAGCAGGAAAAAACCATCAACGCCCTGAGCGACCAGCTGCAAAGCGTCGCCGCCCTGCGCGATAAGATGGACGCCATGGAAACCCGCAGCACCTCCAAGCTCGCCAGCATCACCCTCTTCGGCCAGCTGCGTGACGCCGTGTCGCGCGGCGAGCCCTTCAAACCCCAGCTCGACCAGCTGCTCGAGCTGAACAAGTCCAACCCCCGGGCAAACGCCCTGCTCATCCAGCTGCTGCCCGTGGCCGGAACCGGCGTGAACAACCCCGCCGAACTGCAAAAGCATTTCGCCGACGCCCTCGCCGCCACCCTTCAGAACGACGAAGACGGCTCCTTAAGCGGCAACCTTAAAAAGCTCATCCGCATCCGTAAAATCGGCAGCCAGCAAACTGGCATGGATGATGAATCCATCCTCGCCCGCGCCGAGGCCTCGGTCACCGCGCAAGACTTCCCCGCCGCCATTAAAACCCTCGCCGCCCTCTCCCCCGAAGGCAAGAAATCCATGACCGCATGGACACGCAGCGCGCTGGAATATGTCGATACGCAAAACACACTCGCCGCGCTGCAGCTGCCCCTTTCCGGCATCGGCCAGCCGCAGCCCGCAGCCGCGCCCGCTGAAAAGCCCCTGCCCTCTCCCCTACCCCCGGTGTCCGCCACGACCGAGCCATCCACTTCGCTGGAACTGGCCATCCCCGCCGAATCTCCTGAAAAGGCGAAGCCTGAAACCACCGCGAAAGAACCTCCCGCCAAAGAGGATCTTACCCCGGACGAAATCGCCCAGCCTGAAAAGCCGGACGCCACGGTAGAAACCAAAGATAAGGCCGCGGAATGACCCAGCTGTTCCTGCTGCTGCTCTTCCTGACCTGCGTGGGCATCACCGCCGCGTGGATTGCCGAAAACCCCGGCAACGTCACCATGACCTGGTTTGACTACCGCATCGACACCAGCTTCGCTTTCATCCTGCTGCTCACCCTCGTGGCGGCGCTCGCGCTCTCCGTGGTGTATATTTTCATCCACCGCCTCATCCACGCGCCCCATTTCTTCACCCGCCAGCGCTCTGCAAAGCAGCAGCAAAAAGGCCTCACCGAACTCACCCACAGCATCGTGGCGCTGGCCGCCGCAGACACCCGCGCCGCCGAGCTGCACACCCGCAAGGCGGAAAAATTGCTGGGCCGCACCCCGCTGACCCTGCTGCTCTCCGCGCAGGTGGCCCGCACGCAGGGCGACGACGCCCGCACCCAGATCCTGCTGGAACAAATGCTCGACCACAAGGAAACCGAATACCTCGCCGCCCGCTACCTGAGCGAATCCGCAAGCAAGCACCAGCACCTGCCCAAAGCCCGCGAAATGGCCCAGCGCGCCAACGCCCTGAACCCCCGTGGCATGGAGCCGCTCTTAAGCCTGCATATCCGCCTCAAGGAATGGCAGCAGGCCATCATCACCATCAACAAGGGGCTGCGCAAAGGCCAGATCACCCGCGCCGACCTGCACCGCTATAAAGGGCTGGTCTACGCCCAGCACGCCCTCGACCTCATGGAACAGGGACAGGACGAGGCCGCGCTCGCCACCGCCAAACAAGCCGTGAAACAGCTGCCGCATTTCGTGCCCGCCATCAACATCCTCGCCCGTGCTTATCTCACCAGCCAGCAGGCCCCCAAGGCCATCAGCCTGGTCCATGCCGCATGGAAAAAGCAGCCCCATATCCAGCTGGCCGAAACCTTCCGCAGCGCCATCTCGCCGTTGCCCAAGGAAAAGCAACTGAAGCTCGCGCGCAAACTCGCGGCGCTGCACCCCTCCGCCTATGCCTCGCAGGTCCTGCTCACCCAGACCAATATGGCCGCGGGCAACTGGGCCACCGCCCGCGCCGAGCTGAAAAAAGCCCTCGCCCAGTCGGAAACCGCGCTGGCCTGCAAGCTGATGGCCGAAATCGAAATGGCCGAATATGCGGATTATGATGCGCAAAGCCGCTGGCTGAACCGCAGCGCCAATGCCGCTTCCGACGGCAGCTGGGTCTGCTCCGGCTGCGGCCATGCCACCAAAATCTGGGACACCCACTGCCCCAGCTGCCACAGCTTCGCCACGCTGGAATGGAAACAACGCGACATGGCTTTTGTCGGCTGAAAACTAACGCCGGGTGATGCCCTCGGTAGCCTTGCCGTTAAACAGCGCGCCGTCGTTCTGCCCCAGCTCCCGGCCCACGGCCTGCTCATAGGCTTTTGCATCGCGCCCCAGTTTTTCCTGCCATGCTTCCGCCTTTTGCACCCCGCCGCGCGTCATGCGGTCGCCCACGAATTCGCCCACGCCGCCTGAAACCAGCGCCAGCGCGATCTTCGGCAGCAGGCGCATCTTTTCCAGCCCGCCCACCACCGCGCCCACGCCCACGGCAAGCCCGGCCATGCGGCCAATGCCGTTGAGGTTATGCGCTTTCTGGCTCTGGATATCGGCGCGCTTCTGCGCGTCCTCCAGCTCGTGCAAATGCGTTTCGACCTGCGCCATTTTCATATCAACAGTGCGCAGCTGCCGCAGCTTTTCCATATCGTCCTGAATGGCGGCCATCTCGCCCGCCATATCAACCGCTCCGCCGCGCCCTTTATTGCCCTTCACGTTGACAATGAACACCGCATCCTTGCCTGCCAGTTCCTTTGCATGGTAATCATCGGGAAAGCGCACCTTCACCGCTCTCTCCTCGCCCACCTTCGCACCCACCAGCTGTTCTTCAAAACCGGGAATGAAAGATTTGCTGCCCAGCGCCAGGTCGTGGTCCGTGCCCGTGCCGCCGGGAAAAGCCACGCCGCCCACCATGCCCTTGAAGTCAATGGTCAGCGTGTCGCCCAGCTTTGCAGCCGTCGCCTGCGGTATCGGTTGTGAATTGTCCATAACGCCTATATTACCACCCGGCCCGCGGAAAAAACACCATTTCCTGACGCCATGCCGCTACGCAAGTTCAAACACTTAGCACTATAGCTGGGGCGATTGCGAGGGGTCGGGCAGCTGCTCGTTAAGCGAGTTGGGCAGTTCCGGGGCGTTGGGGTCTTTGGCCGCCGGCGCTTCCTCTTTCGGTGCTTCGGAGAACACCGGCTTGGTGTCGGCGACGCGTTTTTCCGGGGCCATGCTCACATCCTTGGAAGGCTTGGGCAAAAGCTGCATCACCGGCGGCGGCGGCGGCAGCGCATCCGTGCCCTGATAGGCGATCAGCCGCCCTTCCCAGCCCGGCATCGGCTGGCGGTAGCACAGCACGTCGGTCTGCGCATGGTAGCAATAGCGGTTGGCCACGGCCAGCGGTTCCGCTTTTTTCTTCGGCGGCGTCAGCGCCCAGTCCTGCACCTGGTAGGTCGTTTCGTAAATACTGTCTTTGATGTTATTGGCAAGCGACGTGCCGGTCTCCTCCGCAGGCGCACATGCGCCCGTGGCCAGACAACCGAGGAATAAAACAGGCAATGCTTTCACAATATCATCCGTAAGAGTGCTACTACGCTGATATTAGCAAACCCTGTGCCACGTTAACCATAAAATAAACGCCAGTTTTCAGGGCGTTCATTCCCTGCCTGCGCTAATTGGCACGCCCGCGCCCCTTGGCCGCGGCATAGGCCGCATCGGAAACCGCGTCCATCACCGCCGCCAGCTGCTCTGCGGGGATGCCGTTGGCGGTAAGCCGCTCCTGCAGGCGCCCTTTGGTGCTGGATATCTGGCGCTCTTCCACCTGTACCTGTGACTGGCGGCTGCCCGCATCCATGTTCGACGCGGGATGCGCCATGCTCATGTAATTGTCACCGCTGCGTTCAGAGGTAACCACCGCCTTTTCATAGGCCTGATAATCGGGAAGGGTCTGCACGCCTTTGACCACGGAATTCATGGCATCCGCCTGGGCAAGGGTTGCAGCCTGTAGTTTAGTGCTAAGTTCAGAAAAATCGGCCATACGGTCTCCTGTTAAGGGTTGCATTAATACATTCGCAGGCACCTGCCCGCAAGTTACATGCAATTACAGAAAAACGCTAACCTACTGAAGTTTAGCTTTAAGCAAATCGTTCACAGCCGCCGGGTTAGCTTTGCCGCCGGATTGCTTCATCACCTGCCCAACAAAGAAGCCGAACAGCTTGTCTTTGCCAGAGCGGTACTCGGCAACTTTGTCCGGGTTCGCCGCCATCACCTCGTCGATGACCTTTTCAATCGCGCCCGTGTCGGTCACCTGCTTCATGCCCTTTTCCTCGACAATCGCCGCCGCGTCCTTGCCGGTTTCGAACATCAAATCCAGCACGTCCTTGGCGATCTTGCCGGAAATGGTGTTATCCTCGATCAGGCCGATCAGCCCGCCGAGCTTTTCCGCGCTGATAGGCGATTCCGTGATGGAAGCGCTGATCTTGTTAAGCCGCCCGAACAATTCCCCCGTCATCCAGTTCGCCGAAATCTTCGGGTCGTGCTTGGCGGCCAGCGCCTCGTAATACTCCGCGTATTCCTGCTCCGCCACGATCACCCCGGCGTCATACGGCGAAAGGCCGAATTTGCTGATATAGCGTTCCTTGCGCTCATCCGGCAGCTCCGGCAGCGACGCCTTGATGCCGTCCACGAAGGCCTGCGTGATTTCCAGCGGCAACAAATCTGGGTCGGGGAAATAGCGGTAATCATGCGCGTCTTCCTTGGTGCGCATGGTGCGGGTTTCGCCCTTGGCCGAGTCGAACAGCCGCGTCTCCTGCCGGATCTCCCCGCCGCTTTCCAGAATCTCCACCTGCCGCATCGCCTCGAATTCAATGGCCTTGTGCAGGAAGCGGATAGAATTCACGTTCTTGATTTCGCAGCGCGTGCCCAGCGGCTGGCCCACTTTGCGCACCGACACGTTCGCGTCGCAGCGCATCGAGCCCTTTTCCATATCGCCGTCGCACGCGCCGATATAGCGCACGATCGCCCGCAGCTTTTTCAGGTAGGCCGCCGCCTCGTCCGCCGAGCGCATGTCCGGCTCGGACACGATTTCCATCAGCGCCACGCCCGCGCGGTTCAGGTCGATATAGCTGAACTTCGGGTTATATTCATGCAAGGATTTACCCGCATCCTGCTCCATATGGATGCGCGTCACCCCCACCGCCTTCACCTCGCCGCCCGGCATATCCAGCAAAATTTCCCCCTTGCCCACGATGGGGTCGAGGAATTGCGAAATCTGGTAACCCTGCGGCAGGTCGGGATAGAAATAATTCTTCCGGTCAAAGATGGAGCGCAAATTGATCTGTGCTTTGATGGCAAGCCCGGTGCGCACCGCAAGCTCAATGGCCTTTTCATTAATGACCGGCAGCATCCCCGGCATCCCCGCATCCACGAAAGACACGTTCTGGTTCGGCTCATTGCCGAACTGCGTGGAAGCCCCTGAAAATAACTTGGACTTGGTCGTCATCTGGGCGTGCACTTCCAGCCCGATGATAATTTCCCAGTCGCCCGTATTGCCTTTGATAAATTGCTGCGCCATGCGTCAAACTCTAAAATAAGGTGATGAAATGCGGAATCGTGCCCTGTGCCTGAAGCATCGCCAGCAGCTTGAACACCGGCCACGGAATGAAAAACACCACCGCGTCCAGCATGGTGTGGCGAATGAAATAGGGCCGCACCACGATCTCAGCCGGCTCGCTCCACATCGAAAGCTTGGGAAACCACCGCGGCACCTCGGCCATGTACTGCTGGTAAGGCTGCCCGAATTTCTGAACTAAAAACCCTTCCTCGCGGCGCACCACCGGCTTGTAATAAATAATGAAGCTGGCCACCAGCAGCAGCAGCACCAGAAACTTGTCAGACTGCAGACCGATGCCGATCACGCCCAAAAACGAAAACACATATAGCGGATTGCGCACCACGGAAAAAGGACCCTCGCGCACCACGCGCTCATTTTTAATGCCGCCGATAAAGGCCGAGCAATAACTGCGCCCCAGCACGCAGGCCACCGTGAACAGGAAGCCCACCCACTCCATCGTCTGCATTTGCCAGTTGGCATATTCCAGCCGTGCCGAAAACACCACCAGCGGAATCACCATGAACGCAAACCAGCGGCTATGGCGCTGGCGTGCTTTCAACAACGTAACGGGCGCTGCGGTTGCGGTCATACTGCTTTCTCCTTAAAGCCAATCGCCTGCTCCAGCGCATAAGCCACATTTAAAACGGTTTCTTCGTCAAACGCCTTGCCGATCAGCTGCAAGCCAAGCGGCAACCCGTCCTTGTTCACCCCCCCGGGAATGGAAATCCCCGGCAGCCCCGCAAGCGACGTGGGCACGGTGAACACGTCATTGAGATACATCTCCACCGGGTCACTCGGCTTATAGTCAAACCCGAACGCAGCCGAAGGCGCGGTGGGCGTCAAAATCGCATCCACCTTTTCAAACGCCTTGGTGAAATCCTCGCGGATCAGCCAGCGCACCTTCTGCGCCTTTTTATAATACGCATCGTAATACCCCGCCGAAAGCACATACGTGCCGATCATGATGCGCCGCTTCACCTCCGCGCCAAACCCTTCCGCGCGGGTCTTTTCATACATGCCGTTGAGCGAGCCGTTTTCTGGCATCACCCTGAGGCCAAATCGCACCCCGTCATAACGCGCAAGGTTGGAAGAACATTCCGCAGGCGCTACGATATAATAAGTAGCCAGCGCATATTGCGTGTGCGGCAGGGAAATATCCACCACCTCGGCGCCCGCCTCTTTCAGCAGCCGGATGCCCTTGTCCCACATGGCAAGGATTTCCGCGTTCATGGCGTCGGGGCGGTATTCTTTCGGGATACCGATACGCTTGCCCTTGATGTTGCCCGTCAATGCTTTTTCAAAATCCGGCACTGCAAGCTTGGAGCTGGTGGAGTCTTTCGCGTCATGCCCGCACATCACGTTGAGCATGATCGCCGCGTCACGCACGGTGCGCGTAAGCGGCCCCGCCTGGTCAAGCGAGCTGGCAAATGCCACAATGCCCCACCGCGAACAGCGCCCATAAGTTGGCTTGATGCCCACAATGCCGCAGAACGAAGCAGGCTGGCGAATAGAGCCGCCCGTATCCGTGCCCAGCGCCACCGGGCATAAATTCGCCGCCACCGCCGAAGCCGAACCGCCTGAAGAGCCACCCGGCACCAGCGGCTGCCCGTCTTTTTTCCACGGGCTTTTCACCGTGCCGTAATAGCTGGTCAAATTCGCCGAGCCCATGGCAAACTCGTCGAGGTTCAGCTTGCCCAGCATCACCCCGCCCTGCTCCCAGCACTTCGTGGTCACGGTAGATTCATATTGCGGCTTGAACCCGTCTAGGATATGCGAGGCGGCCGTGGTCAGCACATCTTTCGTGCAAAACAAATCCTTCACCCCCACCGGCACGCCCTCGATCAGCCCGCCGCCGCCCGCGGCCAGTTTTGCATCCGACGCTTTTGCCATTTCCACGGCCTTATCCCGCGTGATGGTGATGAAGCTGTTATAATGCCCGTTGCTTTGTTCAATCGCGTCCACATGCGCGGTTGCCAGCTCCACCGCGGAGAAGGTTTTCTTGCGCAGTCCGTCGCGCATGTCGGCAAGGGTAAGGGAGGTAAGCATAATCAGTCCTTAAGTATAATATCTATATTGTGCCGAAGCGGCCTGTTGTGAATGCATCTCTGCAAGCGTGGCGCTAAGCGTTTTCAGCTCGCGCAGCGCGGGCTGCACATCCCGGTTGAAATCCTGCTGCATGGCGTTGAGCTTGCGCGTCCAGCCGTCATGCTGTTGCGAGCGCGCCGTGCCCGCCATGGCAAAAAAAACGCCGTCCAGCTCCGAAAGCGCCTTGGCCGAAGCGCCCCGGCCCATCAGCCCTTCGCTAAGCTTTGCGCTGTCCACCGCAAAGTCGCTTGCCTTGCCCGAAGGCGTGCAGATTTTCGTGGAAAACGCGCCGTCCTTCGCCAGCTTGTTAATGCCGCTTACAAAACCGGAATGCCCCGCATAGCGATTATCCTTGGTGATTTCCACCAGCGTGGGAATATGCTTCTGCCAGAAGGCGGTAAGCTTGCCCGCCGCCGCCTCCTGCACCTTGTCCTGCATGATCTCCATGATCGGCGTGGCGTAGCGTGCGTGAAACTCGCCCAGGAATATGCCCGCCCGCATCGAAACCACGCTTTTGCGCCCCGCCGCGTTATCCGCCGCCCCGAAGGTCGCAAGGCTTTTCAGCTCACCGGCGTTCAGGCCTGCAAACCCTTCCGGCTTCAGCCCGTCCGGCGCAACGATCCCGCGCACCCCGTCCTTTACAATGCCCACGCTTTTCACCAGATGGTCGAGCGCCTTGCGCCACTCGCGGTAGCCGGTGAGACTGCTGCCCTTGGCGGTGCCTTCCTTCTCCAGCTCCATCAGCCCGGCGGCGTTCATCGGCTGCTTCAAATCGTAAAGCAACCCCTCGGCAACCGTTTGCTGGATTTTGGGCAGGTCTACAGCCATGCTACTCCATTACCTTCGGCACCACGAAGCAGCCATAGTCGCTGGCGGGTGCGTTTTTTACCACCGCTTCCATCTGGTCGCCGTCCGTCACCGCGTCCATGCGCCACGGCAGGCTTACATCGGACACGGAAGTCAGCATCTGCACGCCGTCGGTGTTCACCTCGTTCAGCTGCTCCATCCATTTCAGGATGCCCGAGATTTCCTTCGCGTAATGTTCCTTGTCGGCATCGCTCACTTCAATGCGCGCCAAGCGGGCGATTTTCGCCACGGCCTGCTTGTCCAGAATCATAAATAACCCTTGCTATATAATAAGAAGGAAGTTTTTAATGCACGCCAAGCCGAAAGACAAGCAAACTCGCCGAAAATAACAACTTCCAGAAATTCTTATGTTAATCGCCACGCCCGCGGAGTTCACCCCCCTGCTTGCCGCCCATGCCCGGGTGCTCGGCCTCGATGTGGGCGACACCACCATCGGCCTCGCCTTGTCCGATGTCATGCGCTCCATCGCCACCCCGCTGGAAACCATAAACCGCACCAAGCTCCTGAAAGACGTGGCATTGCTGCAAAGCGTCATCGCCCGGCATAAAGTGGCGGGCCTTGTCATCGGCTACCCTATTAACATGGATGGCAGCGAAGGCCCCCGCACCCAGTCCACCCGCACCTTCTGCTCCAATATAAGTAAGCATATCAGTATGCCCATGCTGTTCTGGGACGAGCGCATGAGCACCATGGCCGTAAACCGCATGATGCTCGAAGCGGATCTTTCCCGGGAGCGCCGTTCACAACTGGTGGACAAACTGGCGGCAAGCTATATGCTGCAGGGGTATCTCGACAGCGCCAAAACCTAAAGCCCCTGACGTGTAGCACCTTATGAATTATGCATGGATTATTGAAACCTGTGTCTTCGCCTATTTATTGGGATCAATCCCATTCGGGCTGATCCTGACCCGCATGGCAGGCCTCGGCGACATCCGCAAGATCGGCTCCGGCAATATCGGCGCGACCAACGTGATGCGCACCGGCTATAAAAAAATCGGCATCGCAACCCTCCTGCTCGATACCGGCAAGGGCTTCCTCGCCGTCTGGCTCGCCCAGCACGTATTTAATGCAAGCTACGCCAACCTCGCGGGCTTTTCAGTCGTCATCGGCCATGTCTTCACCCTCTGGCTCCGCTTCAAGGGCGGCAAGGGCGTGGCCACCACCATCGGCGTCTTCTTCGCGCTGGACTGGCTGCTCGGCGTCACCGTCTGCGCCATCTGGCTGGCGGCCTTCCTGATGCTGCGCATCTCTTCCGTCGCCTCCATCTTAAGTATCTGCTATTCCTCCATCGCCGCCTATCTCGTGGCCGAGGAAGGCACTTCGCTGCTCTGCCTGTCGCTGGCGGGCCTCATC
The DNA here is from genome assembly GCA_025360345.1 of Alphaproteobacteria bacterium. Lineage (GTDB taxonomy): Bacteria > Pseudomonadota > Alphaproteobacteria > Rickettsiales > SXRF01 > JANYBV01. Next base: position 3,958 of record JANYCJ010000117.1, on the reverse strand, counting down.
CTCTTCACCCACCGCGGCAACATCAAGCGGCTCATGGAGGTTAGGGAATTTCATTTCGGCGGCCGCACGTGAATTTATTTCCCGATCCCGCCCCCAGCCTCGCGGGCCAGAATCTCGCCGATATACTGCGCCTCATTCGCACCCCCAATGTCGGCCCCGTCACCTTTTTCGCCCTGCTGCGCCGCTTCGGCACCGCCGCATCAGCCCTTGAGGCGCTCCCCGAACTCGCCAGCCGCGGCGGGCGCAAGCAACCCCTGAATCCCGCAACACTGGCGCAGGCCAACGCGGAAATGGAAGCCACCCAAAAAATCGGCGCGCGCCTTATCATGTATGGCGAGCCGGACTACCCCACCCTCTTATTAAATATCCCCGACGCGCCCCCCGTCATCGCCGTGCACGGCAACACCAGCCTCTGGAGCGGGCGCGACGCCATCGCCATCGTCGGCGCGCGAAACGCCTCCGCCCATGGCTGCCAGTTCGCAAATCTCATTGCCCGCCAGCTTGGCGAAAAAACCTTCACCATCATTTCCGGCCTCGCCCGCGGGATAGACGCCCATGCCCATAAAGGCGCATTGCCCACCGGCACCATCGGCGTCATCGCGGGCGGGATAGACACCGTGTATCCCCCCGAAAACGAAAAGCTCTATGCCCAGCTGCGCGAATCCGGCGCCATCATCTCCGAGCAACCCTTCGGCCAGCTGCCCTACGCGGGAAGCTTTCCCGGCAGGAACCGTATCATCGCCGGAATGACGCTGGGAACCCTCGTCGTCGAGGCCGCGCCGCGCTCCGGCTCCCTCATCACCGCCCGCTACGCAAGCGACTATGGCCGCGAAGTTTTCGCCGTGCCCGGCTCGCCCATGGACCCCCGCGCCAAGGGCTGCAACCAGCTCCTGCGCGAAGGCGCCGGCATGGTCGAATCCGCAGACGATATCGTGCAGGCCTTGAATCCTTTCCGCAAAAACCTATTTGTGCAGGAAGCCCCTTCCGGCTACACGCAGGCGCAAAAAACCCTGCCGTCGAATGATTCCACTATGCAGGAATTGCGTGAACAACTGCTTGAAAAGCTTGGTGCTAATGCGGTTTCGGTTGACGAACTGATCGAACAATGCGAAACCTCTGCACAAGGCGTGCTGACCATTCTGCTTGAATTCGAGCTTGCGGGTAAGCTCAAAAGAAGCGCCGGAAACAAAGTGTCCCTAACACCCAGTATGGAAGAAACCGCATAGTGCATGTAGTCGTCGTAGAGTCCCCCTCCAAGGCCAAAACCATCAACAAATACCTCGGCAAGGACTATGAGGTCTATGCCTCTTTCGGCCATGTCCGCGACCTGCCCGCCAAAGATGGCTCCGTAAAGCCCGACGACGATTTCGAAATGACCTATGAGACCGATGCGGATTCTAAAAAGCATCTCACCCAGATCGCTAAATCCGTCAAAACCGCCGACACCTTATATCTCTGCACCGATCCGGACCGGGAAGGCGAAGCCATCAGCTGGCATATTCTGGAAGCGTTGAAGGAAACAAAATCCATCCGCAAAGACCTGAAAATCCTCCGCGTCACCTTCGACGAAATCACTAAGAAAGCCGTGCTCGCCGCCTTCGAACACCCGCGCGACATCGACATGAACCTGGTAAACGCCCAGCAGGCGCGCCGCGCGCTGGACTACCTCGTGGGCTTCACCCTCTCCCCCGTATTATGGCGCAAGCTCCCCGGCTCCAAATCCGCAGGGCGCGTGCAGTCGGTGGCGCTCCGCCTCATCTGCGAGCACGACGAGGAAATCGAGCAGTTCATCAGCCGCGAATACTGGGACATCAAAGCCGACCTGCTCGCAGAATCCGGCAGCAACATCGTCGGCCGCCTTATTGAATTTAAAGGCGAAAAGATGGAAAAATTCTCCATCACCAATGAAAAATACGCCAACGAAGTGGCCGCCCACCTGCGCAAGCAAAACTACCAGGTCGCCAAGCTCGATCCCAAGGAAGTGCGCCGCCACCCCGCGCCTCCCTTCACCACCTCCACATTGCAGCAGGAAGCCGCCCGCAAATGCGGTTTCTCCGCCAAGAAAACCATGCAGCTGGCACAGAAGCTCTATGAAGGCATGACCATCGGCGGCGAAACCGTCGGCCTCATCACCTATATGCGTACCGACGGCGTGACCGTATCCAAGGAAGCCGTAGACGAAGCCCGCAATTTCATCGGCGGCAGCTTCGGCAAAAACTACGTGCCCACCGCCCCGCGCCTCTACAAAACCAAATCCAAAAACGCGCAGGAAGCCCACGAAGCCATCCGCCCCACCGATGTATCCCGCACCCCCGAAGCCATGGCGCAATATCTCGATAACGATATGAAGCGCCTCTACGAACTGGTGTGGAAACGCATGGTCGCAAGCCAGATGGAATCCGCCGTGTTCGACCAGCTCGTCGTAGACATGGCCGCCGCCGACAAATCCGCGGTCTTGCGCACCAGCGGCAGCGTAGTGAAGTTCGACGGCTTCCTGAAACTCTATCAGGAAGGCACCGACGACGAGTCCGATGAAGAAGGCACTGCCCGCCTGCCGCAACTCAAGCAGGACGAAAAACTCAAAGCAGAAAAAGTCACCCCAGAGCAGCATTTCACCGAGCCGCCGCCGCGCTTTTCCGAAGCAAGCCTCGTGAAAAAACTCGAAGAACTCGGCATCGGCCGCCCCTCCACCTACGCCTCCATCATCTCCGTGCTGCAGGACCGCGGCTATGTGCGCCTCGACAAGAAGCGCTTCATCGCCGAATCCCTTGGCCGCCTCGTAAACGCCTTCCTCGTTTCTTTCTTCGAAAAATACGTGGAATACAGCTTCACCGCCGATCTGGAAACCAAGCTCGATGACGTGAGCGCCGGTGAGCGTGAATGGAAAACTGTGCTGCGCGAATTCTGGGATGATTTCATCGCTAAAATCGAAGAAAGCAAGCAGCTCACTGTATCGCAGGTGCTCGAAGCCCTAGACCAGCTTCTGGCCGCTTACGCTTTCGGCGCACCTAAGGATGGCCACGACCCCCGCACCTGCCCCGCCTGCAAAGCGGGCCAGCTCGGCCTGAAAATCGGCCGCTTCGGCCCCTACATCGCCTGCTCCAAATACCCCGACTGTAACTATAAGGCACAGCTCGGCGATCTCGGCGGCGCAGCCATGACCGATGCCGACGGCGCGGAATTCAAACTGCCCAAAGTCATCGGCAAAGACCCCGGCACCGGCGAAGACATCTCCATGCGCAAAGGCCCCTACGGCGTGTATGTGCAGCTGGGCGAAAGCAAAACCCCCAAACGCGCCAGCCTTTTCAAATCCATGCGCCCCGAAACCATGACGCTGGAAGTCGCCTTACAATTGCTGGCGCTGCCCCGCGAACTCGGGCCGCACCCCGACACCGGCAAACCCATCGTGGTCAACAATGGTAAATTCGGCCCCTATTTGCTCCATGACAGCAAATTCACCACCCTGCCCGCCAGCGAAGACCCGCTCACCATCGGCATGAACCGCGCCGTGGACGTGCTCTCCCGCGCCCCCACCAAGGGCGGCGGGCCTGAAGTGCTGCGCAGCCTCGGCAAGCACCCCGAGGACCAGGAAGAAGTCACCATCCTCAAAGGCCGCTACGGCCCTTACATCAAGCACGGCAAGGTAAACGCCCCCTTCCCGCGTGATGCTTCCTTGGAAGCCATCACCCTCGAAGAGGCGCTGCCCCTGCTGGCCGCCCGCGCAGCCGCAGGCCCCGGCAAAAAATTCGGTAAGAAAGCAGCCCCCAAGGCCGCCGCAAAGCCGAAAGCCGCACCTAAGGAAAAAGCCGCGCCCAAGGAAAAACCGGCCAAAGCCGCAAAGCCCGCCGCAAAGCCTGCTAAAAAAGCTGCCGCACCGAAAGCGGCCGCAAAGCCAAAAGCAAAAAAAGCAAGCTAACGCTTACGCGCCCGGCCCTTCATTCGCGCCGCCCTTCGGGGT
>JANYCJ010000058.1 GCA_025360345.1 Alphaproteobacteria bacterium | reverse complement strand
CACTGTCCGCTAAACTATAGCCACTTCATAGAAAGGAAATCGAGGCAGCGGGCGCGTAAACTTGCCTGTGATTCCTCCGGAAACACAAACCTTGCCACCGCGCCCGCATAATCCAGCCCCTTAGGGTCATCAATCAGGATTGGCCGCATCTGCCGCCCCTTGCTGTCAGCCGCAGTATCCACCGATATAATCTGCCGCAGCGCCTGCGCCAAATTTGCCGCGTTCATCGCCGGGCGTTCGTTGTCTCCCGGGTTCTGCACCGCGATTTTCGCACCCAGCTCGGCCATGCTGGAACATTCGCTCGCCTCCCGCAGCAGCGTCACAAACCGCACCATCTCTTTTGTGCGCGCCGCCCCCATGGCATCCACATTAATCCCCGGCTTCCCCTCCGCAAAAGCCAACTCCAGCGCCGTTCTCGCCAGCTCCGGCGTCATCTCGATAGCCGCCTTCGCCTCTGGTGCAGCCTGCTTAGGCTTGGGCACAGGCGGCGCCTTCGGCTTAGGCTCAGGCACACTCACCGGCCTGTCCTGCCCGTCCGCGGCAATTCTGCTGAATGCCTCCCCTGCGCCAGCCTGCACCGTAGTTATCGGCCTTAAACGTGCTTCATCCCCATCGCCCTTAACCGCATCAACCGCTGGAGTGCTCTCAACCTTGGTCGCCACTGCCACCGGCTCACTCTCCACCCTTGCCACAGCCGCCACAGGCTCCACCTTTGCCACCGCAGCCACAGGCGCTTCCGCCACCACGCTGCGCGGAATCTTCGCCATCGGTTCACCCGGCCTGAAACCATGCCGCACCTGCTCCAGTATCATCTCGAATGCCGCATGGTCGCCGTCCAGCAGATACTGCATCCCCTGCACCACCGGCGGTATGGTTCCCGCCTGCCTCTCGATATTGCGCACCGCAAGCAAAGCCTCACCCTTCAGCCCGCCTGCTTTTTCGATGGCGTCGCGCACATTCGTAAGCATGGCGATCACCGCCGCCCGCGAAGCCTGCCGGGGGAAAACCCGTGGCTCATTGGAAACAAGAATATCCGCCGCAACCTCATTTGGCTCCACAGCCTTCTCAGCGGCGTTGGGTTCTTCTTTCCTCCGCTCGCTGGGCCATGGCGCCGCAGGCCCGGCAGTTGCTTCCTTCGCCCTGTCGGTTTCCTTGCCTAGCTTGGCTGCCTTCACAACCGGTGCATTAAACCCGGTTCGTATCGTGGCAATGGCTGCGTCAAACCCCGCCATATTCCGCCCCAGCAGGAACTGAAGCCCCGCAGCCAGCGGCGGTATTTCGGCAGCTCTTTCCTCCGCCTTGCGCACCACCTCCACCGCACTCCCGCGAACGCCCCCTTCCATGGCGATAGCATCACGCGTCTCCGTCAGTATTTCCACCGCCTCATCACGGCTCATCTTCGCTTCAAATTGCCAGGGCTTGCTTTTGCGCATCACCTCTTTCGCCTGTGCGGGCCGGTCGCGCTCAAACACCCGGTCCGGTGCCGAAGACGCCCTCGCGTAATCCGCAGCCGGGCGTTCCCTGTCCACATGCCACATCTCCGGCACCTTGGTCATGCCCCCATACGAACGCACCTCGATCACCGCCCCCGGGATAATATCCTGCAGCAATGAGCGCTCCGCAACCCGCGACCGCGCATGTTCACCCGTGGCAGGTTTGATTTTGCGTTTAGCCGCATATTCCGCAGCGGCCGCCTCGATGAAATCGGCAATCTCATTGCCCCGCAGCCCGATCGTAGCGGCCACCGCCATCGCCTCGGACGGGTTATAGGTTTCTCCGGGGGCAATCTTCAGCGGCTTTGCCTCGCGCTCGTGTTCGCTGCCCTCCAGCTGTGCGCCGATAATATTGCCCACCCGCAAAACCACCGCGTCCAGTTCCTGCATCCCCTTATACTGGCCGGGCCGCAGCTGCATACCGTTACCTGCGAGGCTGCGCCGCTTACCTTCCGTAATCCACTCATTTACCGTTTTTTTCATGCCCACCACCAGAGATTGCCATCTGCATATTTTATAGAGAAAGCATTAACAAAAGTAAATAAATAGCATTAAAAGAAATACCCGGAATATCTTAAGTAATTGTATTATAAAAAGGCCTTGACCCACACCCCCACCCGCGTTTATCTACCACATAACTGAATTCCTCATTAGGGCTGCCATGCAAAAACCTGCTTATTCCCCGTCGAATTCCCTCTGGCTCAAAAGCATTAAGCTCTGGGTGGTTGTCGCCGCAATTGCGGTTGTCGCCAGCCTCTATGGCCATTTCAGCATCGGCCCCGACACCGACCACATCGTCCTGCTAGATTCCAGTATGCGCCTCCTCTCCGGCGGCATCCCCTACATTGACTTTTCCGACGTAAACGCCCCCCTGATATATATATTATATGCCATCCCCGCCGGCATCGCCCGGCTCACCGGCATCAACGCGGCCACCCTCCTGTGGCTGTTCACCTACGGGCTGGAGGCAGCCTCGCTGACCTGCTGCTATCATCTCCTGCGCGCCAGCGGCTACCGCACGGCCAATATAATCGCAGGCCTCCTCGCCATCGCGCTTGCCCATACCTTCATCTCCTTCCAGCATCAGGTGTTTGGAGACCGCGATCAGCTCATGCTCACCCTCATCACCCCGTGGCTGCTCCTGTGCTCCCCGCTGGTCAATAACGGCTCCCTGCCCCGCCGCACCCGCTTGGCCACGGCCTTTCTCGCCGGCCTCGGCTTCGCGCTGAAGCCGCTTTCTTTGCTTTTTTATCTCGTAACCATCATCGCACAGCGCCTGCAGTCCCGCCCCGCGGACTGGCGCGCGCACGGCGTCATCGCCGCCGTTTTCGCGGCCTATGCCCTCATCATCGCCGTATTTTTCCCTGCCTACATCCTCGAAGCCTTCCCCCTCATCTGGTACACCTACGACGCCAGCAGCTGGACCTTTGAAATGCGCTTCGGCTCCGTCATCGCCATGCTGTCGCAATACTGGCCCATTATGTTTTTCAGCATTCTCGGCACGCTTTTTCCGCGCCCCAACCGGAACAAACCGATTATCTATCTTTTCGCCCTGCTGGCCACCGCCTTCCTTTATTATCTTTCAGGCCCCGGCTGGTATTACACGCAATACAGCATCATGGCGCTCTGCCTCATACTGGGCCTTTACGCCACCGCCCACATGCTGAAATCCTGCTTCGTTCACACCGGCGAGCGCGTACCCACCATCCTCATCATCTTCGCCCTCATCGCCAGCATCATCTGGGCGCTGGGCATCCAGTGCTACACCCGCGCGCTGGGCGACATCCGCTCGCAAACCGACACGCATCACCCCCTCGCTGTGGCAGCGCCAGAATATAAAAGTGAACTGATCCTCGACAAACATCTCGGCTCCGCCAGCCGTTTCCTCTATCTGGGCACCGGGGTGCGCGCGCTCAGCTTGCAGAAATACCAGCGCGTGAGCGTGGGTCGCTATGATAACCTGTGGCCGCTGAACGGCATGGTCGCCTTGCGCGAAAACCCCCTGAAAACATATCTCTATAACTTCGTCTGGCCCATCTTCATCAAAGGCCTCACCCTCGACATCACCGTCAAAACCCCGGATCGTATCGTGGTGGATGTCAGCCCCCAGCAGATCCCCCTGCCCGCCAATTTTTCCATCATCCCCTTCCTTAAGCAGGATGAAGGCTTCGCCACCGCTATGGAGCAATACCAGCTAAAGGAAAAAATAAACAACTGCGGCCCGAATACGCAATATGGCTGCGCCTTCGAAGTATATTACCGCAAGTAACTAAACCGCCTGCCCGCTCAGGAACTGTGCTTTCCTGCCCATGGTGCTCACCCCTCGGGGGCTGGCCGCCAGAATTTTGAACACGTCCTCCAGCCGCCGCATTTTCTCATCAATCGGCACGTCCATCCGCTCCAAATGCTGCTGGTATTGCGGCGACAAATCTTCCGGCGCGATAAAATCCGCCGGGTGGATCAGGTAATAAAACCCATCCCGCTTCGCGCATAGTTTTTCCACGTTGCGGTAATGTTTTTTCCAGCCGAAAAAAAACCCCGCCGTATGCCATGTGCTCACCTGCCAGCGCCTGCGCGTAGGCAAGGGCAAAATCAGCAGCCTCCCCTCTGCGAAAGTGTCATACCGCTTGAAATTCTCATCCACGAAATAAGGCTCCAGCGGCGAAACCAACGGCAGGTCCCAGTCTTTCCGCCCCAGTATTTTCCGCCCCTTTTCAAGATTCATGGAGTGGCTAAGCAGCGACTTGAGCACCATCGGATACATGAATAAAGACGGGAAAACCGAGGAATCATACCGGTACCCAAGCCGCACCAGCTCCTTCACTACCCCCCGCGAGGTAGACCACGCCGGGGCGATAAACCCCTCCGGCGCCACCCCCGTCACCGTCGCAATGGCCTCATGCGCCCGGCCAATTTCTTCACGGATCACCGCATCGCTTTGCGAGCCAAGGCTCGCATCGTGCGACCACGTATGGTTACCGATCTCGTGGCCCATATCGTGCCATTCCTTCACCCTCGCCCGGTGGTCAGGATGCTCCAGGTCTTTTCCGATAATGTAAATAGACAGCGGCAGCGCATATTTCGCCGCCAGTGCCGCCACCCGGTCAAACGCCGTGAAAAAACTCACATCCCTGAACCCCGGCGGAAAACCGTAGGCCTCGTTCAGGCTGTCGAAATTCAGTGAAATCGCCAGCGGCGAAAGCCCGCTCATGCGTTATCCAATAGTGAAACCGCCAGCCCCAAATCAGATATCCGCATAACCACCCCCCCTTTTTCCCGGAACGTAGCAAACGCCTGCGCGTCTGGCAACGGGCTAGGCGACGCGTCTTCCCCGCTTCCCTGAACTGTCTCGTGCTGTAGCAGCATCTCCACCGCCTTGGCCATATGCTGCCCAAACAACCCATACACGTAGGCGTAATACGCAATCATAGACCGCAGCGCCACCTCCGGAATCTGGCTATGCCGCAGCAGCAGGGCCCCGGCATCCACCTTCTCATTCACCCGGTGATAGCTCACCCCTTGCGGCAGCCCCTTTACCACCGCCCAGAAATAGGGCCACAGCCCCTTGTTTGCCGGCAATAGCCCCGCGTGTTTGTTAATCACCCCGACCCGCACCGCCCCCAGCACCTCCGGCAGCAGTATATGCCCCACCGTGATGAGCAGCACCTCCACCTTTTCCGCCCTGAGCCAGCTCACCAGCTCTGCATCGTTGGGCGAAGCTGTTTCAAAATAGGGCAGACCGTAAGCCCGCGCCATCGCCTCCAGCGTCATCGGCCGCTGGCGCCACCACCGCGCCGCGCGGTGCAGGCAGGCAAATGCCGCCAGCTTCCCGAACGTAAACAGCCCCAGCCGCTTCAGGTACCACAGCGCAATAGCTTTGCCCCGGTAGCGCGAGAGCTTCGGCTCCACCGCCCAGATGCCCGCCACCACATGCCCCTCGTGCGCCAGCAGCGGCAGCGCCCGCTCCCACGCCGTAAGCGCCCAGACCGCATCATTTTCAGTCACAACGGCAATCCGCGCCATGTGCATCCGCCCCATTAATAATTATGCAAAATCAACAGCCTGACACCCTATCACAACTGTAACAATTTTGCGCTATAATAACACGGAACATTTTCAGGGGCAAAAAGCACCGATGGGTTGGGGCGACTGGAGCAAGGGCGGCAAAGAAAAACAGGCGATGCGCGAGCTTCCCGCCACCCCCCTGCATCACCCGTTGCTGGATTACAACGCCACCGTCACCAGCGATGTCCCGGTGCTGAAAATCTACAACCTCGCCCCCGACCGCCGCGGCGTCCGCATCGGCTCCCTCAACGATGTGTACCGCCATCATGACGCCTTCAGCCTTCCACCCGAAACCTCCCTGCAAATGGTGCCCGCGCCCGAACTGCAAAAGCCTGGCAGCGAGAAAACCCTGCTTCGCCAGTTCAAAAAACACGCGCTGCCCCAGGTTGTCCTCCCCTGGGTGGCGGAGCAATGCACCCCCGAAAACTTTGCCCACCGCGCCACATGGCAGGCAAATGAGTCCCTGCTCGACCACTGCTCGGATGGCAGCGCCGCCCGCCGCGCCGCAATGGCCTCCGCAATCGCCCGTCAATTGCAGGCCGCCCTGCCCTCTCACGCCGCCTTGTTGAAATCCCTCCCGGTTCCCTCTGAGGATACCGACATCAAAACCGCAAAAACATTTTTCGAAACTCTTGCCCGCCCGGATACCTTCCCCACCTTCGAAGAAAAACTCAAACTCCACGCTGTATTGCGTGCGCAGCTCACCCAGCCGCATGACCGCGATGAGTATAACGCCATCGTCGCCAAAGCGCCCATGTTGGCAGCCATCGGCATCGGCATGAAAGAAGGGCTCGCCCGCGGCATCATCCCCGAAGCCTCATGGGCAGCCCCCCCGGGGGATTTCAAGGTTAATGAGCCCGCCCTCGCCGCCGCTGCCGCCCAAACGCTGCGCGAGCTGAAAAATGACCTTCCCGCGCAGGTACAGAAAAACCTGCCCCATGCCCGCAATGTTGTTGCCGATTTAAAACAGGTTCTCAGAACCGGCAATCTCGACCATCCCCCCCTCCCAAAGGCGCAGGCCGAACAGTTGGTGAACAACGCGCTGGCCATTATTCCCGAATCCAGCCTCGCCGCGCGCCTCATGAAAGTGGGCCTGTCCAACCCCGGCCTTGAAATCGTCGCTGTGGCGGGCACCGACACCACCGCCTACTGGGCAAATTTCAATAAAAGAAACCTCGCCACCCTGCGCGGCACCGGCGTCGCCGGCCATAGCGAATCCCACCGCGACCGTGTCTATACCAGCATGGGCGGCAGCCCCGGCTACGCCGCCGATGTGCTCATCGAGGAAATCCTCCACAATAGTTTCAAGCAAATCTACGGCGACGATAAAAATCAAGCCACCTATCCCCCCGATATCGCCAAAACCCGCCCCTCCACCGCGGAAATGGCACGTGAAAACCGCAAAGAACAGCTGCTATTCCGCAATATTCGTAAAACCTTGTTCCTCGAAGCCATCCGTTCAGACCTGAACCACCTGCACGGCAACATGGAAATGCTGCGCACCGACCTGCGTATGCCGCTGGAAAGCTACAACGCCGAGGAAGTCCACGCAGAGGCCATTGTAAAAATCATCGCCCTCAAAGCTGATAACCAGTGGACCGCCGCCCATGCCCGCCGCTACCGCTACCTCGATAACTACGTGGAAAAAGTTGTGGCGCAAGACGTAGCGGACTGGGAAAAAAGCCGCGCCGCCGCCACACCATTCAAACTGCGCGACTTTGAAACGGAGGCACAGGCCATCCGCGCCGAATTTCCCTTGATAACCGAAAAACACCCCTACCCTTACGCGCCCCCCGCTGAAATAAAAAAAATAGGCGGCACCGATTATTTTGTTCTCAACGGCGACCATTTCGCAACCAGCCAGCTGATTGACCCGGAAAAACTCCTTTCCATGCGCCTTCCCCTCGCGCCCCGCGTCAATGCCTCGACACCAAGGCCAGACAGCATCACCCTTGAACAAACCCCGCGCGGCACCATCGCAACCATTCCCGTCCCCCTCGTTGCCAGCACCAGCAAGCGGCTCCATGACCACCTGAAAGCCGTCGCCGAACTTCCCATAATGGCGGTCAATTGCTCGAACGACCCCGTGTATTTCGGCCCGCCCCCTCCCATGACCAAAACATGGCAGGAACTTGTCGAATACAGCAAAAAAAACCGGAAATATCCCGAAAAAGGCAGCGACGCCGAGCGCCAGCCGCATTTAAGCTTCTCAGATTCCATAACAAAAACCGAGCCCTCACTAACCACCCGATAAGCGCAGAAAACCTGACAAAATAGCCAAAAAATGCTACATTGCGTTTGTGTCCGAAACCATTCCGCAATATAACTGCCACCAGTCTGTTTTTAACTAGTTATAAGAAGAAAACCATGTCTCGCCCTGTTTCCCGCCGCACGTTCCTCCAGGCCACCGCCGCAGCAACCACCACCTCCTTCGTAGCAGGCTGCACTGATTCTGAGCCAAAAACCCCCGGCCAGATCGCCAAAGCCTATCAGGAAAACGCCACTACCACCGACAGAAACAATCTGTATAACCTCCTTTCCCGCACCAATTTTCAGGATCAGGATGGCAACGCTATAAGTATGGAAGGGCTGAAGGCCAAGCTGGGAAACCGCTTCACCACCGTCACCTTCGGGTTCGGCGAATGCACGGATGTTTGCCCCGGCACCAACGCCAACCTCGGCAAAATCACCCGCGCCTACCCCAACACCGCCAGCATCATCATCGGCGTAAACCCCGAGCATGATAATGCCAACGCCCAGTACCGCGAAGATTACAAGGCCGCCATCCGCTCCGCCGGTGGCCCGCCAGACGCCATCATTCTCTACCCCGCCACCGGGCAAGCCGCCGCACAGATATCCATAGATTCAGGCGCTATCGGCAATCTGGCCGCCCCTAAAGGGCATAATCCCTCCATCATGCTTTTTGCCCCCGGCGGCAAAAAGCTGGGGGAAATGCCCGGCATGGGCGCCTTCAGCAAGATCGACGCGCAATGGGGCCCCCTGCTGAACGGGTCAACCATCAAAAAATAACATGACAGAAAAACAGCCAACTTCCGAAACCTCTGTCTTCACCGCCCATCCGTGGCTGAAGCCAGTGGCCATCGGCACTGTGGCTGCCGCAGGCGCGCTCATCCTTGCCCCTTTCGTCCTGCCTGTTATCGGCATTGGCACCAGCGCCATTGCCAGCCAGTCCATCGCCGCAATGCATACCACTGCAGGCGGCGGCCTCGCCGGTGCGCTGAACTCAGCGCTCGCCGCTGTCCCCGGCATCGGCGCCAGCCTTGCCGAGGGCGGCACGTTCACCGCCTTCACCAGCGGCGCCATTGGCATCGGCGGTATCCTGCTGGGAAACCATATGCAGAAAAAAGAAGATGGCACTGAAAAAATCAGCTACGGCAAACTCATAAAAACCGCGGCGCTCATCACCAGCGCCCTCATAGCCCTGCCCAGCCTGCTTACCGGTTTGGGCGTCGGCATTGTCTACCTCGCCGCCGCATTGGGCAATAATGCGCTGGCCAGCACCACCGCCGCCACCCTCTTCAAAA
>JANYCJ010000038.1 GCA_025360345.1 Alphaproteobacteria bacterium | reverse complement strand
GAACGAATTTTTGCGGGGCAGGAAGGCGAGGGCGGCCTCCTGCTGCACATGCACCAGCGACTGGGCGCAATGGCGCGCGAATTCGGGTTGCTTTGTAAAGGCGTTATCATCTTTTGCGTCGTATAGGCTGACGTTGATATGCAGGCCGCTGGAGGCGTGGCTGAACCTGCTCAGGGTGGCATCGCGGTCTGACAGGGAATAGGGGTAGGCGTGGAAATTAGGGGAATAGGGCTCGACGCCTAAACGGGTGGGGGTGTAGCAGCCGCTACTCAGCAGCATGTTTTTCAGGGTGCCGGCTTTTAAGTTCGCCGCGGTTTCAGCTACTTTCAGGGGAGAAAAGGACTTTACCGCCATACCGGCCAGTGCGGGCAGGAAAGGGATATCACCGATAATGGCCTCGAAACCGGAGGTGGGCTCGGTCTTGAATTCCAGCAGGGAGGGAGTGCCGAGGGTATTTTTAATGCGGGCATTCAGCTTGCTTAGATCTATGGCCACGGGGATCAGCGCGCCGCGGGCGTCCTGAATGGCGAATTCCAGCTCCATGCCGGTGCGCAGGTTATAGCCATTATCCTTGAGTTCCTGCTGGAAATCCAGTATGCGGGTGATGGCCGCTTCCTGAAGCGCATTGGGCTTAAAATCCGTGCTGAGGGCTGCTAGCGCTTGCGACATGCGGCGATGGGGTTCCCGGTCAATCAGTTAAGTAACTAACATAGCCTATTAGCATTAATAAAATCCAGTATTTATGGCCATAACATTCACTATTTCCGCCCATGACGGGCAAGCAAGGCGGGGCGAGCTTCATACCGCACACGGGGTGATACGCACACCGGCCTTCATGCCGGTGGGGACGGCGGCCACGGTGAAGGCAATGACGCCTGAAGCGGTGAAATCTACCGGGGCGGATGTGATTTTGGGCAATACTTACCATCTTATGCTGCGGCCAACAGCGGAATTGGTGGCAAAAATGGGTGGTTTGCACCGTTTTATGCATTGGGACGGGCCGATTTTGACTGATTCGGGCGGATTTCAGGTGATGTCACTCTCAAAATTGCGGAAATTGACGGAAAAAGCGGTCACCTTCCAGTCTCATATTGACGGGAGCACTCATGAGCTTTCACCGGAGCGGGCGATGGAGATCCAGTATCTGCTGGGCAGCGATATCACCATGGCGCTGGACGAGTGCACGCCGTTTCCGGCCACGGAGAAGCAGGCGGAGGAATCCATGCAGCTTTCCCTGCGCTGGGCGCAGCGCTCCAAGGATGCTTTTGTGCAGCGGGAGGGGTATGCGCTGTTCGGGATTGTGCAGGGGAGTGTTTACCCGAGGCTGCGCGAGGAATCGGCAGCGGCTCTGAGGCAGATCGGGTTTGACGGGTATGCGGTGGGCGGGCTTGCGGTGGGGGAGGGGCAGGAGCTGATGTTCAACGTGCTCGATTTCACCATGGCGCATTTGCCGCAGGACAGGCCGCGCTACCTGATGGGAGTGGGCAAGCCTGACGACATTATCGGGGCGGTGATGCGGGGGATCGACATGTTCGACTGCGTGATACCGACCCGGGCGGGGCGGTTTGCGCGCGGCTACACGGATGAGGGGGAGCGGAATTTACGCAACGCCAAGTTCGCCGATGATGCGAGGCCGCTGCAGGAGGGATGCTCCTGCCCGGCCTGCTCGCATTACAGCCGGGCATACCTACACCATTTGTTCAAGGCCGACGAGATGCTGGGGCCGATATTGCTGACATGGCATAATGTGCATTTTTACCAGAAGCTGATGCAGGATATCCGCGCGGCGATTTCTGAGGGCAAGCTTGCGGGATTCGCGGAGGAATTCCTGCGGCGCTACGGCAAGCACCGGGAAGCAGACGATGCGGCGGCATAGGGGCGCAGGGCTGGTGCTGCTGGCGGTGCTGCTGCCGCTGGTGATTATTGCGCACCTGTCTTACAAAAGCTGGCTGGAGACCAAGCTTAAAAGCCAGATGGCGGAAGCCGGGCTGGGGGAGGTGGATTTCCATCTTGGCAGCATTGGGCTGCATGGCATCACGCTGAATGACGTGACACTCAAGGGGCAGACGCTGGAGTCGCTTTCGCTGGGGTATTCGCCGCTGGAGATCATGCAGGGTAATTTCCGCAACCTGAACGCCAGCCAGATGGCGCTGAAGCAGGGCGCAGTGACGGTGAAACTGAACGCGGTGACGCTGGCGGTCTCGCCGGATGCGGATAAGAAAAAATGGCAGGGGCCGTGGGCGGTGAAGGCGCTGGAGCTGGACGGGCTGCCGGTTGCGGTACCGCCGCTAGAAGGCTCTGGCACGCTTACGCGGGAGGGCGACGACATTACGCTGGAAGGGCAGCTGGTGAGCGCGGATAAGCAGTATCTGGCGCAGTTTTCATTGGATTACCCTGCTTCGGACACGAGCAAGGCGGTGCTGGTGGTGAAGGCCCTGAAGCTGCCGTGGAACGGCGGGGTGCTGAGCCTGGACAAGGTGTCGGTGCCGATTTATGGCAAGGGCGCGGTGCGGCTGGTGATCCACGCGAGGAAGGTGGCGCTGGACACGCTGATGGCGAGCGCAACCGGGGACAAGGCGAGCGCAACGGGAACCATCTCGGGCAGCGTGCCGGTGGTGATCGCGCGCGACGGAAGCTTTACGGTGGAGGCGGGGCAGGTGGTGGCGGACGGGGATGGGAAGCTGACGCTTTCGCCGGATTTGATACCGGGGGATAATAACGAAGTGACGGTGGTGCGCGAGATTCTGAAAGATTTTCATTACAATGATTTTTCCATCGCGGTGGAGCATGGCGACAACAAGACGCTGGGGCTGCTGCTGGCGGTGAAAGGGAACAACCCCGACGTGATGGACGGGCGGCAGGTGAATTTGAACGTGCATCTGGCCGGGGACGTGCTAGGGTTGCTTACGCAAAG
>JANYCJ010000018.1 GCA_025360345.1 Alphaproteobacteria bacterium | reverse complement strand
TTCGGCGATGGTTTTGCGGGCGTTTTCGAGCTGCTTTTTCGCTTCGCGGCCATAGCGGTGCACGGAAGACGGGTTTGCGGGCTGCGCGAGCACGGCCTGCATGGCTGACAAGGCTTGGGGCAGGAGCGGCGCGGTGGCGTTATAGTCGAGGTAAATTGGCATGGGCTTTAGCGGTTGATGTCGGCACGGGGTTTGGGCAGCTTAGCCGATGTCTTACCATCAATCCAGCGCGGTTCGGCGGTGGTGGCTGCGCCGTGGCGGCGCTCCACCGCGTCGAGCGCGCCGCGAAGGCCGGACATGGCGTCATCCAGCGAAAAGGCGTGATCGGCGGCGCGGGCGGCGCGCACCGCTTCGGTGACGGGGGGAAAGGCGCTTGCGGTTTTGACGTCGGTGAAGCCAGCCTTCAGCGCGCTGAGAACATGGCGCACGGGCAGGTTCCGGTCTGCGTCTATGGCGGAGCGAATGAGGGCGGTGAGCGCTTCGATGCGGGAAGCGCGGGTATCTGCGGGTTTCTCAGCCATGATGCCCTAGTGGGTGGGACCCCAGCCCTGGCCACCGGTTTGCTTTTTAACGCCACCCTGCCAGCCGACTTCTTTTTCAGGCGCAGTGGGCTTGCCCGACATGCGCATGTGACGGTTGTGCAGCTCTTCCATGCCCCGGCGCACGGCCATGAGCACCTCTTCATGGCTGGCCCCGCCCATGCGGGCATCTACCACACTGGCGGTGAAGTCGTGCATTTCACGCAATGGTTTTGGCATGTCTGACATCATGATGCCGGTGCGCACGGCGGTGATGACATCGTTGCCCATGAGGTCATAATCCTGATTGCTGCGGATGACCGATTCGAGCGCCTTGTGAACAATGCCGGACAATTCCAACCCGGCAGGCCCGGCTCTCAGGCCTTTTTCCACGGCTTCGCGGGCCGCTTCGGGTTTTACCACGGCAGCGGGATCCGGCGGAAGGGCGGCCTGCACGCCTTCTACCACGCGTTCCTGCGTGCCGGTGCGGGCGAAGGCGATTTTCAGCGCGTCGAGAATATGCATGGAGCTTACGTTATCGTCGCGCAGGACGGTGGCTACCTGCGTGGTGACATTTGCCAGCAATTCGTCTTTGCCCATGGATGCTTTACCCATGCATTTTCCCTTTTTAATTATTAACTTATATTAATTAATTAGGGCGGCTGGTGCAAGCATTTTATCCCAATCCACCTTCGGGACCGCCGAGGCGCGGACATCGGCAAGGGAGATGGCGCTTAAATAATTATATATATGTTTTTCAAGACCTTCCCACAGGTCATGGGTGAGGCAGCGAGACTTTGCGGCCATGCAGCCAGATTTGCCGTGGCTGTCGCAGCGGGTCATTTTAATGGATTCTTCCACGGCGGCCACAACTTCGCCCACATAGATCTGGGAGGGAGGGCGGGCGAGCACATAGCCGCCGCCGGGCCCGCGCACGGACGAAACAAGCCCCGCCTGCTTCAGCTTGCTGAAAATCTGCTCCAGATAGGGGACGGTGATTTCCTGCGCTTCGGCCAGACCGGAGAGGCGCACGGGCTGCCCCGGCGCGTATCCCGCCAGTTCAACCATGGCCATGACAGCGTAGCGGGATTTGGTGCCAAGGATCATGCCATCATTTCCTTATATCGCCGCGGGCAAGCTCATAGCCCGGAACGCAAAGGCTGAGCGCCGCTTTGCTGCCCATGATGTGGCTGGGAACCTTGATGCTCTGGCCATCATAGCGGAAGGGCTTGCCGGTTTCGCTATTTACGATGTCACCCCCTGCGGCGAGAAGTACGGCGTGAGGGCCTGCGATGTCGTAGGTATTGAACCCCCCTACCCCTTTATTGATGCCGCTGATGTCGCACTCGCCGGTTGCGATCTTGCAGGTGCGCATTTGTGCGGGGAGCTGCACCTGGTTTATGTTACGGTCTCCCAGATAACCCGTGATCTGCTCATTAAACCCCACGGCCACGTTCAGGGGGTCGCGCAAGGGAGCTTTGGATGCGGAGATTTTTTTCCAAGGCTTGTCGCCTTCCTGCAGGTAGGCCTTGCCATCTTCGCCGGTGAAATACAACTCCTTGGTGGCGGGAAAATAGATCACGCCGTCCACGGGCACGCCATCAACGATGCGGCCGATATTCACGCTATAGCCGGTTTTGCCTTTTACAAAGCCGGTGGTGTTGTCCAGCGGGTCGGTCTCGAAGCGTATTTTCGCTTTAAGGGCGCGCTGGTTGTCAGCGTCGGGGTTTTCCTCGGAAAGAACGGCCACACCTGCGAAATGCTTTGCCAGCTGGTCGCAGATGATTTTATTGGCGGCGATATCGGCATCCGTGACAACGGAACCGTCGGGCTTTTCATACCATGTGCCTTGTTTGCCACGAGCATAGTCTGCGGCGATTTGCGCCTGCATGGGGGCGATGGCATCTCCCGCCTCTTTGGCGATCTGGGCCAGTTTTGGTAATTGGGGGGCAAAGCCACTCATTTGTTTTCCCATTTATCCGCGCTTCCGGCGAGGTCGGCGTTTTCGACTTCCAGTTCGGCGACGCGGCCGGTGAGCTGTTCCAGCTGATGGCGCATTTGCTCCAGAAGAGCCATGGTGGGGTCGGTTTCGTCGTCCTTGGGGGTGGCGTAGGCCACGAAATGGCCGTCTTTGATTTCGGGTGGCGTTTTTTCGGCCACGGGGCGGGCGGGGATGCCGACCACGGTGGTGTCGGGGTCCACATCCTTCACCACCACGGCATTTGAGCCGATACGGGCATTATCGCCGATTTTGATGGGACCAAGGAGCTGCGCGCCTGCGCCGATAATGACGTTGTTGCCCACCTGCGGGTGGCGGGGGCCGGCGGTGAGCGAGGTGCCGCCGAGGGTGACATCGTGGTAAATGGTGACATCGTCGCCGATGGTGGCGGTTTCGCCGATGACCACGCCCATGCCATGGTCTATGAAGAAGCGGTGGCCGATGGTGGCCCCGGGGTGGATTTCTATGCCGGTGAGGAACCGGGCGATATAGGAGATGAGGCGGCCGGGGAATTTTATCCCATTACGCCATAACCAATTCGAAATCCTATATAAAATAACAGCATGAACGCCGGGATAGCATAATACGACCTCCAGGCGCGAGCGCGCCGCCGGATCGCGGGCGAACACAGAATCAATATCATTCACTATTCTCTTGAACATTGTACCTGAAATTCAATATAACTACGCGATTCTAACGCGCTGCCGTGGGCGAAAACCGCGCACACTTTAAGCGAATGGCCTGCGACTCCGCAAGCCATTTAATCAGGCTGCCACCCTTTAACGCATGGGAGACTATGCCCGAAATTATCATCAACGGTTCTGAAGGCCGCATCGAAGGACGCTACCACCATAGCGAGCAAAAGGGCGCACCCGTGGTGCTGGTTTTGCATCCCCACCCGCTTTATGGGGGCACGATGAACAATAAAATCGTGTACCGCATGTACCATATTTTCGCGCAGAACGGGTTTTCGGTGCTGCGCTTCAATTTCCGGGGCGTGGGCAAAAGCCAAGGCAAATATGACGAGGGCGTGGGCGAGCTGACGGACGCCGCTACGGCGCTGGACTGGCTGCAACTGCAGAACCCGGACGCCTCGACCTGCTGGATCAGCGGGTTTTCGTTCGGGGCGTGGATTGCGTTGCAGCTTTTGATGCGCAGGCCGGAAATTGAGGGGTTTGTGGCGGTGTCGCCGCCTGCCAACCTGTATGATTTTTCGTTCCTCTCCCCCTGCCCTGCCGCAGGCCTTATCACGCAAGGCGACAAGGATGACGTGGTGAACGAGGACGCGGTGGCTAAAATGGCCACGAAGCTGGGCAACCAGCTGGAATACCGCCCCATCGCAGGCGCGGACCATTATTACCGCGGCATTGAAGACGAGCTGGGCAATATCATGCATGAGTATATTTCGCAGCGCATGGCCGATTTCAAGCAGAAGCGCAAGGTGCGGCCCGACCGCAAGCGCAGGCAGCTGCCGCGCGACTAACGCGCAAGCCCAAAAAAAAGCCCGGCCAGTTTCCTGAGCCGGGCTTTTTTATAGCTTGTTTCCGGGATTAGAACGGGATTTCGTCATCCATCAGTTCACCTGCGGGCTGTTTGGCGGTGTTGCCGCCGTAGCTCTGCTGCGGGGAGTTGTAGTTAGCGCCGCCACCAAAGCTGCTGCCCGCGCTTTCACCGCCGCCGGGCTTGCCGTCGAGCATGGTGAGGTTACCGTTGAAGGCTTGCAGCACGACTTCGGTGGAGTAGCGGTCATGGCCGTCTTTGTCCTGCCACTTGCGGGTCTGCAATGCGCCTTCGATGTAGAGCTTGGAGCCTTTTTTGACATAGTTTTTTACAACCGTGACCAAAGAAGGATTAAAGATCACAATGTTGTGCCATTCGGTCTTTTCCTTGCGCTCGCCGCTGTTCTTATCTTTCCAGCTTTCGGAGGTAGCAAGCGAAAAGGAGGCGATTTCGCGGCCATCCTGAGTGCTGCGGATTTCGGGGTCCTTGCCGAGGTTGCCCACCAGAATTACTTTATTGACGCTGCCTGCCATCGTGTTTCTCCCGTTTATCTTTGTTAAGGCATTAAGTCATAGTGGGGTAAAATTATTTGCGCAATAGTTTTGCCATGCCCTTTAAAAAACGCCGGAGAGCGCCATATAGGCTAATTAGCGCTACCACGCGGGCTAGAAATCGCTACAATGCTTTTTTGATTTTTTTCAGACAGGACATCCATGGTTAAAGACGAATTCATCGGCGTTCGCGGGGCGAAAGAACATAATCTCAAGAATATTGATGTGGATATACCGCGCAACCAGCTGGTGGTGATTACGGGGCCTTCAGGCTCGGGCAAATCCAGCCTTGCATTTGACACGATCTATGCCGAGGGGCAGCGCCGCTATGTGGAGTCACTTTCGGCTTACGCAAGGCAGTTCCTGAACATTCAGGACAAGCCGGATGTGGAGTCCATCTCGGGGCTTTCGCCAGCCATTGCTATCGACCAGAAAACCACCAGCCGCAATCCGCGCTCTACGGTGGGAACGGTGACGGAGATTTATGACTACCTGCGTCTGCTTTATGCGCGCATCGGCATTCCCTACTCTCCTGCCACGGGGCTGCCGATTGAGAGCCAGACCGTGTCGCAGATGGTGGACCGGATCATGGAACTGCCGGAGGGCACGAAGCTGTATTTGCTCGCGCCCGTGGTGCGGGGACATAAGGGCGAATACAAGAAGGAAATACAGGCCTTCCAGAAGAAGGGGTTTGCGCGCCTCAAGGTGGATGGCGAGATTTATGAGATTGCCGATATGCCCGCGCTGGACAAACAGAAGAAGCATGAGATTTCGGTGGTGGTTGACCGGCTGGCGGTGAGCAAGGATTTAGGCAACCGGCTGGCCGACAGTATTGAGACGGCCCTGCAGCTTAGCGACGGGCTGATTTATGTTGAGGTGGTGGACGGGGAGACGCTTACGTTTTCCAGCAAATTCGCCTGCCCGGTGTCGGGGTTTACTATTTCGGAGATCGAGCCGCGGCTGTTTTCGTTCAACAGCCCTTATGGCGCCTGCCCGGCTTGTGACGGGCTTGGCACGCAATCCATGTTCGATGAGGCGCTGGTAGTGCCGGACACCAGCAAATCGCTTGCGGAAAAGGCGATTGCGCCGTGGTCGGGGATGCCGTGGGCGGGGAATACGCGGTTTTACCAGGATGCGCTGTCTTCGCTGGCGAAGCATTTCAAATTCAGCCTGTATACGCCGTTCAAGGATTTGCCAGAGAATGTGCAGCAGGTGATTTTTCATGGCTCCGGCGCAGAGCATGTGAAGATGCAGTATCAGGACGGGTCGCGCAGTTTCACGGTGGACAAGCCGTTTGAAGGGGTGATCCCGAACCTTGAGCGGCGTTACAAGGAGCTGACGTCGGAGACCATCCGCGACGAGTTTTCCAAATACCAGAATGAGCATCCGTGTGATGCCTGCGCGGGCTACCGGCTGAAGCCAGAGGCGCTGTGCATTAAGGTGGGCGAGCGCAATATCGGGCAGGTGACCGAGCTTACCATTGAGCAGGCGCATGAATGGTTTGCCAAGATCGACAAGAAGCTTTCCAAGAAGCACCGGGAAATTGCGCAGAAGATTTTCAAGGAAATCTGCGAGCGGCTGATGTTTTTGGTGAATGTGGGGCTGGATTACCTGACGCTTTCGCGGGAATCGGGCACGCTTTCGGGCGGGGAGTCGCAGCGTATCCGGCTGGCGTCGCAGATCGGCTCGGGGCTTTCGGGCGTGCTGTATGTACTGGATGAGCCTTCCATCGGGCTGCACCAGTGCGATAATGAGCGGCTTTTGGGCACGCTCAGGCATTTGCGCGACCTTGGCAACACGGTGCTGGTGGTGGAGCATGATGAGGACACGATGCGGGCTTCGGACTACCTTATCGATATCGGGCCGGGGGCGGGTATCCATGGCGGGCATATCGTGGCGCAGGGAACGCCGGAGCAGGTGGCCAAGAATAAGAAGAGCCTGACGGGGCAGTATTTAAGCGGCGTGAAGTTTATTTCGGTGCCGGAAAAACGGCGGGCGATCCACAAGACACGCAAAATCGTGATTCATGGGGCGAAGGGTAATAACCTCAAAAATATCACGGCGGATATTCCGCTGGGGACGTTTACCTGCGTGACGGGTGTTTCGGGCGGGGGAAAATCCACGCTGGTGATCCAGACCTTATATAAGGCGATTGCGCGGCGGATGCATGGGAGCCGGGATATGCCCGCGGCGCATGAGAGCATTTCGGGGCTGGAATATATCGATAAGATCATCGAGATTGACCAATCCCCCATCGGGCGGACGCCGCGCTCCAACCCGGCGACGTATACCGGCGCATTCACGCCGATACGCGACTGGTTTGCGAATTTGCCGGAATCGAAAGCGCGGGGGTATCACCCGGGGCGGTTCTCTTTCAACGTGAAGGGCGGACGGTGCGAGGCCTGCCAGGGCGACGGCTTAATCAAGATCGAGATGCATTTCCTGCCGGACGTGTATGTGAAATGCGATGTGTGCCACGGTAAGCGCTATAACCGCGAGACGCTGGAGATCAAATATAAGGATAAGTCTATCTCCGATGTGCTGGAAATGACGGTGGATGAGGGGGCGCAGTTCTTTACCGCGCAGCCTTCCATCCGTGAAAAGCTGGTTGCGATGCAGGAGGTGGGGCTGGGCTACATTGCCGTAGGGCAATCCGCTACCACGCTTTCGGGCGGGGAGGCGCAGCGCATCAAGCTGGCCAAGGAGCTTTCCAAGCGTGCCACGGGGCGGACACTTTATATTCTGGACGAGCCGACGACGGGGCTGCATTCGGACGATATCCGCAAGCTTTTAGGTGTGCTGCACAAGCTGGTGGATTCCGGCAACACCATTGTGTGCATTGAGCATAACCTCGATGTAATCAAGACCTCTGACTGGGTGATTGATATCGGCCCCGGCGGCGGGAACAAGGGTGGCAATGTGGTGGCCAGCGGCACGCCGGAAGAGGTGGTGAAGGTGAAGGAATCCATCACCGGGAAATATCTTGCGCCGCTGCTGAAGAAGAAGACGAAGGCGGCTTAACGGCCCGGCTGCATTCCTGCGCCGCGTTCTGATTCGATGGCGGGAGCGAATTCCCGGCCTTTGCCCTGCGAGGGCTCGCGCTCGGGGCTGCGGTTCATGGCGTTGCCGATGGCAGCCTCGGACTGCTGATGCTGGGCCTGCACAAAGTCGCTGTCCTGACGGCGAATGCCTTCCTTGCTACCAATGCTGCCGCCGATGGCGATGCCGGCAATTTCCGATGCGATATGCACGGCGAGGCCTGCGACAGGGCCGAGCGCAACGGTGGTGATAAGGCCGAGACCCGCGCCGAGGATGGCGCCGGCAACGCGGCCGATGGCGGCGCCGAGCAGCGTGTCTTTATTCCATGCGCTAGCTTCGTCCGAGGTGGTGCGGCCTTCGGCCTTTTCTTTTTCCATGCGCCGCTTGCCAAGATAGCCGCCGATGATGGTGCCGATCACGGGGACGAGCAAGGTGCCGATGGCCATTTCCTTATTGAAATAGGTGGGCTCATCAGTGACTTTGAGTTTCAGTTCTTGCGCCATGGCGGGCTCCTGTGAAGTGCATGTAGATTGAGTTTATAGTAGCAAATGCGCCGTTTTTCACAAATGACGGAATTGTGACTTTTAATTATTTTATGATAATCAATTGGTTGGTTTGCCATGATGTGCGCTTTTGGCACGAAATACGGCTTTTGCCAATGTTTATTAACGAAAAACGGCGCAAACCTGAGTTTGCGCCGTTTACATTCGTCTTTTCGTTTTTTACGCGGCTTCCTTGACCACGGCTGCGGCGGCTGCGGCGGCGGCCACTTTCCCGCGGAGAAGCTTCATCAGCTTGTCGGTCGCGGTTTTGTGGTCGGTAGCTTCAGCGGCTGCCAGCTCGCCTACGAGGCGGGACAGGGCAGATTCATAGATCATGCGCTCGGAGTAGGAACGCTCGGACTGGTCCA
>JANYCJ010000051.1 GCA_025360345.1 Alphaproteobacteria bacterium | reverse complement strand
CGGCCACGTCTTCGCGCTCGCCTTCGAGGTTTATGCCTGCCAGCACGTCGGCTTTATTTTCGCGGGCGGCAAGCTTTTCGGCCTCGGCGTCGGAGGCCTGTTCGGACACCGTATATATAGAGAGTCCCCTCGCCTCTCCCGGCGCGGAGTCGGCGTGGATGGAAATAAAGATGTCGCCGCTTGCTTTTCGGGCGATTTCCACACGCTTGCGAAGCATGATAAACTGGTCGTTGTCACGGGTGAGCACGACCTGATAACGACCTGATTTCTGAAGCTTATTTCGCAAAGACTGAGCGTATTCGAGAGTCATCATCTTTTCAACCGTGCCGGCACTGCCTGAGGTGCCGGGGTCTATGCCACCGTGGCCGGCGTCAATCACCACTACGGGCTTGCCACTTTTGGCGGAGGCGGATTTCTTTTCCGAGTGGGATTTCTTAACCGGGGGGGATTCCGGTTCGGCGGCTGCCTCTTCCTGCGGGGGCGGGGATTTTTCTTCCGGTGGTTTCACGGCTTTGGCCTGGCGGTTTTTGTCGGAAGCTTTGCGGAAGGGGCTTTCTATTTTCTCAGGCTTTGTGTCTTCAACCAAATCCTTGCCGGGCTTGGCGGGTTCGACATCCGGCTTTTCAAGCTTGTGGTTGAAGAGGAAGCCGAGCGAGGGGCCGCGGTCCTCGCCTTCCTTTTCCTTTTGCGCTTCTTTTCCCAGCGGCGCCAGCGTAATCATGAGCTTGCCGCTTTTAACCTGTTTATCCGGCACAGTGATTTTCTGGTTCAGGTCGAAGACGAGACGGCTGGTGGTGGGGCTGAAATGGCCGGTGCGCAGCTTTGTTATCAGCCCGTCGCGGTAGGAGGATGGCAGGGAGAGGTTTTTGCTGCTGAAGGCTGGTACGTCCACCACAAGGCGGTCGGGGTTTTCAAGGGTGAATACCTTATTGGGGCTTACTGCGCCGGGGGCAAAGGTGATGGTTTCCTGCCCCTGGCTCTGGCGAATGGTGAGCATTTCTGCGGCAAAGGATGCGGTGGATGTGGAAATGGCCAGTAAAGACGCTAGCAGCAGGCTATGTCTAGCGGACATGGGAAAGCGCCATGGAAAAACCCTTGCGAGAATAAATGCGACGACACGATATAATACTCGTGCAAAAGCGCAAGGACTGCTTACGGCTTTTCTACCGATGGGTTTTGCGGGGAGGAGGCCAGCATTTCCAGCGCGGGTTTGAAAAGCATAAAGCGCATGATGCACAACGCCGCGGTGCCAAGGATGGCATAGCCGATCCAGCTGTAAGTGGCATTGGTGGTGATGGCCATCCAGATTTTTACCTCGGCGCTGATGGGGTCGGGGGAAACATTGTTAATCGGGGGCAGCAGCAGGTAGAGCAGGCACAGCCAGACCACATTGCCCACCCACACGAAAATAAGGCTGAACCCGTAGATCCAGACAAGGCGTACAGCACGCACCGATGCGGGGAAGCAGGCGGCCATCACGCCCACCAGAAAAATCATCATGCACAAGCCGTTGCCCACATTCATGGTGGAGACGATTTTCATGAAAGTGTTGTTTTCGGTGACGACCATGACGAAATTGGTCATTTTATGGGTGAGGGTGATGCCGAGGTCGGAAAGCGCCTTGTTGATCTCACCGAATATCTGGTTAGCCCGTATCAACTGGTTCTTGGTGGCTACGTCGGTGGTTTTGAAAAACGGCAGCAGGGCGAAGGACATGGCGGTAGCGGTGGTTTTTGCGAAATACATCCAGAAATATTTCTGGCTGACGACCACAAAAGGCCCGGATAATATGCCAAGCACCAAGGCGATGCCCACGCGGCTGTCGGCGCGCAGCGCTTTCCAGAAGCGCACGGGGTCAATACGGGTGAATATCCCGGCGATCACACCGATGCACAGGCCATAATTAGCCCATGATAGCCCCCCGATCATAGAAAACCCGAATCCGAGCAGGCTCCAGCCGATGGGGGCAGGCGCGGGCAGGGTAAGGACCTGAAGAGGTGCTGCGGGCCGGGCAAGATAGAGGAATATGATGACAACCACTGAAAAAAGCTCCAGCCCGTCATCTATAATGGCAAGGCGCTGGAGCGCGGTATTGACCACAGAGGCGACCAACAGGCCGCATAGCGGCAGGGTGAGGGCGCTTAAGGCCGCCCGCCCATTCGGCAAAGCGCGCAGCAACGGGGCTTTTGCCGATTGCATGTAACTAAAACCCCGTTTCCTGATGCCCAGCATAGAGTTTCCTGTTGGTAGTGCATTGATTTGCTTCATAAATGTAAATAACGGGCGCGGGTTTGGCCAGTGCTATTTATAAGAATTATTGTGTAATATTTTTTTTACCTCTATAGTATATTCCTAGCGGTGAGACGGTATGCTATACCGGTTCGCACACAGGATTTACGGCAAGGCCCGTTTGTCAGGATGGTTCCACTTGGAAAGTGGCACGGCTGCAAAACGAAGGGGACTTGCCTTAGAATGGTCAAATTTTTAAATAACCCAGGCCCCAAGGAACGGTCTCTCAGTTATTCACATGGATTGTATTTTCCCAACATTACAGGTTTTCCACTCTCCGCCCGGCGCGCTTGCGCCTGCGTGCGCCCCCGACCGCGGGGGCTCGCCAATAGGCGGTGCCGGAGGCCTGCACGGTTTCACGGAAACGGCACCTCCTCACTGAGCTCTATCCTTTGGGGCGACAGATAACAGGAGTCGCCACCATGACTAAACGTATGCTCATTGATGCTTTGCATCCCGAAGAAACGCGGGTTGTCATCGCGGATGAAAATCAGGTTTATGACTTTGATTTCGTCACCATTGCCAAAAAACAACTCAAAGGAAATATCTATCTCGCCAAGATCACGCGGGTAGAGCCGTCGCTGCAGGCGGCGTTCGTGGAATATGGCTGCGGCAAGCAGGGCTTCCTGCCCTTCTCGGAAATCCATGCCGATTACTACCAAATCCCGGTTTCCGACCGTAAGCGCCTGATGGAAGAAGCGCAGGCCGAAGAAGAAAACGATTATACGCCTGAAGCCGCCATCGAAAATGCGCCGCTGGAAAACCAAGCCAGCGCAGAACAGGCGGAAAATGACGCCGCCGAAGCGGAAAAAGCCAACGCCACGGAGCTTGCCGATACGAGCATGGCCACGCTGAGCGAAAACGAGCGCCCGGCCTACCTGTCGCAGACCGCCATTGATATCTCCACCAGCGAAGAGGCGGAAAGCCCGTTTGAAGGCGATGATAACCTGCCGATGTCTTCGGCGCTTTCAGACATTGAATCCGCAGATGATTCGAACGAACAGGACATGCCTAAGAGCGATGAAGCCGCCTCTGGCGAAACGCCTTCGGGCGAGGGCGTGGAAACGCTGGCCAGCGAAGAAGAAGATTACCAGGCGCGCCCGAAAAAGAACGTTTTCATGAAACGTTACAAGATTCAGGAAGTTATCCGCCGCGGCCAGATCGTACTGGTGCAGGTGATTAAAGAAGAGCGCGGCAATAAGGGCGCATCGCTTACGACCTATCTTTCGCTGGCGGGCCGTTATTGCGTATTGATGCCTAACTCGCCGAAAGATGGCGGCATTTCGCGGAAAATTGCTTCCGGGGAAGACCGTAAGCGCCTGAAGGCCATCAGCACGGAGCTGCGGCTGGCGCAAGGGATGAGCGTGATTATCCGCACTGCGGGCATGGAGCGCACACGGGCGGAAATCAAGCGGGACTTTGACTATCTCGTTAAATTGTGGAACCAGATCCGCGAGGACACATTGGTGTCCAACGCACCTGCACTCATTTATGAGGAAAGCGACATTATCAAGCGCGCCATACGCGACCAGTATACGGGCGATATCGACGAGCTGATTATCGAAGGCGACGAAGGCTACAAGACGGCACGCGACTTCATGAAACTGCTGTTGCCGAGCCATACGCCCAAGATCAAGCATTATAAGGACGCAACCCCCCTCTTCTATGCCTATAACATTGAAGAGCAGCTGCTTTCGATGCATGACCCGGTGGTGAAACTGCGCTCGGGCGGGTATCTGGTTATCAACCCAACGGAAGCGCTGATCTCGGTGGACGTGAACTCGGGCCGGGCCACGGGCGAGCGCAATATTGAAGAAACCGCCGTGCGCACCAACCTTGAGGCCGCCGCGGAAGTGGCGCGCCAGCTACGCCTGCGGGATTTGGCAGGTTTGGTGGTGATCGACTTCATCGACATGATGGAATCGCGCAACCGCCGCGCGGTGGAAAAGATGCTGAAGGATTCGCTGAAGGCTGACCGCGCCAAGATCCAGCTAGGGCGCATTAGCCCGTTTGGGCTTTTGGAAATGTCGCGCCAGCGCATTCGCCCCAGCATTTCGGAAAGCAACATGGTGCAGTGCGAGCATTGCATAGGGCGCGGGTATATCCGCAGCCATGAATCCATGAGCATCCAGATGATCCGCTCGATTGAAAAAGAAGCGAGCGCGGGCGTGTGGAGCAGCTTGCGGCTGATTGCGCCGCAGGCGGTGGCGCTGCATTTGCTGAACACCAAGCGCGATATCCTGCGCGGGATCGAGAGCCGCTACGGGCTTACTATTCAGGTGCTGATCGACGCGGACCTCGCTTCGTCGGAATTTAACCTTGAGAAAATGCGCCGCTCGCAGAATGAACGCGCCGAAGGCGGCGAACAGCGCCGTGAACGTGGCGGGCGTGACCGTGACCGTGACCGCCCACGCAGCGAACGTGGCGAGCGCGGCGGGCGTGACAGGGACCGCGACCGCGACCGTGGGCGCGACCGCCCGGCGGTGGCTGCCGCCCCGGTGGATGACGATATCAACGATACCGTGGATGCCGTGCTGGAATCCGACGCTTCCGAAGGGCAGCGCGAAGGCATGGGTGAAAACGGGGTGCGCAAGCGCTCGCGCCGCCGCCGTGGCGGACGCAACCGTGGCGACCGCAACCGCGAAGACCGCCCGGCAGGCGAACAGCCGCTGAACGCCGAGCAGGAAAACTACGATGCCTCGGCACCGGGCGAAAATGCCGATGCCGATGGGATTGAAGCGGCCAACAGCAATGAGCCGGGCAATCCTGAAGGGGGCCAGCGCAACCGCACACGTGGCGGGCGCGGACGCCGCCGCTGGCGCGACCGCGACGAGCGCACCGGTGAAAACCGTGGCAACGGCGAGGCACGCGTGGCGATGGACGGCGAGGTGCGCGAAAGCACGCATGAGCATGTGCGTGAAGAAGCTGCCGCACCGCAGCGCACGGACGGCAACACCCTGCCCGCGTTTGCAACCGAAGACCGGCCGCTGATCGAGCTGGCCAGCAACCGTCCGGCGCCCGCGCCGGTGGTGGCTTCACCCATGCTGGAAGCAGCGCAGTCTGACGCCCCGGTGAAAAAGGGCTGGTGGCAAAAAATGATCGAGCTGGATGACTAAGGGGAGGTTTTCCTTGCCGTTATCCGCCCGTGACATGAGGGAAGCCCCCTTCCCCGCCAAACGCATGAAACCGTTTGCGCTGTTTATGGTGGCGGTACTGTTTTGCAGTGACGCTGGTGCAGTGCCGCTGATCCGCGATGCGGAAATCGAGCATACGCTGCGCGAATTTGCCGACCCTATTTTTACCACGGACGGGCTTAAGCCCTCGGCGGTGCATTTGTTCATCGTGCAGGATGATTCGCTCAACGCCTATGTGGCGGGGGGTGCGAATATGTTCATCCATACCGGAATGCTCATGGCGTGCGAAACGCCGGACATGCTGCTGGGGGTGATGGCGCATGAAAGCGGCCACATCATGGGCGGGCATCTGGCACGCGGGGCAGAGAACCTCAAGAACGTGCAGATCGGCAGCATTCTGACCTTTGTGCTGG
>JANYCJ010000007.1 GCA_025360345.1 Alphaproteobacteria bacterium | reverse complement strand
CTTTGCTGAAGGGCATCTGCCAGACATGGCGGGGCTTTCCGGACATGTCGATCAGCATGGCCGCGCCAGAGCCGACCATGACGAGGGTCAGGCCGGGCTGCACTTTCTGGTCGTCGAACAGGGCTGTTTTGGCGGATTGCGCGATGGTCTGGATTTTGCGCTTTTCCAGCGCGGGCACATCGCTCATCACTTTGCGCACTTCGTCCTGCCGCTCTTTTTCGGCGCTGTAGGCGTCGAAGGCACGCTGGTAGAACGGGCTGGGCCACAGGCCCAGCTTATAGGCAACAACCCCATAGCTGAAGCAGGAGAATGCGGATAATGCGGTGAGGCCTATGACAATTTTCTTACGCATGGCTGGCGCTAAATACTATCAAGGAAATCTTTATCGAAGAATTCAAAAGGAATCCTCGCAGCTTTAAACATGTTGTTGGACTTCACTTTTTCCTGCTTGGGGAAGGTGGTATAACGCCAGACCACTTCCTTATCGGGGGTGATTTCCATGAGCTTATGGGCAGGCGCAGTGCTGGTCACAAAATAATTGCCGTTGGCCAGCTTTTGCACCGTGCCGCGGAACTTGGTGTAAAAATATTCATCCGCCGAGCCGTTAAAGTGCCACGCCACGCCGCCGGTGGCGGGGTCGATTTCAAGGATGCGCGAGGCGCGCTGGTCGTCATCCTGATTGGGGTCCTCGTTGTTGTTGGCTTCGTTATAGCCGTTTGAATACCCGTTATTATCCACCAGCAGAATATGGCCGTTGGGCAGGAAGCCGGCCTCGTGCTGCAATTTCCAGATACCTTCTACCGCCCAGACCACCTTGCGGGTTTCGGGGTCTATGACAGCGAGAGTGTTCTGGTTACGCAATGAGACTAGGATCTGCCCTGCCTTGAACATGGGGAATTTGTTGGCAATATTATCTTCGAGCACCATGACGGAGTTGGAGTGAGTGTAGTCTCCGGTTTTGGTGTAGAAGGGGTTGAACTTCTGATAGAGCACCTGCTCATACGGCGTGCCCATGAAGGCATCGAGCACGGGGATGGAGTCTTTCGACTCACCATCGGGAGAGACAATCTCGATGGTGTCAAAAAGCAGCGGCGAGGCGTATTTGCCATCCAGCTCGGGGATGTGGTTGGGCTGGTATTTCTGTGCCAACGTGTAAATAGTGCCGTTATTGGCCACATACACGTCGTGATGGGTGTTCAGCGGCAGCTTCCAGATGACATGGGATTTCTTGTCCATTTTCACGAGGCCATAGCCGTATGGCGTGTCGCCTTCACCGTGGTAAATGGCCAGCAGGTCGCCGTTGGGGAAGACCTCGCCGTCATGGATGAGGGTCATGATGTCGGGCACAGGCTTAGGGATGTGGGGAGGATGCGCCCACACATTGCTGAAAGGCAGTTTCCAGACCTGGCGCATCTGGCCGAAGGCATCTACTAGCGCGCAGGCATCCGTTCCGCCGCAGACGAGGGTCAGGCCCGGCTCGGAGCGGGTGCCGTCGATGATATCTACCTTGGCTTTGGAGAGGATACTTTCAATACTCAGCGAACTCACCAGATCCGGCTTTGATTTGACGGTGCGGATCATGCGGTTTTTTTCCTGCGTCGCCTTGTAATATTCCATAGCGTCGCGGAACATGGAGGACGGCCACCATTGCTGCATATCGGCGATGATGCCATAGCTGAAAAACGTAAAGTAAAACAGGCCGTATCCCGCCAGCTTTAATTTATAGGCTCGGCTGTCGGGTGAGGACGGCCGGATCATTGTTCTTGCCCTATCCAGAGGCTTTTATCCAGATAGTCATAAGACATGCGGCGGGCGCTGGTGATGCGCACGGGGAAGGTATATTGCCATACCGTTTCCCCATCGGGGGTTAGCTCGGTCACCTGGCCTGCGTCATCTTCGCTCATCAGCACGTTGCCATTGGGAAGGGGCTGGCCCATGCCGGACACCCGTGTGGTGGCTTCGGTTTTATCTTTGTCGACATATACCCAGCGCACGGCCTGATTTGAAGGATCTACGTTCAGGATACGGGTGCGGTTGATTCCGGAATTATCTTCATATCCTCCAGTATCGTAAAGCATGATGGTTCCGTTTTCCATAAAGCGGGCGTCATACTGGTGGCGGAAAATACCGCGGCCAGCCCAGCGCACCTTGCCTGATTCAGGGTCTATGACGGCAATGGTGTTAATGCCGCCAAGGGAGAGCAGTATATCGCCCTCTTTGAACATCGGGAATTTTTCGGCCATTTCTTTTTCCAGCAGCACTATGGAATTGGCGCCGATGTAATGCATGTTATTGCCCACGGCGTAGAGATATTCCTCGAAGGGCGTGTCAATGAATGCGGAAAGGATAGAGATGCGCTTTTCCTGATGCCCCGTGGGGGAGATGACAGAGATGTAGTCCAGCGCGTTAGGGTTTACGGCAAAGTGCAGGCCGTCTACCGGGCCGCGGCTGGCGGTTTGCAGGAGAGTGTAGATGCGGCCGTCCTTGGCGGTGTAGAAAGCGTCGTGCACATTGGCGCCGTAATCCCAGATGACCTTCGCCTCCTTATCCATGCGCACGATGCCTGCGCCGTAGATGGGGCCTTTCTTGTTGGCCTTGGAGTGGTAAATAGCCATCACGTCCCCGTTGGGATAGACTTCAGCGTAGGCCACGTAGGGCGGGGAGCTGAAGCGGTCGGCCTCGGACGCGCTGGCGGCCCAGATCTTGCCAAACGGCAGGTGCCATGTGTGCACCACCTTACCGTCCATATCCACAAGGATAATGTTGTCGTCTTCGCGGGTGATGAGAGTATAGCCGGGAGAGGTTTTTTCGGGTTCGATATTATCGGTGACCGCGTCGCTGGTTTTTATGGGAGAATTCTTGGCGGGGTTTTTGTGCTTGCCTTTGCCATGAGAAGCCGACTCTGCGTAGTTGACGGCAAGCTGGTACACGCCCGATGGCGCCCAGTTGAAATGCGACACGATAATGCCAAGGCTCATCAGGACAAAACCGAGGCAGATCCAGAACATCCATGGCAATAGGCGGTCGAGAAAATTAAACATTCTTAGGTTCTCCTGTTATCCAGCCGCCGCCTAATACGCGGTTGCCATCGTAAATTACGCAGGCCTGACCGGGGGTCACTGCGGATTGGGGTTCATGCAGCAGGATGCGCGCGCGCCCCTGCCCCATATCTTCAAGGCTTGCCGCCGCGCCGGGATGCATGGAGCGCAGGCGCACCTGCACTTCGCGCGCGGCGGGGGCGCTGCTGTCCAGCCAGTTAAGGTCGCGGATATAGACATGCTGGCTGAGCAGCGCCTCACGCGGGCCTACGATGACCTGATGTTTTTCGGGATTGAGTTTGATGACATACAGCGCGTCGGCGCTGCTGATGCCCAAGCCTTTACGCTGGCCGACCGTGTAGTTGATGATGCCTTCATGGGTGCCAAGTACCGTGCCATCCATATGCACCACCTCGCCGGGTTCGAGCGCGCCGGGGCGGAGTTTTTCGATGACCTTGGCATAGCCGCCGGAAGGCACGAAGCAGATGTCCTGGCTATCAGGCTTGTCGGCAACCGCGAGGCCGTAGCGTGCGGCGAGCGCGCGGGTTTCATCCTTGTTTTTTAAATGCCCAAGGGGAAAGCGCAGGAAGTCCAGCTGCTCGCGGGTGGTGGCGAACAGGAAATAGCTCTGGTCGCGGCTGGTGTCTTCGGCGCGGAACATATGCGCGATGCCGCCATCTTCCTTGCGCTGCACGTAATGGCCGGTGGCCATGACATCGGCGCCAAGTTCGCGGGCGGTTTGCAGCAGGTCTTTGAATTTGACGGACTGGTTACACTTCACGCATGGAATCGGGGTTTCGCCGGCGAGGTAGGTTTCCACGAAATCGTCCATGACGCTTTCTTTGAACTTATTCTCGTAGTTCAGGACATAATGGGGGATGCCCAGAGTGTCGGCAACGCGGCGGGCGTCGTGAATATCCTGACCGGCGCAGCAGGCGCCTTTTTTATTGACCATGGCGCCATGGTCGTAAAGCTGGAGGGTGATGCCGATGACTTCGTAGCCCTCTTCGTGCAACATGGCGGCCACTACGGAGCTATCCACGCCGCCGGACATGGCCACCACCACGCGCGTTTCAGCCGGGGCTTTGTTTATTCCCAAAGAATTCATCAGGTTACGCTGTATTTTCTTGTTATTCCGGACTATACGTCAGTTTAGGGGAATTTCCTACCCCTTTTCTCCTGATTTCATCAATTTGTCATACTTAGGCAAGGTATTAGGAATATAATAAAGGCTGTAAACCTTTTCATGAGTAAATCCTTATGTCCCTGTACGACACGCTGACAAAAAATACGGCGACCAGTGTCATGGCCATCATTGGCGGGCTGGTTGGCGGCGTGGGCGGCGTAATACTGGCCGGTGGCGTGGGCGCAGGCGCTGCGGCAGGCGCGCTGGGCATCGCCGGGAGCATTGCAGGCATTGCGGCGGGGGCATTTGCCGCAGATAAATACACCGAATTCACTACCAAGAAAGCGCCGGAAACACCGGCTGAGGGCGTGGCGCCCACGCCTGTGGGCGAGGTGTCGCAGGCCAAGGGGATTGGCGATACGGCGATGAATGCACTGCAATCCGCCCCGGCCAAGGCGCTGCTGACTGGGCTTGCCAATACGGCTTTGAACTCAGGCTCCAGCACCGGCACTGGGCCGGGCGGCGTGCCTCTGCTGAAGTCGGATGCCGGGCGGATAATTTAGGCGCTGGCGTTATTCTGGGCTGCTTCGGCGGCTTTTTCGGTATTGCCTTTGACGCGGTCGGCAAGGCTTGCGCTCATGAATTTGTCGATTTCACCATCGAGCACCCCTTGGCTGTCGCTGGTTTCCACGCCGGTGCGCAGGTCCTTGACCATCTGGTAGGGGTGCAGCACGTAGGAGCGGATCTGGTGGCCCCAGGCATTATCGGACTTGGTGGCGTTCACCGCGTCGGCGCGTTCTTCGCGGATGCGCAGTTCGCGCTCGTATAGGCGCGCTTTCAGCATCTGCATGGCTTCGGCGCGGTTGGCGTGCTGGGAGCGGCTGCTCTGGCATTTGACAACGATGCCGGTGGGCATGTGGGTAAAGCGCACCGCGGATTCGGTTTTATTCACATGCTGCCCCCCTGCCCCGCCGCTGCGCATGGTGTCGATCTTCAGGTCTTTTTCATCGACCACGATGTCGATTTTATCATCAATTACAGGGTAGACCCATGCGCTTGCGAAGCTGGTGTGGCGGCGGGCGTTGGAATCATACGGCGAAATACGCACGAGGCGGTGCACGCCGGACTCGGTCTTGAGCCAGCCATATGCGTTGTGGCCGCTGACCTTGATGGTGGCGGATTTGAGGCCGGCTTCTTCGCCGGGATTTTCGTCGATGATTTCGGTTTTGTAGCCGCGTTTCTGCGCCCAGCGGATATACATGCGGAAGAGCATGGAGGCCCAGTCCTGCGACTCGGTGCCGCCCGCGCCGGAGTTGATTTCCACGAAGCAGTCATTGGCGTCTGCCTCGCCGGAGAGGAGGGATTCAATCTCGAGTTTGCCCAGTTCGGTGGCCACGGCCTTCAGGGCGTTTTCCGCTTCGAGCAGCATGGCTTCGTCTTTTTCTTCCTCGGCCATCTGGGCGAGTTCGGTATTGTCGGAAAGCTCGCGGTCGAGGCGCTCATAACCGCCGATGATGTCTTCGAGGTGGTTGCGCTCGCGCAGGAGGTCTTGCGCTTTTTTGGGATCGTTCCAGAGATTGGTATCTTCGGTGAGGGCGTTTAGCTCATCGCGGCGGCGTTGGGCGTTTTCCCAGTCAAAGATACCTCCTCAGCAGCTGTTGCGACTGCTTGATGGAGCGGATGAGGATAGCAATTTCGGCCTTCATGGAACTGTGTAACTCTGCGTTTTTATGATCTGGTCTTTGTTACCTTAATTCTGGATTTGCGCAAAGATTATATTGGGCACTGGGGTTTGAGGTTGCATTTGCCTCGGGCCTTACTTATGGTTTGCAGATATTAAGGGGTTGATTCACTGATGAAAATACGTCTTACCCACACTGATTCCCGCCTAAGCACCGCGGCGGTCGTGATGGCGCTGGCAGCCGTGCTGATCGCCTCGCGGGCGCCGGGGCTGCTTTTGCACCCGCGCTTTTTTGCCGATGAGGCCGCCTATTATTTCCCCTATGCGTTTAACCATAGCTGGGTGGCGGCTTTCACGCATGTGCAAAACGGTTATTACAGCTTGGTCAGCAACCTGACCAGCCTGCTTTCGGCGCACTGGGTGCCGCTAGAGCGCGCGCCCATTATCAGCACCTATGTGGGGCTGCTGCTGATGGTGCTGCCGCACGGGCTGGTGTGGACCAGCCGCAACCCAGCATGGGCGCAAACTTGGCAGAAGGCTCTGGCATCGCTGCTTATATTATATATGCCGCAGGATGACCGGATGTGGGTGTCTTCCATCTCTTCGCAGTTCTACCTGACGGTGGCTTCGTTTC
>JANYCJ010000181.1 GCA_025360345.1 Alphaproteobacteria bacterium | reverse complement strand
ACGCTGGCAAGGGACCGATTACTTCATGCCGCCAGAGGTTTTCACAGTTTTTTTGCTGGCAGCGGATTGCTTGGCCCCTTCTTTCATCATGGGGCATTGCATCTGGGCGTTCTTGTCCTGGCTGGTTTCCATCATTTTTTCACAGCAGCCGCATTTTGTATCTTCCGCCATTTTCTGACAGCACCCACACTGCATCTGGCCAGTAGCGCCGTCCTTCATCATCGGGCATTGCATTTTCGTGGCCTTGGCCGCCCCTTTTTCCATCTTCTGGCAGCAGGGGCATTTTTCGCAGGTCATGCCGCTTTGGGCGGTATCGGGGGCGGGGGCGGCGGGTGTGCAGGCCGCGGTGAAGAACACGAGTGCGAGGCAGGCGATAAGCTTTTTCATGATAGTCTCCTTTGTTATAGTTTATTTACTTCCGGCAGCCACATTGACCACCGGAAGACGAGTACTTAGTCTTTCGTCGTACTGGTGGCTGCATGGTGATGGTCGCTGTCGCTACCCCCCTCCAGCTTTTTTGCCATTTTATGATGATCTACGGCTTTGGTTTGGCCGGGTTTTGAGGGTTTTCCCACGATGAGAGTTCCGTCCATGCCGAGAGCTTCATGCGGGTGGCAGTGGAACTTGTAGGTACCGGGAATGGTGAAGGTATATGAAAAGCTATCGCCCTTTTTTTCGTGCATGGGGCTCATAATCATGGCATCCACCGCTTTGGGCACGTTTATGAACATGACTTCATGGGGGGTGTCCTGCGCGTTGACGAAGGTGACGGTGTCTCCGGGCTGGATGGTGAGCTTATCGGGGGAGAAGAAATTCTGTTTCTTTGCGTTGTCGTCGGTTACTTCCTTAATGGTATATTCCTTTGCGAAGGCCGGTGTGGAGGCCAGTATCAAGGTAGCGGTGAGCAATGTTTTTTTCATGTGTTGTTCCTTTTAGTAGTTTTTAAAACATGAGGCGCAGGCCGATATCAGCGACCAGGGCATCTTTAGTATCTCCGCGCCGGGTAGCGATGGAGGCGGTTTCCCCGTATTTCCGGTCATAGTGGACATCCACATAGGGGGCGAATTTACGGGTGAATTCGTAGCGGGTTTGAAGGCCGAGCTGCAGTTTTCCCAGCCCCTGCCCCGTATATTGCTCCGGCACTTTTTGAACATAGGCATTTAGCTCGGCATAGGGCTGGAGGATCAACTGTTGGGTCAGCAGCAGGTCGTTTTCCTCGCGCAGGCGGGCGCTGATATCACCTTTGTCGCTGACGAATAAATGGGCTTCGGTTTCAAAGTAATAGGGGGCAAGGCCGTTAAAGCCCAGTGTCAGGTAGGCGGCGGAATTGGGTTTGGCATCATAGCGGAGGCCTGCCTGGGCATCCCAGAACATGGCGATATTGCGGCTGTAGAGAGCCCAGAACTCGGCGTTTTCCAGCTTATTATGGTTGCGCTCGCCTTCAGTTCTCAGCCATATTTTATTTTCATCGGTACCGATGCGGCCACGGATATCCCAGCTTGTAGCGGGCTTGCCGTCTGTATCGTAGCCCATGTCGGTTTCACTGCGGAACATGCTGAACACACCGCCACCGTGATTATGCGCCATTTCCGCAGCCTGTGCCGGGTGGATGAAAGAAAGGGCGGCGAGGGAGAAGCCTGCCAGATTTTTAATGCGCATGATGGTGGCCTTCCTCGCTTGAGGGCATGTCTTCTTCGCCGAGCCGGGCCACGACCACTTTGCGCATCATGCCGGAGGCCATGTGGTACAGCAGGTGGCAGTGGAATGCCCATTCGCCGGGCTGGTCAGCGGTAAGCAGCACTGAGTAAGTGCCCGCGGGGGGTACAATGACGGTGTGCTTGTTAGGCAATTTCTGGGCGGGCTGGCCGTTTTCCAACTGCACGAACATGCCGTGCAGGTGCATTGGGTGCGCCATCATGGTGTCATTCGTAAAGGTCAGGCGCACGCGCTCACCGTATTTGAGGCGTATCGGCTCGGCTTCATTGAACTTCTGGCCATTCAGTGTCCAGATGTAGCGCTCCATGTTGCCGCCCAGATGCACCTCGATAGAGCGCCCGGGCGGGCGGGTGTCTTTCTGGGTTCCTGCATAGCGGAGGTCGGCGTAGGAAAGCGCCTTGTCGCCCTCGGGGGTTCCGGCCTGCGCCCAGCCGCTTCTCATTTCTTCCGGCGTCATTTCCATGTCGCTCATGTCCATGCCGCCCATGTCGCCCATGGTGAGCACGGCGCGGGTGCGCTGGGCGGGGATGTCGCCTTTCATGCCCGCGCTGGTGGCCAGGGTGCCGATGGCAAAGCCGGTGCGGTCAATGGGTTCGGCGGCGATGGTGTAGGCCTTATCTTCTGCCGGGGTTACGATGACATCATAGGTTTCGGCCGGTGCGAAGCGGAATTCATCGACATTCACCGGCTCAACATCCTGCCCGTCGGCTTGCACCACGCTCATTTTCAGGCCGGGGATGCGCACATCGAAGAACGACATGGCCGAGGCATTGATAAAGCGCAGCCGCACACGCTGGCCGGGCCTGAAGAGGCCTGTCCAGTTCTGGGCGGGGGATTTTCCGTTCATCAGGAAGGTGTAACCGGTGACATCGGCGAGGTCGGTGCGGGACATGCGCATGTCACCCCATTCGCTGGTGGTTTTCCATGCCTGGGCTAAGCCGTTGCGTTTTACATCATCAATGAAATCGCCGAGGGTACGGCGGGCTTTATTATAATAGTCAGATGTTTTTTTGAGATTGGCGATGATATCGCCGGAGTCTTCTTCCGAAAAGTCTGACAGGAGCACCACGTAATCGCGGTCTGCGGTTACGGGGTCTTTGCCTTTGGGAGCGACGATGATGGAGCCGTATAGGCCGTCTTGTTCCTGACCGTTGGTATGGGAGTGGTACCAGTAGGTTCCCGCCTGCTTCAGGGGGAAATGGTAGGTAAAGCTCTGGCCGGGCTGGATAGCCTCGAAGCCGTTGAAATCGGTTACACCGTCCATGCTGCCGGGGAGGATAAGGCCATGCCAGTGCACCGAGGTGGCCTCGGCCATGGTGTTGGTCACTTTAATGACGGCCTCGTCACCTTCGGTGAAGCGCAGGACGGGGCCGGGAATGCCGCCGTTGATGGTTACTTTTTTAACCGGGTGGCCGGTGATGTTTACCGGCTGGCGGGCGATGGTGAGGGCGTATTGCGTTGTCCTGGCATGGGCCGGGGTGATAAACAACCCTGCCGCGCCCAGCACCGCTATACATAGGGCATGTATGCGCATATTGATCCTTATTGCATTGAAAAGCTACGCCGCGTGCAAAAGCACGCCGCGGTTCAAACAGGCAACGGGATCAGGCCTTGGGGGGGCGCTTCAGGCGTTCAGGCAATGCCGAGACGGTAGATGGGCTGGCGAAGCTGAATTCATTTTTGCCAATAGAAGGCAAAAGCAGGATATCGGGAGATGGATTGAGCCATTTAGCCATGCTGCCATTGCAAGAGCCCATCGGGCATTTGCATGTCCCTTTGTTGCAGCATTTATCATTATGCGCCGATTTTTCCGTGGCGGCACCTGCTTCATGCTGATGGCAAGCAGGCATTTGCGCCTGTAGAGCTTTTGCGGCATTTGCCGGCATGGCCGAGGCAATGGGAGGAAAGGCCATCGTCAGCACGAAAGCAAAGGCGGTGAAGATGCCAATCCATTTTCTCATGCGGCTGTCTTATAAGAGATTTATTTTTATACAAGATATTCCTCTATCCTGCCTGCAACCGGCGCGCCCGACGATAAGGTGCGCGCCTGTATCCATCCGGCTTTTTTAAATTAGCTTAGGGCTTTATCACCGCGCAGGCGATGCGCGCGCCCGCGTTGCCAGTTGGGTCGGTTGCATAGTCGTCGGCTTTTTCATGGATGATGATAGCACCGTGAGGCAGCGCGCCCTTACCGGTCAGCTGCAGTTGGGTGGAAAAAATTTCCGCCTTGATGTGGCCGGTGGATTCGACAAAGAGGTTGGGCAGGTCACCGGCATGGGCGCCGTGCTTATGGCCTTGCGGATTGTAATGGCCGCCGGCGGTTTTAAAGTCGGGGGCTGCGCAGGTTCCGTTCTCATGGATATGAATGGCATGGGTACCTTCGGGCAGCTTTACATCCACGGTGATGAGGGTGCCATTATTGTGGGGCGCGAAGCTGGCAGTGCCGATGGTGTCACCATGGGAATCCACGATATTGGCTATGGCGGGTTCTGCAGCGCAGGCCGAGCCGAAAGCCAGTGACGCGCAAAGGGGAAGTGCAAGGCAGAGTCGTTTCATGGGAGCCTCTTTTCAGGTTGCTGATGACAGTAAGCAGTACTAGAGATGCAAACTGAAGCCAAGCTTAAGCTGATAAATGTTATTTTAGATAATTGATTACCGGTGGCCTTCGCAATTACCTTGCCTGCGGTTTCACCGGCTCTGTCCTTGGGGGCGCAGGGGAAATGGGCGCGCTGAACAGGCCAATGTCACTGGCGGTGACGTTCTGCTTCAGGGGGATTGCGCCGATGCCGGGCTCACGCAGCGCGAGGGCAGCCGCGGGCTTTTCCTGCTGCAGAAGCAGCTGGGACAGATCGAATATTTTATTGCGGATTTTTTCCGCCCTTGGGCCATTCCACTGGTCAATGCTTATCCCGGCGGTTTCGATAGCGCCGTCATGGGTGGTATAGGAGCCCTCACCTTTTGCGGTGTAATGGGTGACGGCGGCACGGGTGTATTCCACCGGGAAGCCGCTCATGGCGATTTGCCCGCCGAGCTCGCTGGTTTTTTGTGTCAGGCGTTTTTCGATGCCTTGGGGATCTTTCAGCAGCAAGGTGGTGGGCATGACCAAGATGGTGCCGTCAGCCTGCCTTATGGCGTGGCCTTCAACCAGTATGTCGTGGATTTTCCGGCCATCGGCATATTTGCCCAGCGTTATGCGCACCGGGACTTTGGCGATGTCGTCCGGCCATTTCCCGGCGAGGCCCTCGACCTTCAGGGACTTTCCCTGCTGGATGGGGGTAAGGGTGGCCTGCATACGCTCGGCCCGCACGACGCCCGTGCCGTCAAAATGGATATTCTGTTGGGTGGACAGCATTTTAATGAAATTACCCGCCAGAAGGCGGCCGCGCTCTGCGCCCAGTTTTTCCTGAAAGCGGGCGACAATGAGCTCGTGGTCGGAGGCGGTCAGCTTGCCGTCGCCATCGCGGTCCA
>JANYCJ010000148.1 GCA_025360345.1 Alphaproteobacteria bacterium | reverse complement strand
GCTGCGCTCCCATGATTTCAGAGGCGCGCTTGACGATAGTAAGACCCAAGCCCGCCCCCGGTTGCTGGTGGCGGCCCACCCGGTAAAACCGCTCCGTAACATAG
Source organism: Alphaproteobacteria bacterium (assembly GCA_025360345.1). GTDB lineage: Bacteria > Pseudomonadota > Alphaproteobacteria > Rickettsiales > SXRF01 > JANYBV01. Next base: position 2,749 of record JANYCJ010000148.1, on the reverse strand, counting down.
GGAAGCTGGTCTTCCGGTATCCCCGGGCCGCTATCGCTTATCCAGATCAATGCAGCCTCGCCCGCCTTCGCCACACCGACATGCACCTCACCTTGGGCAGGTGTATATTTGATCGAATTGTCAATAAGGTTGGAAAGTGTAATGGCCAGCAGCTCACGGTTGCAAAGGATAAATACTGGCTCGCTTTGCTCGAAATGCAGTAAAACCTGTTTCTGCTCCGCCAGCGGCAGCCTTTCCACCAGCAGCCCGTGTGCCAGTTCGCCCAGTGACAGCATTTCCCGGGGAATGTCGCTATGCTCGAGCCGCGCAAGCGTCAGCAGCTGGTCAACCATGTTGGTGGCCCGGTCAGCAGCCTTCACCTGTGCTTCGAGAATCGACCGTCGCTGCATATCGTCGGTGGCCCTCAGCGCCGTTTGCGCCTGCGTCTTGAAAATAGCGATCGGCGTGCGCAGCTCATGCGCGGCAAAATCGGTAAATCGCCGCTCTTTGCTCAGCGCATAGTCAAGATTAGCCAGCAGCCCGTTAATCGCGTCGATCAGCGGCGTAATCTCGTGCAGCGAATTACCCGTGGCAATGGGTTTAAGGTCAAGTGCTGAGCGGCTTCTCACCGCCTCCGAAACCGCGAGCAGCGGCTTCAGGCCCACCCGCAGCCCCAGCCATGTCAAAATCAGTATAACCGGCAGCAGCAATATCAGCGGCGAGAAAATCGTGCCCAGCACCCTCGTGATAAGCTTGGTGCGCACATGGATCTGCTGCGCCACTTCGAACGTATAGCCCGACGCTGCGTCCTTCAGCACATAAAGCCGCCACTCCGCGCCGTCGATATCCTGGTTGGAAAACCCCGCCGTCACCCGCTCATCACCAAAACTGGCGGCCTTACGTGAGTAAAAAAGTAGCGCCTTGTCTTTCCATATCCTGAAGGCAAGATCGCGCCCGCGGCCTTCGCCCGCATTATCAAAATCTTCGCCCAGTTCCACGATGTCCGAATCCGTCGTTTCGTCAGCGGTATCCGGGTGGGCATGCTTTGCCTCCTCCTCATCTTCGGCGCGCAGCAAAGACAGCATCAGCCCCGCCACATGCGAAAGCTCCGTATCGTAAATATCCTGTGCCTCATTATAAGCCGAATAAAACCCGACCCCGCCGATTGCTAGCAGCGCCACCATTACCGGCACGATAATATAAAGGGTAAGCCGCGCCCTAAGCGATTTTTTCCACAATGTAGCCCAACCCCCTGATGGTTCGAATCAGCTGTTCTCCCAGCTTTTTGCGCAGGTGCGAAATATGCACCTCCACCGCGTTGCTATCGATCTCGATATCCCAGCCATACAGCTTGTCTTCGATCAACTGCTTGTTCATCACCTTCCCGGCATTTTCCATCAGGATGGAAAGAATGGCGAATTCCCTTGCCGAGAGGTTCACCAGCTTGCCGTCCTTGTGCACGATCTTCGCTACCGCGTCCAGCGTGATGGCGCCGTTGGTGATGTGGCTGCTCAACCTGCCCCTATGGCGTCGTAACAGCGCCTGCACCCGCGCCAGCAATTCTTCCAGCTCAAATGGCTTCACCAGGTAGTCATCCATGCCTGCATTCAGCCCCTCCACCTTTTGCTGGGTGGTGTTACGCGCCGTGAGCGCCAGCACAGGAATGTCTTTTTTCCGCCTGCGCAAGCCCGCCACCAGCTCCAGCCCGGACTTTCCGGGCAGGTTGATATCCATCACAACAAGGTCATACGGCGTGGTGTCCAGTGCCGCTTCCGCTTCCTCCGCCATATCCGCCACATCCACGACATGGCCCGCCTGCGACAGGGCGATTTTCACCGCCTGTCCCATCATGGTATCATCTTCCACCAGCAATATGCGTGTCATGATAATTTCTTATTTACGTTAGCCAGCAGCGTCTGGATTTCTTCCCGCCGCCCCTTATCGGCAAGTTCCCGGCCCTGACGGGCAGGGGGCTTCAACCCGTGCTCCAACGCCGATTTTGCTTCGGCATAATGGCCTCCTTCGTACAAAAATTCACCATAAAAGAAGTTAACGCCAATCCCGTCAGGATTACAGCAAGTGCCCATAAGACAATGCTGGGCACTGGGAGTTAAATTGCTTGGTTCTGGAAAAACGCAGTAGATGAGGCTCCACAATGTCTAAACATCATGCATAAATTACGTAACTGTAGTTGATACCTTTTCCAACACTTGTTAGATTAGCGCTTTTCGGGCGCATATTTTGTCTGGCAAGAGTTTTTTTCCCACCTGGCTCCCGCTTCTTGCAACATCGGCTTTGTCCACAGCTGCGCTGGCTGATACCTCCGCCCTCCCTGGCCAGGGGCGTGCCACCTTTTCCAGCGCCATAAGCAATTATGGAATCATAAGCGGTGATGCCATGCATCCGTTTTACGGTGACCGCAACGAATTTCTCTACGGCAACCTGATGGGAGGCTACTCCAGCAACGGTAGTTACGCTGTAAGTCCCGGTACCGGAACCCGCACCATCCGCGATAACCAGCTATGGGGCGCGCGCCTGTTCGCCGATTATGCCCATACCGCAGGCAAACAACATTTCTGGACGCTCAGCCCCGGCATCGAGTGGATGAATACCCGCCTCGATACCAATATAAACGCCTATATTCCCACGCAGCGCAAAAAGCGTTCAGGCGCGTCCATACCCACCGGCACTGTGTCTTTCCAATCCGGCACGCATAACCAATATGATGATTTCCTCGTTCCCTATACCGTAATCGGCAACGGGCTTGAGA
>JANYCJ010000121.1 GCA_025360345.1 Alphaproteobacteria bacterium | reverse complement strand
TACACCTCGTTCCGCCAGCTCAAAGCCCTGTCGGTCGACATGGTAAAAATCGATGGCGTGTTCATCAAAGACTTGGCCCAGAGCGCTGATAACCAGTTCTTCGTCAAAACCCTGCTGGACTTCGCTCAGGGCTTCGGCCTCACCACGGTGGCCGAGTTCGTGGAAAACGGCGAAATCACCAAAATCCTCATGGATATGGGCGTAGACTACATGCAAGGCTACTATTTCGGAAAACCCATGAACCACCGCACCTGGCTCAATGAAGGCGAATACAGCGGTGAATAACCCTGCCTTCGCCAAAAACCTTGATTATTGCTGCGCTTTCCCGTAATCCCTAACACTCCCGTCAAAGCTTGTGCCGCTTTAGCTCAGGGGTAGAGCAACCGCCTTGTAAGCGGTAGGTCGTGTGTTCAAATCACACAAGCGGCACCATTACTTCACGAACCCTTCTCCTTAGGTAAAACGTAATGACCCCTTCCGGCAAAAGCTATCGCGGCATTTTGAACGGGGGATGTATCATGGCAGTTGCAAGGGCATTGCGCTCCGCGCTGGCAAAGTTTCACTGGCGCGAAATAGCATTAATAACCTGCGGCATACTTGTAAGCAGCTATATGTTCTATCCCGGCTGCATGTCCGGCGACGCGTTATTTTCCTGGGTGGAAGCACTACAGGAACAAAAGCCCAGTTACAATGACTGGCATCCACCCTTCGTAGCATATACGTGGCGCCTGCTGAACGCGCTGCCTTTTATATTCCACCCCCACTACGCAGATTTATTTCTGAGCATGAATCTCCTGTACTGGGTTGGCCTGGTACTCGCCATCAGGCCTTGGATTCACAAGCCTCTATTATGGTTTATCTTCTTCCTTTGCCTTGGCTTCTTCCCCCCTGCCTTTGCCATTGTAAGCCAGACGCTGAAAGATTCGCTGATGTGCGCTGCATTGCTGGCAGCCTACGGCGGATTATTAGCGGCGCAGCGCCAGCATTCCAGAATGGGTCTGATAGGGGCCATGATCTGCATGTTCCTTGCCATGGCCTACCGTCATAATGCCCTGCTGGCCGTCTTCCCGCTAGCATTGTGGGCAGGCCATATCCTTTGTAAGAATCCGGCCTCATGGAGCAAAAAATAGCGGCCGGGCTGGCGATCTTCGCGCTGCTCTACGGTAGCGTTTCCACGGCAAATAAGCAGCTGACTTCGCAGCCCTCTTACGTGGTTCAATCCTTATACACCTTCGATCTGGTGGGTATTTCAGTCCGCACGGGGCAAATATATTTGCCCGATATATATAATGATTTTAAAAAGAAACCAAAGTTGATTCATTTTTGGCCACCGCATAATTGGGAAAAAAACGCCTCTCCCCTCACCATGGATAACCTCCGGTTGTTGTATGATCCGACAACCAACATGAATATTTATTTTTATGGTGATGGGCTTGGGCTCCGGTTTCTCAGCACCCCTGAAGAAATAACAATATTGAGAACCGCATGGCTGGCCGCCATTATCAAGGAACCGATGGCATACCTGAAAGTAAGGGCGGAATTATTTTCAACAATGATTGGCTTGAAACCTTACGGCGCCGCACCCTATTACTGCATCGGCGAAAACTCGGCCGATTCCCAACACTCAGAAATGATGTCACTCCCCAACTTCTATTTGGAATACAAGGATAGTTGGTTGTTTAAACCCATAGTCTACATCGCCCTGATAATAGGCTGCCTAGCTATTGCGTACAGAAAGCGATATTTGCTGCAACCGGAACTGATCGCACTAAGCAGCAGCGCGTTGCTTTACACGGCCGGCTACGCCCTGATCGGCGTAAGCGGGGACGCCCGCTACCTTTATTGGGTAATTCCCGTGTCCATCATTATAGTTCTGAATATGGCTTATTCAGAACTGATCTACCGTCGCATTCAAAAGCGGGAACGTCACTGGTGTTAATGCCATAAATATAGCAGCATCGCGCTGCCCAGCACAATGCGGTACCACGCAAACGGCGCAAACCCGTGATGCGTGATATAGGCGATCAGCACCCGCACCACAACCAGTGCCGTAATAAAAGCAATCCCGAAGCCCATCGCAATCAGCAGCAGGCTGCCGGCGTTCAGGTCGTGCCAGTTCTTATACAGGTCAAACACCGTCGCCGCGAACATCGTGGGGATGGCAAGAAAGAAAGAAAACTCCGTAGCCGCCTTGCGCTCCACGCCCAGCAGAAGCGAGCCCATGATCGTGGCCCCGCTGCGCGATGTGCCCGGGATCAGTGCCAGGCATTGCAGGAAACCAATTTTAAGGCAGAGCGGCAGCGAAAACGAATCCAGCGTATGAATGCGCGGTGCTGGCTTGAAGCGCTCGATCAGCAATATCGCAATGCCGCCCACGATCAGCGCGATAGAAACCGTAACCGGGTTGAACAGTTCCCGCTTGATAAATTCATGCGAAGCCGCCCCGATCACCATCGCCGGTAAAAACGCGACCAGCACCCCTGTCGCAAAGCGAATATCCGCCGGGTTGCGCTTGACCACGCCCTTGGCAATGCCGGTAAGCTTGCGGTGATACAGGCAGCAAATGGCCAGAATGGCTCCCAGCTGGATGATAATTTCAAATGCCTTGCCCGGAGGCCCCTCGAAATGAAGGATATCGCCCAGTAAGATAAGATGCCCGGTAGAAGAAACCGGCAAGAATTCCGTAATGCCTTCAATCAGGCTAAGTAAAATCGCAGAAAAAATCATAAGGGAAGGAAACCTGTAAGCGGTTGGGTGAAGCGCCGCACGATATCGCATAAGCCGGAATAGGCAACCGAAAAACGCGCAGGTTTCCTAAGATATGCGCAACCCCAACCATAAGCACAACAGGTTGCTTATAAAGAATTTTACAGCTAATCATCCGCCTGCAGCCGGTAAAGCTCCAGCGTTTCCATGAACCCCTGCGAGCTGTGCAGCAATGTAGCCCGCACCCCGGCAGGAACCACCAGCGGCCCGGTCCATTTCCTGACCAGCAGCACATCATGCTCCTTCGCAGCAGCCACGATGTCATCGGTGATCTGCCCGTATTTCTCGTAACAATGATCGTGGTACCATCCCCACATGTAATAGTTAGCGGTTCGCTCTTGCCCCACCAGCCAGAACATTGTGTCGGGCACATAACCCATCACCGACAAGGTGTTCACACAGGCGATACTGGTGATAACGTCCCGGTCATACCCCTCCTCCCGCATGTAAAGCGCCATGTCGCGCCCGCCGCTGTAAGGAAAAGAGCTCCTGTAAGCCTTGATAGCCGCCACGTCTGAAACCAGCAGCCCGCACGCCAGCGATAGGGCAAGCCCATAGCCTCCCGGCCGGAAACGCACACCCGCCTCTTCGCCGCTGCTGCGAAAAAGCCATAACGCCCACATCACATCGCCCACGATGACATAGGAATTCCACCAATGCCCGACCGTCACAAAAGTGAATATCCCGTAGACGGTCAAAAGGCAGGAGCCATAAAACCACAACCAGCGGCTACCCCTTAAATACCATGCAGTAAATGCCAGCACCGCATACCCGGGAAGCGCGCGGCAAAAATCCGCCCATGAAGCGTTCATGCCCGTCACCAGCCCCCACAGCTCATCCGGCACAAAAGCATAGCCCACCAGGTGCTGGAAATTCCCCCACATGAAGGAGCGCACCCGGTAAGACCCCTGCATATAATCAAGCCCGTCCCATGGCAGCAGCGAAGCAACTGCAACCAGCCCTCCTAAAATGGGGATAGCCATCACCCCAAGCCCCTTGCCATTCTTCCGGCAATCCAGCAGGAACCCTAGCATGAGCAACCCCGCGGGCAGCGAGATAAACACTTCGCTATTGACTAGCAAAGCAAGCAAAAGCCCGTAAAGTCGCGGCTGCCCCATGCGCGCCGGATACCGCCACGCCACGAGGAACATCAGCGCGGTCATCAGCATATAGCCACGCTGCGCCACCGCATATTGAAACACCGTACCCATGGAAAAAAGGAACAGCACCTGAAGCCACAGGCTGAACGGCGAACGGTAAATCACCATCCATGCCATACCCAGCGATAGCGAAAGGTTGAGTATCTGCTGGTATTCGATTGGCAGCCCAGCGCGCGCAAGCGGCATCACCAGCAGGTACCAAAGCGGCGGGTGCCCCGCATAGGAAAAATTATTCAGGAAATCATGCAGGCTGGCGTTACGGGTGATAATCCACGTATCCGCCTCGTCCTCCCACATGGCATGGTGCAGCGTGCCGTAGCACACCGCCAGCGTGTAACACAGCATCACCGCAAGCCGAAACCCGGCGCGGGCATTTTTCTCTGCAAAAATGGAAAAAGCGAATCTCACAACGGTAACTCCTGCATAACCCTAAGGTAAGCACCGCGCACCTGAGTGCAAGAAAATAACGCGAGAACCCCAAACCTCGCCTTTCCGTATGGCATTTTTACACCCCTGCAAGCACATTATTTTCTCACCCCCGCAAGCCCTTGAAGGAGCCCTGCCATGCCCACAGAACAACCCTACATTAAGCAGCCCGAAGACATGGAGCGCATCAAAAAGAATACCTTCCCCCATTTCGAAACCCCCACCACCCCCACCGGCGATATATACAGCCTTATCCAGTCCGGCGTAAACCAGGCGCTGGATGGTTATGTGAGCACCGTCACCTCCCTCACCGACAGCTGGCTCGCACTGTTGCGCAATGCTTCCTCCTTCGGTAAAAAAGAGCCTGACTAGCAAAAACGTTTAAAACAACCCGCGCCTGCGCTATACCTGAGCCGTAAAAACCCTCTGGGAAAGTCGTGCCGTATGCCGTGGACAGTCTATCTTCTGGAATGTGCCGACAGCACCTTATACACGGGCATAACCAACGATATGCAGCGCCGCCTCGAAAAACACGCCGAAGGCACCGGTGCCAAATATACCAAGGGCCGCGCGCCCTATAAAATTGTCTACACCGAAATGCATGAAACCCGAAGCCACGCCCTAAAGCGCGAGCTAGCCATCAAAGCCCTCGCCCGCCCCCAGAAGCTGGCGCTGGCACAAAGCGCGCCCGCCCCATGCTGCTGATAGATGGTGACGCCTGCCCCGTAAAAGACGAAGCTGTCCGCGTGGCCGCCCGTTACAATATCCCCGTCACGCTGGTCAGCAACCAGGGAATGCGCCCCATGCCGAATGTCCGCCAGGTCGTGGTAAGCGCAAAATTCGATGCCGCCGATGACTGGATTGTTGAAAACGCCGCCCCCGGTGATATTGTCATCACCAGCGACATACAGCTGGCTGCCCGCTGCCTCGAAAAACAGTGCAAGGCCCTGAACCCCACCGGTCAGGAGTTCACAAAGCAGAATATAGGCTCGGCCCTTGCCTCGCGTGAATTGAACGCCTATTTGCGTGAAGCGGGTGAAATTAAAGGCGGCAATGCCAGCTTTTCCAAAAAGCACCGCTCACAGTTCCTGCAATCCCTCGACCGCCTGATGCAGAGCCGTAATAGCTAGCGCCGCCCCGGCGGGTTAAGCGCCGGTGGGTTGTTGGGTGGCGGGTTGATCGCGGCCGGGTTATTGGGCGCGGCATTCACCGGCGGCGGGTTATTAGCGGGCGGGTTAATCGCTTGCGGGTTATTAGGCTGCCGGTTAACCGGCGGCGCATTCACCGGCGCCACGTTCACCGGCGGGGCATTCACCGGCGCAACATTCACGGGCGGCACGTTCACCGGCGGCCTGTTCACCGGTATCGGGTTTACAGGCGCAATATTCACCGGCGGCGGATTGGCCGGTGGCGGGTTAAGCGGCACAATATTCACTGGCGCCGTGTTCACCGGCGGCGCATTAACCGGCGCACGGTTTACCGGGGGCGGGTTCGTGGGCAGCGGGTTAATCGCAGGCGGGTTATAATCCGCCCCACTCCCTTCAGGTAGCTTGCTGATCGGCGGGATATTGACGGGCGCTACGATTACGGGCGGGTTATTAACCGGCGGGCTGGCTGTAAAATCGCCGTTCGCCTGTGCATATGCCTCCCCGCTTGCCATCGCCGAAACAAGTAAAAACACCATTTTCTTCATCTTCTGTCCCCGGGTTTTATTCTAAATTTATGCCTCGCGCTGCCTTGTGCATCGCATCCTTACCGCCGATTGCATAGAAATAATAGGCAACATCAAGCAAATCAACATCCATTGAAAGGATTTCTATATGACGAATGTAAGTGGCGTATTTAACAGCAAATACGAAGCAGACCAGGCAGTATCCCGCCTGCTCAGCGAAAACTTCAAAACCAGCGAAATCAGCCTTATCATGTCTGATAAAACCCGCGATCTTTTCAGCAGCACTGATGACGAAGCCAGCCGTGCCGCCAAAGGTGGCGTAACCGGCGCAGCAGTCGGCGGTGCCCTTGGCGCGCTGGTGGCTGGCCTCACCGCGGTAGGCAGCATTGTCGCAACCGGCGGCGCTGTACTTGTTGCAGGCCCCATCGTGGCCGTTTTGGCCGGTGCTGGTGCTGGCGGCGTAGTTGGCGGTCTGGGCGGCGCCCTGATTAATGCCGGCTTCGCAGCAGATGAAGCAAATGAGTTTGAAAATGAAGTAAAAGCTGGCAAGGCCGTTGTAGTCGTGCATTGCGACACCGACCTGAAGATATCCAAGGCCCGCTCCGCACTGCGTGTGGCCGGTGCCACCACCAAAGTAGCCTAATTCGGCTAAATGTGATGCGAAAGGCGGCTTCGGCCGCCTTTCGTGCATTTAAAAACTGGTACGCAACCCCAACTTTAGTGTAAAATACTGCTTATGATTAATTTCTTCAAAGCCCTCTATACTCCTCCTTCAAGTAACTGGCAGGCCCAGTCCCTGAAGCAGTATGGCGACTTATGGATGATGGGCTGGTCGTCTATGCAAACGGTTTTCTACCGCAGCCTCATGATCCGCGACGCCTGCGAAGGCCGCATAGATTTTGCCCATCCCGAATTTTCCCGCATGTCGCAGGAAAAACTGGAAGCAGCCATGGAAGGCACCCTCGCCAGCACCCATGCCCTGCAGCGCTTCCTGCTCCATTCGTTAAGCAATCCGGCCCTCACCCCCGCCATCGCCATCAACCGCATGATGGACGCATCCGTAGACCTTCTGGATGTGAGCATGAAGCCAGTGCAGAAGAAGGCCAATGCCAATGCGCAAAGGCTGCGCAAGGAAGCGGGCAAAAACAGCGCCCGCAAAACCGCAAAAAAATCCTGAATTCTTTCAACGCACTGAAACTGGGGCAATAAACCCTTTACGGAATTTTTACAGACAAACCGTAACCTCATGGGGGCATCTTTACCCCCTGCCTGTTAGTTTTTAATTATAAACTTAAAATAAGGATTGCAACAATGCGCAGCTTACTCATGTGGCTTATCGGTATCCCCGTTCCACTCATCATTCTTTACAACATTTTTTATTAGCCCTAGCCAAACAGCGTACCCAACATGCACGAGAAAAAACACGTCATCCTGATTGTGGACGATGAACCCCAGATCCGGAAAATGCTGAGCATCTATTTTGATGCTTCAGATTATAAAATTGAAGAAAGCGAAAACGGCAAGCAAGCTATTCGCATGAGTGCTTCGATTAAACCGGATCTGATCGTGCTCGACCTTGGCCTTCCCGACATGGACGGCAAGGAAGTTATCACCGCCATCCGCGAATGGTCGCATGTGCCCATCGTGGTGCTCACGGTGCGCTCCGGTGATGAAGAAGTGGTCGCCGCCCTCAACATGGGCGCAGACGATTACATTATGAAGCCCTTCAACGCCGATGTGCTTTTGGCGCGTATCCAGGCGAACCTGCGCAAATCTACCATTAAGGAAATGGGCGAACCAGAATTGCGCAACGGCCCTATCCGCATGGATCTCATCCGCCACGAGGTCTACATCAACGAAGAAAAAGTAGCGCTCACTCCAAAAGAATATGACCTGCTGCGCTACTTTATCGCAAATCGCGGCAAAATGCTTACCCACAAGCAGCTCCTGAAAGAAATCTGGGGGCCCGCACATAGTGATGATACCCAATACCTGCGCGTCTATATCGGCCAGCTGCGTGATAAAATTGAAGGCAAAAAACCTGCCAACAAGATGATCGTGACCGAACCGGGAGTAGGCTACCGTATGGAAACCATCGTGCCTGAAACCAAAGCGGCATAATTATCATCTGTCTGAATAAAAACCCCCGGTCTAGCCACCGGGGGTTTTTTATTGGCTTTACCATCTTTTAATAACAACGGCTTATTTCAGCACCGCATTTTAAGATGCGAATAGGCATGATGGTCTCATAAACAAAAAAGGAGCCCATCATGTATTCACTTACCCCCACTCTTAGCAGCCTGTTGCTCGCTGGAAGCATTATGTTAGCCAGCCCCGCATTCGCGCAAAGTGCCGCTTACAGCACCGATATGGACGAGGTGGATGTCGCAACCGTTCACAATGATAGCGCCAACACTTCCGCGCTGAAAGAAGACGCCAATGTGCGCCTGAACGTAAAACACGCCATGTACGCAATGGTTCCCCTTAAGATTGAAGTGCTGGATGAAAACAACACCCAGGTCGCAAGCTTCACCACGCATGACCGCATCATCTACATGCACCTGCCTGAAGGCCATTACAGCATCAAGGTAAATGCGTTGGTTCAGAAAAAGACCATTGAGGTGGAAGCCAGCGACGCAATCTTGAAAAGCTACGCTATTTAACTAATAGCATTTTTATACCACGGCGTTTCCTTGCTGCCGCATCTTTACAGCAACTACGTTAAGTTAGGAAAACCAACCAATAATTGGAGAGTTTATATGCAAATGACCAAAATGATTTCCGCTCTGCTGCTAGTATCCACCCTCACCGCCTGTGGCGAATCTAAGACAGACCGCGCTCTGAGCGGTGCAGGTATCGGCGCGGGCGTAGGCGCTCTTGGCAGTGCCGTAGCTGGCGGCAGCGGTGTAACCGGTGCGCTTGTCGGCGGTGCCGTAGGTGCAGCGGCCGGTGGCCTCACGAATAAGAACGATATCAACCTGGGCAAGCCCGCCTGGAAATAATTGTCCTGAAAACCATGTTAAAGAGCACATGCCTGCGCGTGTGCTCTTTTTATATCTGAAATAAATAGATAATGAAAGAAAACCTATGAAACGCCGTAACAATTATTTCAGTAATTTCGCCTCTCGCGCCTCTGAGTTAAGCGGGCGCCCCGGCGCATTCCTCCTCGCAGTTGCATCGGTTTTAGTGTGGGCGGTCACCGGCCCCATGTTCCACTATTCGGAAACATGGCAAATGGTCATCAACACCGGCACTACCATCGTTACTTTCCTTTTGGTTTTCCTGATTCAAAATAGCCAGAACAGGGATACAAGGGCAATCCAGATCAAGGTGGATGAGTTGATCCGTGCCACGCATGGTGCACATACCAGCCTGCTCGATCTTGAAAAACTCACCGATGAAGAAATCTCCGAAATGTCGTTGAAATATGAACTGATCGCCGAAGAATCGCGCAAACGCCTCCATCTCGGCATGGACGATGTGCATGTTCCGGATGTTGATGTGAAGATCAAATCACTGCAAAAAATCTTCGAAAATTCTTAAGCGCAACAGCATTGCAGGGAAAGAATTAAGACATCCATTGAAGCAGGTTGCTCACGCTCCCCAGCTGATGCCCGCCCCACACGCATAGCGCCGTAAGCGGAATCATCCCAAACAGTGTCACCCCCACAAAAGCCTGCCAGCTGATAGCCGTTGAGCGCGCCATGGTATAGTTGATTGCATTGTCCGGCAGCGGCACAAGCCGCATCAGAAAAAGTCCCAGAGCAGGCCGTTTGGCAAAAAACCGCCCGGCGGCTTGTTCCTGCGCCTTAAAGCCCCGCGCGCGCACCGTAGTAAAAATCCCCACCGCAACCACCATGCGGCACAGCGTCACCATTAGCATCGCCTCTCCTAAATCATAGGTCACACCGGCGAATAACATTAGCCCCGTGGCAAAAGGAAGCCCCAGGAACAGCACAAAAGTCAGCAATGCGCCATATATTGCATAGCTCATCAATGGCGCATCGTGGCACATCGCACCAAACGATGTAAGCCATGCCTGCACTTCAGCATGATAAGGTTGCAACACATGCTCCATGCCGCGTGTCAGCGCGAGGAATAAAAGGCTATAGGGAATAATCTGCAAAGACCGTGTCACGTCATTCTCTCCTTAGGATTACCACCCTAAGGCACGCCACATAAATTTACCCCCGGAAGTCCCCGTTCATTCAGTAAAACTACGATAAGCAAAGCTTTTTATTGCTCACTTATAACTTGGCGCTCCACTACATAGCGCAACTTGATGCCCGCGCCTCTAGAGTAAAATAGTGGAGCTAACTGACAAAAGGACATAACCCATGCTGAATTACGTCATCACCTTCTTCCTGCTGGCCGTGCTCGCGGCCATATTCGGCTTCGGCGGCCTTGCCGGCGCATTTGCCGAAATCGCAAAAATGATCGCATTGATATGCATTGCCCTGTTTGTGGCAACCTTGGTGGCCAGCGCCATCTCCGGAAAACGCCCACCAGCCATCTGAAAAGCTAAGCATTAAAAAAGGGAGCCAGACGGCTCCCTGTTTTAGTGGCAATTTGCTATAGCGCAAACCGTAATAAAAATAGCGCGCCCTGCCCTACTTGCGGTGTGGTTACGGTAACCGAGCCTCCAACAAGCTGCATGATTTCCCGGCAGATTGCCAAGCCAAGACCCGTCCCGGCACTTTGCTGGTCGCTCTTGGCAAAGCGGGTATATTTTTCAAAAATTTTCTCATACTGGTCGGGTGGAACGCCCTTACCATTATCCTGCACGCTAATCACGCCCTCGGATCCTTCCGCATAATAGCGCAAGGTAATTTTAGGCTGCGCACCGCCATACTTCACCGCATTGTCCAGTACCAGCGCCAGGGCCCGGCTCAATAACGACGGATCGGTCTGTGCTACGAATTTGCCTTTCGCAGCCTGCACATCAAGATCGCAATGCTGAAGCCGGTTATCCATATTGGTCAGGCAGTCGCGCACCAGCTGGTCAATATCAACCCCCTCTTTGCGCATTTTCACCATGCCGCTTTCCAGCTTGCCCATGTCGAGGATATTGGTCACAAAATTGTCCAGCCGGTAAGCTTCCTGAAGCGCAGTCGAAATAAGCGCATCCTTTTTATCCGGCGAAAGTTTTTCCTTCATGCGCTGGTGAATTTCCAGCGAGCCGATCATAGAAGCCAGCGGCGTCTTCAAATCATGCGACACCGCGGAAAACAGCTGCCGGTGCATCTGCTCCCGGTCGCCGTCAAACTGGATATCGTTGCCGTAGGATTTCGTCGCCATAGTATGTATTTTCTTCGGTAGCTGCATGATATTAAAGTAAAACTAGTAACGTAAAAAACAGCTTAAATCAATCTGTCCAGCTTTTCAGTTCCCGCCACCACTGCTTAAGGCTGCTATCCGCCCTTGTAAGCAGTCCCGGGTCGCCAGCAGCAACTTCATCGCGCAGTGTCTGCACCTCCTTGCGCATCGCCTCTGCCCTGTCTTTGCGATCACCTTCTTCCAACCCGCGCTCCAGGGTGTCGAGCGCCGCGTCAGCGTGCTTCAGCGCAAACCTCGCCCCCGCATAGTTATTCAACGAAAGAAAATCACGCGCCAGCGCGATGTTATCGCTGGCCACCTGCTGCGGCATATGGTCTTTCGCATCTACCTTCACCACCTGTTGGATAAGCTTGGAAAGCGCCGCATCCGCGTCGGTATAATATTCCTGCTCCAGTGCTTTCTTCGCTTTAGCCAGTCCTTTTTCCGCATTGCTGCCATTTAAATCCAGCGTTAAATAAGCGATTTCAGCATCCGTCACCGCCAATGTGTTTGCTTTGGCCCAGAAGGGCCCCTTGCCCATTTCCCTCACCTCTACTGGCTCGCTGCTCACGGGAAAATAATGGTTTTTCTGGTCGGTATCATAATCATAAACAACCCGCCCGGACTCGACCTGCACGCTTTTATGGCTTTCAAGATTCGCCTGCCTCAGCAGGGCCAGCGCGTCCTGCGCTTCGGAAATATGGGCATTCGCAACATCATACTCATGCATAGCCAGCGCCACTCGGGCGTAATTGATGTGGTCCACGAAATGTGCTGCTGCCAGCTCCGGATTTCCGTCTTCGGTGCCCTCGGCATCATAAGCGGTTGCTTTGGTAATCACCATGGCATCCGCTACAGCCGCGTTCGCAGCCAAAGACATGGTTGCAGCACATAAAACAACGGCGAGTATTTTCACGATTCCCCTCAAAGTCGCGGTTACTTGTTACCAGTGTTTTCCTTGATGCTCTCGCCGGCATGTTTCACCGCATCGCCAACTTTCTGGCCCGGGGTGCGGTCCTTGAATTCGTCCGCAGCCTTATCAACGCCATTCGGCAGTTCCGATACGGCGTCACTGAAGCGCTCGCCCGTGCTGCGGTTATCCGGCATTGTCAACACGCCATAAGCCATAACGCCCAGTATAATAACTAAGGCAGCGCCAATCCACTTGCCCGCCGCTTTATTGGTATTTTCCATAATAAATGCTTTCCAGTTAAACCACGGTCAATCACTCATGACCATGGCGACGAATCTTGCAAAACCCTCAACCAGCGGACCTTGCCACACTATCACTATAGCGTAAAGGCCAGTTGCTTTTCGATGAGGGAAAGCAATTAACGTATAAGGATTCCGTAAATTAGAGCAATTCGATCAGTTCTTCATCACTCCAGGAATCTTCCATTTCAGCATGGAAAGCGGCGCTGAGGGCGTCGGTGTTATCATATTCGTCAAATTCGCCATCAATCAGGATCTGGTCAATATTGGCGATGGCATAGTCAGCTACATGATGTTGCGTGCGCATGATTGTATCTCCATAAGTAGTAGGTTAAGTACGTTGTTGCTAAACGTATCTAATCATCCCCCATGTAAAGATGCAGCGCGTTATGACGTCCTCCGAATAAAATTCCGCTAAACTTTTTAAGAAGCTTTTGCAAGCACACCCAGCTTCTGAGCTAGAATTTCCGGGTGTATTGGTTTGCTCATATAATCGTCCATGCCCGCCTCGAGGCACCGCTCCCTGTCACCTGCCAGGGCATGGGCCGTCACTCCCAGTATCGGCTGCCGGAACCCTTTCCTCAGCTCGATCTCGCGTATCCGCCGCGTCGTCTCAAACCCGTCCATGTCCTGCATCTGCACGTCCATGAGAATGGCTAGGTAGGGCAGTGTATTTGCTTCAATTTTTTGCACCGCCTCTTCGCCCGATATGACCGCTTCCACCACAAAACCAAGATTCTCAAGCATCATGCTCGCCACCATCACATTCGGCGGGTAATCCTCTACCAGCAACACCAGCCCCTTATCCATGACCGACATATGCGCTGGCTTCAGCGGCAGCGTATGTACCACCGCGTGCGGCTCGTCCACCTTGATCGGCAGGTACATGGTAAAAACCGATCCCCGATGCTCGGTGCTTTCCACGGTAATGTCGCCGCCCATCAGGTTCACCAGCTTTTTACAGATCGAAAGCCCAAGCCCCGAGCCACCGAAACGCCGGGTAATGGATTGGTCAGCCTGCACGAATTTTTCAAAAATCTGCGCCAGCCTGTCTGCCGGGATGCCAATCCCCGTATCTTTGACAGCTATGCATAATTCGAACCCCTCCGCGCCATGCTTCAGGTAGGCGCTCACCTTCACCCCGCCCGTGGAAGTGAATTTCAGGGCATTGCTGATAAGGTTGGTCACGATCTGCTGGATGCGCGTTTTATCGCCTTCCAGTTCCTTATCGTTTGTTTCGTCTTCCAGCGTCAGCGCCAGCGATTTTTGCGCCGCCTGGCTCGCAAACATGTTATTCACATCCTTAAACAGCGCACCCACATTGAATGGCTGCATCTCGAATTCCACCTGTCCGGATTCAATGCGGCTTAAGTCAAGCAGGTCGTTGATAAGCTTCATCAGCAAATCGGCGCTGGAAGAAAGTGTTTCCACCATTTCCTTCTGCTTGTCGTCAAGCTTGGTGCGTGCAAGTAACCGCGAAAGCCCGATCACCGCATTCATGGGTGTGCGTATTTCGTGGCTCATCGTGGCCAGGAACTCGCTCTTGGCCGTATTGGCCAGCTCCGCTTTTTCCTTTGCCTGAAGCAATTCCACCCGCTGGCTTTCATTTTCGCGTGATAGCCTGTCTTTCGTGTAAGCCGCCTGCATAATCGCCGGCAGCAGTTCAAGATACAGCTGCCCGGTGTCCTTCACAGCGTAATCGGCAGCCCCCTTCTCCAATGCCTGCAGCGCCACCCGCTCATCGCCGCTGGAGGTGAGCAAAATAATCGGCGGATAGTTATTCATCGGCACTAGCTGGTCAATCAGCTCCATCCCGTTCATGCCCGGCAGGTGGTAGTCCAGCAGCACCAGGTCATAATTATTCTGGTTCAGCTTTGCCAGCCCCTCTTCGGCGCTCACAGCGATCTCCACGTCGAAGCGCGCGCGCTCCATACGCCGTTGCAGCAGCCGTGCCAGCCCTTCATCATCTTCGATATATAAGATTTTTCGTAAATTCTGCGATAAAAACGCCATGGTATCCTAACCCCGTACTGTGGTGAAAATGGTCATAAACTTCCCTTAAGAGGCAGCGTAAAAGTGAAAATCGTGCCCTGGTTGAGCGTGGAATCGAACCAGATGCGCCCGCCGAGCTTCCTGAGCGTGGCTTTCACATACGCCATGCCCATGCCGGAGCCGCGTATGTCACCACTATTACCAGCCCGCCTGAAAATTTCAAAGACCTTCCTCGCATCGGCTTCCGCAATACCCCGCCCATTATCGGCCACGGTGAAAATCACCTCGTCCAGATAGTGCCGCGCCTTGATGGTGATTTCGCCCGGCCTGTCGGGGGAAAGATATTTCACCGCGTTATCAAGCAAATTCCCCAGCACTTGCTCCAGCCCCAGCGCGTCTGTCACTAGCGTCGGCATGTCCTGATAGGTCACCTTGATCCCCTTGGCGCTGATTTCGTGCGCCAGCGTGGAAAGGCAGCGCTCTAGCAGCACATTCACATCCACCTCCTCCATCCGGTATTCCCTTCGCCCGATGCGCGACATGTCCAGGATAGCTGAGGTCAGCTTGTCCATGCGCACCACCGCCGCGTCAATAAACCCGAGCGCCTCCGGCACTTCTTTTTCCAGTACCTCCCCCAGCTTTTTCTTATCGTCCTCCGGCAGCGTGCCGGTGACGAGTTTCAATATAGGTTGCACTTCCTCAAGCGCCATTCGCACTTCAGAGGAAAAGCCCCGCAGATTCACCAGTGGCGCCCGCAAGTCATGCGAGGCGATATAGGTAAAGCCCTCCATATCGCTGCTGAGTTGCAATAACTCCTCTTCGCGTTTTTTCTGCATGGTGATATCGGTTTGCGAACCGACGAGCCGGTACATCTGCCCTTCCGCATTCCACAGCCCAACGCCGCGTGAAAGCACCCAGCGCCAGCTTCCGTTCTTGTGCCGCATACGGAATTCATTCAGGTACACCGGAAGCTCCTTCGCGCCATAAGCCCGGAAGGTTGCCACGCAGCGTTCAAGGTCGTCGGGGTGTATCAGCGCCTTGAAGGTATCAAGCGTTTTGGGATATTCCTCTTCCGTATAGTTAAGCATACGGTGGCATGAAGGCGAATGATACATCGTCCGGTCAATCAGGTTGAGGTCGTAAATCCCGTCATTTACCCCGTTCATGATAAGCTGGAACCGCTCTTCGCTTTCCCGCAGTTCCGCCTCCGTCTCCCGCCCGCGTGAAAGCAGCGTATAGATAAGCATATTCGCCACCACCAGCGCGCCCACCCCCAGCCCCGTGCCCATGAATAGCGTGTACTGGTAATTGCGCTGCTGCTCTGAGGCCGCGATTTCGCGCTCCGTCAGCACCGTATCTTCCGTAGAAATAATATCGTCCAGCGTCGCGCGCAAATCATCCATGCGCTGCTTTGCTTCACCCAGGTCTTTAACCGTAAGCCGCGCGCTGCCGTGCGTACGCTGGATATGGTTAGCCGCAATCACCTCCACCGCCTGCACCTGCCCGCGCAGTGTGGGGATATAGGGTGAGAGCATTTTACTTGCCGCCACGCGCTTCGAAAGATTTTCCACATCGTTGTTAAGCGTCTGCACCGAGTCTTTGTAAGGCGTCAGGTATTTCGGCACCCCGCTCAGCAAAAACCCCCTTTGCGTCGTCTCCATGTTCAGCGCGTCGATCAGCACAAGGTGGCTGAGTTTCAACACGTCATAGCTGCTCAACACCGACTCGCTGCGGTTCTGCAAAATTTCCGACTGCCGGTATATCACGCAGGTAAACACCACCAGCAGCGCGCATGACACGCTGAACATGGTCAGGAAGTATTTCTTGGTGGGCTCAATGGCGCGAAGCATAGGCAGTGTGAACCGGGCTTAGGAATAGCATGAAGGGGCGGAAAGCCGGTAAGGCTCCGCCCCTTCAAGAGGTAACTAGCAGTAAACTAGTAGTTCTGGTGCTTGTCAGCCGTTTTTTCCAGCTTCTGGCCACCGGCCGAGATATCCTGGCCTGCGCCGGACATAGTGTTACATGCGGACAAAAGCGGAAGCAGTGCCAGTGCTGCGATGATGGTGATACGTTTCATGGTTATTCTCCTCTTGATGATAAACTCAGCCTGTACACGCGTAACAAACCGATTGATACAACCCTATAAATCTAGCCGTAAATATGCGATAGGGCATCTTTTCACAACTATAAGGAAACCGTAAAGGAGCCATAAAGATGTTTTTAGCAAAAAAAAGCCCCGCGGCTGCGGGGCTTTTTCATAATCAGGAGAACTAAAGTTCGCCCGGGGCGGCCGGTTTAGTGGGCCCGCTCAGGAACCCGTCGATAAACGCATAGCCCACCTTAGTCGCGCGCTGCGCAATAGGATTTTGACGCGTCAGAACCTGCGAAGGAATATTTTTGATCTTGCGGATGGAAACAAAAATCTGGTTCACCATGATCGCGGTCGCCACCACGATCACCGCACCCAGGATCATCATCGCAGCCGCAGGTTCAAGCCCGTGGTCCACCAGCCCCATGAATGCGGCATAGATCAGACCCACCATCACCACACCGGCAAGGATGGAGCTTAAAATGGAAAGCGCGACAACCGCCGCTATGCCCGATAGCAATCTCTGGAACATCGGCGCAGTATCGGCGACACTTCGCCCGGCCAGCATGATTCCAACGATCTTAGTGATAACGGACATAACGGCGGTTCCCCTGTGAGATGATTAACGTACGGGCTGTTGCTGTACAGGCATTGCTGGCTGTGCGGGCATAGCGGGTTGCTGCTGCGCAGGCATCACCGGCAGGTAATCCACTTCGACTTCTACGCGGCGGTCAGGCGCAAGGCACTCGATGAGTTTCGTGCGGCCAAGGCTGTCCGGGCAATTGGTGGTCTTAGGCGCGGTCTCACCCAGCCAGCGCACATCGGTTTTCTGCGAGGTCACAACCCCGTTGCCTACCAGCTGCTTGCGAACCGACTCAGCGCGGCGTTCGGAAAGCGCCTGGTTGTAATCGGGGTTACCAATGCGGTCGGCATAACCCACAATGCGAGCCTGCTTCACATTCGCATCAGAACGGAGCGTCTGCGAGAGATTATTGAGCTTCTGGGTCGCTTCCGGGGTCAGGTTCGACTTATCGAACTGGAAATACACCGTGCGTTCGTCCTTGGCAATATAGCTGCGCTGTTGCTGCTGCACTACAGCCACCGGCTGTGCTCCACAGGCATCTTTGGCGCTGACCCAGCGTGTACGTACGCAATTGCCGAA
>JANYCJ010000081.1 GCA_025360345.1 Alphaproteobacteria bacterium | reverse complement strand
GCTTCGGCTTCTTCTTCAGCTTCGGCGCTGTCTGCCAGATGGTAGTGCTCGCGGTAGGTGCGGATGACGGTTTTGCCTTCGAGGGCCACCAGCATTTCACCGATTAGCTTGAAGGTATCTATGGGGCGCTCGGTTTTGGAGAAGTGATGTTCGTTCTCGGTAAAAACATCTGCGTTTAGCAGCATGAGGCACCAGACATTGCCCTCGAACACATCCACTTTATAATACCCGGCATGGCCGGTGTTGTTGTAGCCGATCTGGCTGATGATGTTGTCCAGCTCATGGTTGGGGTAGCACATGAGGTCGCCTTTGACGGCCTGGTCGATGTCGGCGTCATCATCTTCATATTTCAGGAAAACACGGCCGGTGAGGACAAGGGTTTTGCGGTCTTTGGGTTTGGCGACGTAACGGATTTTATTGCGCTTGCCCATGGGCGGCTCCTTTAAGGGGTGTGACAGTGAGCCACCAGCCGGGATGTGCCGACCGGATGGCGGCGGCAGCGGCTGTGGCGTGGTTTTGCTGCGCGTATAGCCCGAAGCAGGTTGCGCCGCTACCGGACATACGCGGCAGCAGGCAGTTTTCTGTGCTGGCAAGTGCGGCAAGCACTTCGGCGATGACGGGCATGAGGGTAAGCGCGGGGGCTTCCAGCGCATTGCCTTGCGCGGATGCCCATGCGGCAAGCGCGGGAATATTTTCCCATTGCGCGGGGAGCGTGACGAGCGCATCGAAGCTCCCCCGGCGGGCGCGGAACACGTCGGCGGTAAGCAGGGGCTGCCCCGGATTGGCCAGCACGACCCAGCCGCCGGGGGGAATGGCAACGGGGGCGACATTATCACCCGTGCCGGTGAGCCAGCCGGGCGAGCCAAGGAGGCAGGCGGGCACGTCGCTGCCCAGTTGCAGGGCGATTTTGTGCAGGGTTGCGGGCGGGAGTGCGAGGCTCCACAGTTGGGACAGTGCCGTGAGGGTGGCTGCGGCATCCGCAGAGCCACCGCCGAGGCCCGCGCCTACGGGGATATTTTTATGAAGTGTGATCTGTGCACCGGCCATTATACCTGCTTCAGCCTGAAGGAGGCGGGCAGCACGCAGGACGAGATTGTCTTCTTTCTGCAATAAGCCGGCATAGTTGCCGGTGATATGCAAGGAAACGGTTTCTGCGGGGGCGATGTCCAGCTCGTCTCCAAATTCGGTGAAGGCGGTGAGGCTTTCCAGCAGGTGATAACCGTCGGCGCGTTTACCGGTGACGTGCAGGAACAGGTTCAGCTTGGCAGGTGCGGTGATGCGCGTGGAGGCCATGACCCGGCACGTATCAGGGCGTGGCGGATTCGGGCGCGCTGTCTGGCGTGGCCGTTTCCGTCTGGGTGGCGGCCACTGCCGGGGCAGCGGGCTTATGATAGATGACGCTAGTGGGAGGGAGACCATCTTTTATTTTTTTATTGATGGCGGCCACCAATTTCGGCTCGGGGTTATAGGTCAGGGCGCGGTTCCACTGGAAGCGGGCTTCCGTCTTGCGGCCAAGCCGCCAGTATACGTCGCCCAGATGGTCGTTGACCTCGGGGTCGCTGGGCAGGAGTTCCACGGCTTTTTCCAGATAGGTGCGGGCGTTGTCATAGTCGCCCTGCATATAGAGCACCCAGCCCATGCTGTCGGTGATCTGCGGGTCGTCGGGGCGGGCTTCGACGGCACGGGCGATCATTTCACGTGCGCCTTCAATATTTTCATTATGCTCAAGCTGGGCGAAGCCGAGATAGTTCAGGATGTCGGGCTGGTCGGGCTTCAGCTCAAGGGCGGCCTGCAAATCTTTTTCAGCCTGCTGCCACTTGCCGAGGCGCTCAAGGCAGGAGCCGCGCGCGAAGAGGATCGGCCAGTCATCGCTTTCCAGTTTGGTGATTCGGCTCAGGGCATGGGTATAGGCCTGAATGGCTTCAGCGTAGCGCGAGTGGATACGATAGAGATCGCCTTTGGTGACGATGGCGTCGGTGTCGTCGGGGTTTTCTTCATCGAGCTTGTCAAGCAGGGCGAGCGCCTGTTTGAGGTTGCCCAGATGGTCGTCGTTCACCGCGATATGCAGCTGGGACTTGGTGTAGAGGCTGCTGTCGGGGTTGACCCTGTCATAGGCTTCGCTGGAACGCTGGTATTGCTGAAGCTCGGCATAGGCATCGCCCAGCGCCACCTGCGCTTCGGCGAAATCCGGCTTGATGTAGGTGGCGAGCTGCATGTAGATGGCGGCGTCGTTTACCACGCCCGCGCCGAACATGATGCCACCCATGGTGTAGAGCACTTCGGCTATGCCGTCCTGCGCGGTTTTAATTTCGGGCACTTCATCGTCAGGCTCGTTTTCATCTTCGTATTTCTTGACGATCTCGGCCAGTTCCTTTGGCTCATTATTGGCGTGGTAGAACTGGGCGATTTTTTGCAGGATGCGTGGCGGCGCATTATCAAGGTCTTCGATGCTAGCCTTGAAATTGCGGGTAGCTTCCTCGGTGAAGCCCGCCTTGGCGTTGATGAGCGCCAGATGATAGTTTACCAGCGGGGCGGCGCGGCCCACGTCGGCGCTGAACATATCCTTGGTCAGGGGCTTGGTGAGCTGGCCCTGCGAAAGATTTACCCAGCCGAGAATGAGCGGCACCCAAAGCTGCTGGTTGCCTTGGTCGCGGGCGGAT
>JANYCJ010000202.1 GCA_025360345.1 Alphaproteobacteria bacterium | reverse complement strand
CCCGCAAAGGCCAGGACTCCGTCCGCCTCGACTGGCAGGATGTCCTCGCATGGCAGCCCGAAATCATCATCGTCGCCCCCTGCGGCTACAATGAAGCCCAGTCCCGCGAACAACTGAAATGGCTTGAAACCCGCCCCGGCTGGCAAACTCTCCCCGCAGTGCCTTCCGGCCGCGTCCATCCCGTGGATGCAAACGCCTACCTTGTCCGCCCCGGCCCAAGGCTCATAGACGGCATGGAAATGCTTCAGAAATATTTCGCTATTTAGAACACCGCCGGAAAATCAAATCCACCAGCACATGCACCCCTGACCAGAAGCGCCGGAACTCATATCCTTTGCCCATCGGCGGGTGCTTCGGCACTGCCCGGCACGGCACCTGCTTCACCGTAAATCCCTGCTCCAGCAGCCTGCACAATAAATCAATCTGGAAAGCAGGCCCGTGGGTATTGGAGTGCCAGCGCATCACGTTATACCGCAGATGCACCTGCGAAGCCCCATAATGGTTGATACTGTTGCCGCCAATGGTATTGACCAGCCATTCGTAAATCCGCACCCCCCGCCCCTTGTCCCGCATGGACACGTAATACGGCACCACGATATCCGCATCTCCCACCGCTTTCAGCACATCCACCATGGTCTCCACCGGCTCGGAATGGTCGCCATACACCAGCCGGAAATACTTTCCCACGCCGATAAATGCCGCATCCACATAATTTTCCGCCAGCCCCTTATGCGCCTTGTTAATGCGCAGCACCAGCGGCACCCGGGGGAATTCCAGCATAAAACCCTTGGCAAATTCTGCGGAATGGTCGGTTGAGCAATCATCGATAATCACGATCTCGTAGCTCTTCCCAACCACATCCATCGCTTCCACCAGCGTGTGCAGCGCCTCCGGCAGTGTGTCCTCGTTATTATAGCAGTACACAAAAAGTGTAATATCGTAAGCGCTCGCCTCGAAAGGCACGCTGATCTCCCCCACCGAATGGCG
Source organism: Alphaproteobacteria bacterium (assembly GCA_025360345.1). Lineage (GTDB taxonomy): Bacteria > Pseudomonadota > Alphaproteobacteria > Rickettsiales > SXRF01 > JANYBV01. The sequence continues at coordinate 3,537 of JANYCJ010000202.1, read as the reverse complement.
CTTCTGTGCGGCAGGAGTCATGCTCACCGCCCCATCCCAGAAATCCCGCCCGGTTTCCCCCATGATTAAAACTCACTCATGCTGGAATTGTTGCGGATGCGCCTTCGCATGTCTGCGGTTCAGCAGCCACATGATGCTGGCGGGCATACTTATCAGCATGAACAGCAGCCCCATCTGCACGGAAAGCACCACCGCCGCTTCCGGCTTCACCCCCACCATGCCCAGCAGCCCTATCATGCTCGCCTCCCTCAGGCCCCATCCACCTATGGAAATGGGAATCGTCGTCACCAGCATAATCAGGGGCATAAAAGTCATACTCTGCATCACCGTCATGGGTATCCCAAGGCTTTCAGCCATGGTAAACGCACTCAAAGAATAACTCATATGCGCAATAACTGCGAGGCAAATAGAGCCAAGGCAAATTCCAGGATGCGACACGATCAGCTTCAGGCTGCGCATGAAATGCAGCACCCAGTGCACCGGCTTCACGTGGCTGAACGGCTTCAGGATGCGCTCCATGTTCCACAGCAGCACAAGCCCCGCCACCGTCACCGCCGCCGCCCCGGGATAAATCACAGCTATGTCCACCCCGATCAGCCCGGCAATCACCGGCAGCGTAATCAGTACCATAATGCCAATTCCGATCAGCGCGATCATCCGGTCGATAATCACCGAGTTGATCGCCTGCGCCAGCGGATGGCCGATATCCCGCGTCATCCAGATCCGCACCATGTCCCCGCCCACCGTGCCCGGCAAACAGGTGGTGAAAAACACCCCGATGTAATAAATGCGCTGCGACTGGTACACGCTGATCCGCTGGCTGGCCTCATGCGCAAGCGCATTCACGATCATCCGCCACCGCACCCCGCCCAGCACCGACTGCACCACCATGAATAAGGAAGTCTCCAGCAGCAGCGTCCTGTCCTGGTGTTCAATGATATCGATCAGGTGCGCAACATCAATGCCCCGGAAAATAAACCAGAAAGCAATAAGCGTAAGCCCGGCCTTGATGCCGATCTTAAAAAAGGCTGAACCGGCCAGCCGCTTGAGGGGATACATAATCGACGGAATTAAAATAGGTAATTCCAATTCTTGTGACGCATAACCCCAGCTTTGTCTAGCTATTTCCCGCAGCTTTCAGAATGCTCAGCAAACCGTTCGGCAACGACAGCGCCTGCGCGATAATGGCAATCCCGGCATTCACCTTCACCGTGTTCAGCGCATAATCCGTGGATTCCGCCGCGATATCGGTGTCCGCCAGCGCGCTATGGGCCTGCGAGACAGCAGTAATCGTCTGCTGCAGATTCGCCGCAGAGAAGTTAAACGAGGTCTGCTTCCCTGCCACCGTCGCAATCAGCGACTGCACCGTATGCTTCGCCGTGTCCAGCAGCGCTTGCGCCGCCAGCGCCTGCGGCTGCGTGCCCACGCTGGGCGTGCTACCCGAAAAAAGCGCGAAACTGCTGACACTGCCCAGCGAAACATTCAGCGTGTTGCCCGCATCCAGCCCCACCTGGAAATCCGTGCCCACACCCGGCGTGCCGATGTGGAAAGCCGTGGCCAGCCCGTTTTGAAGCGAAGCCGCTGCATTTGCGGTGGAGAAATCCTGAGCCGTAGCCCCGTTGTTAAGCGTCAGCGTCTGCGTGGAATCCGCCGTATTGGTGAATTTGACACTCTCATAAGCCCCAATGCTGCTGCCAAGCCCGCCACCCGACTGGAAAGTCTTGTCCCCCAGTGTAAACGAAATCGTTCCGTCACCCCCCGGCGTGGTCGGCGCGCTCACCGAAACCGCGTTAATGCGCGGTGCAGCCCCGCTGCCCAGCTGCAGGCTGGCAGTGCTGCCGTTCAGGCTGCCGGTTGGCGCATAATTCGTCACCTGCTGGTTCTGCGTAAAACTCAAGCCGCTGAAAGCCGCATTCAGCCTCGCCGCGTAATTATTCGCATCCCCTTGCGCTGCCACGCTGCTGCCCTGCCCGCCTTTGAGCTGCACGTCAAAATACCCGCCGCTGGCGGAACTGAAGCGCACCCGCGTGTCCGAACCCGGCGTGGTATCGGAAATCCGCGCATTATAGCTGTTTGCGCCCACGGTCACGCTGGCATCCACCACATCCGCTGAAATATAATTCGCCGTAAACCCGGAAATAGTCCCCGCAAACCCCGAGCCCGTCACCCCGGCGGTATTCACACCGCCATTGGTGCCGTTGTTAAAGGATGCGCCCGAAAGCGTGCCGTTAGCCACTGTTTCGCTGATTGCCAGCGGATTGCCGTTCAAATCGTTCACATTCCCCGCAACCTTGTTGCTAAGGGTCACGCTGCCCGCGCTGATGCTGAAATTCAGCTGCCTTATGCCGTAATTGCTGCTGGTGTTATATTGGCTAAGCGTGGAAACAATATTTTGCAGCGTCTGCTCCGTGCTGCTCCCGATCTGGATATCCGTCCCCAGCGCAGCGCTGTTGCGGAAGGTAAAGGCCACTGCGCCGCCATTGCCATCACCCAGCGAAAGGGTTTCCCCATCCGCCACCGCCCCCGAAAGCGAAAAGGTAACACTCGCCGCCACTTGATTCTGGGTTGTAACCAGCGTATCGCCCACTGTGCCGCTGCCCTTAGTGCTGCCCGCATTCAGGCCGTTATCCACCCCGCCGGAGAGTGTATACACATTCGCCGCCGCCGTGCTCGCCCCGCTCACGTTGATCGAAGCCGTGCTGGTCGCCTTGTTGATAACAAAATTATTACCCTCCGCACCCCCCGCTTTGGCGGTCACGTTGATAACTGCGCCACTGGCCACATAGCTCGCCTGGGACACGCGCACATCCGTGGAAGCATTCAGCACCGTGGCAAGGTTGGCAGCCGTGGCAGTAGCATCCCCGCCAATCGCAAAATCATTCCCCGGCCCCGCCGTGAACGTGGCGCCATTGACCACCACCGTCTGCCCGGCCGTGGGATTGGCGCTCAGCGTGAAACTGCCAACAGCCTTCGTCGCCGGCGAAGATTGCGTAAGCAGCTGGTTCCCCCCGGCAAGCGTGCCGTCCAGCAAATTGATATTGTTGAAACTCGTATTGGCCGCAATACTGTCCACCTGGTCCACCAGTGCGGAAAATTGTTGCTGCAGGTACCCCCGGTCGGTGTTGGTCAGCGCCGAGCTGTTAGCCTGTATCGAAAGCGATTTAAGCGTATCAAGGATGGTCGCTACCTGCTGCAGCCCACCCGCCGCCACCTGCAGCAGGCTGCTGCCCTGCGCAATGTTGGAATTGACTTGCTTCAGCGATGAAATTTGCGATTGCAACTGCGATGCAATGGAAAAATTCGCCACATCGTCGGCCGCATTGATAATGCGGTTGCCGCTGGAAAGGCGCTGCGTATTGGCCTCAAGCGCCGTTTTTGAATTCTGGAGATTATTTAAGGCAGGCGTAAAAAACGCTGCGCTGCTCAGCGGAACTGAGGGAATCGTCATAAGCTTCATGCCCGTCTTCAGTCATGGTTCACCGTCTTGGCGTTCCAATCCTGCTACAAACGGCTTCTCTACATGACGAAACCGGACAA
>JANYCJ010000194.1 GCA_025360345.1 Alphaproteobacteria bacterium | reverse complement strand
ATGGCCACGGTACATCTGGCAGCGGGTGCGGCCATGGACGGTGAGTAGCTGGATGCCTGCATTTTCGGCGATGCGCGCCATGTTGGGGGCGTTGCGATTGGTATCGTCCCAGCCGGTGCGCATTTTCATGGTGACGGGGATGTTTACAGCCTTGACGACTGCTTCCATGATGGCGGTGGCCAGCGTTTCGTCGCGCATTAAAGCGCTGCCGGCGTTGCCGCCGACGACTTTTTTAACCGGGCAGCCGAAATTGATGTCGATGATGTTGGCGCCGCGGGCTTCGTTGAGCTTGGCGGCTTCGGCCATGACTTCGGGGTCGCAGCCGGCGAGCTGCACGGCGAAGGGGTATTCGGTGGCGTCGAAGCTGGACATGCGCAGGACGTTTTTATTTTCCAGCAGCATGGCGCGGGAGGCGATCATTTCCGACACGACCATGCCCACGCCGTAGCGCTTGACGAGCTTACGGAACGGCAGGTCGGACACCCCAGTCATGGGGGCGAGCCAGACGGGATCTTCGACTTGCAGGGAACCGATAGAAATTGCCATTGCTCTTTTGCCTGAATTGCGTTCAAATCAGCCGCCTTCTATAGCTTAGGAGGCATCTTTTTTCAAGGAATTAGGAGCGAGCCGCTTTCCATGCCCCCTGCCCCCCCTGCCCGGCCCCGTGAAAAGACCATCGCCCTGCTGGTGGCAGCGGGAAAAAGCGAGCGAATGCAAATGGATCAGCCGAAACCGTACCTGACGCTTTCCCGCGACAGCGTGCTGCGGCGGACGGTGAAGGCCTTCCTTGAGCACCCGCTGATCGACGGGGTGCGGGTGGTGATACGGCGGGAACACCACGCTGCTTACAAGCAGGCGGTGGAGGGGCTGACGCTTTTTCCTTGCGTGATCGGGGGGGATTCGCGGCAGGAATCGGTGCGGCGGGGGCTGGAAAGCATCGCCCACCGCCAGCCGGAGCGGGTTTTGGTGCATGACATTGCCCGGCCCATGGTGAGCCATGCGCTGATTACGCGGGTGGTGGAGGCGCTGGACAGGTATGAGGCGGTGATCCCGGCGCTGAAAGTGACGGACACGATCAAGCGGGTGAAGGACGGTTTTTGCGCCGAGACGCTGGAGCGGGAGCAGCTCTACAGCGTGCAGACCCCCCAGGGGTTCCGGTATGAGGCATTGGTAGCGGCGCATGAGGCGTATAAGGGTGCGGGGCTGACAGACGACGCGGCGGTGATAGAAAAGCACGGCGGGCAGGTATTTATCGTCGAGGGCGAGGCAGGAAATATCAAAATCACCACACAGACGGATTTAGAGCATATGCAACACAGCCTGGTTACCCAACTGGAAACCCGCGTCGGCATGGGGTATGACGTGCATGTGCTGGTGGCGCATGACGCGGACACGCCGGTGGCGCGGCAAACCATCAAGATCTGCGGGGTGCAGATTGCGCATACGCATTTCCTGCTGGGGCATTCGGATGCGGATGTGGGGCTGCACGCGATTGTGGATGCCATTCTGGGCGGGCTGGGGGCGGGCGATATTGGCACGCATTTCCCGCCGGACGACCAGAAATGGAAGGGCGCGGATTCGGAGCGGTTTTTGATGCACGCTTATGAGCTGCTGAACAAGCGCGGCGGGGAGCTTTCGCATCTGGATGTGACGATTATCTGCGAGCGGCCCAAGATTGGGCCGCAGCGGGAGCAGATGGTGCAGCGGATTTCTCAGCTGCTGAAAATTGCGCCCGACCGGGTGAGCATTAAGGCAACCACTACGGAGAAACTGGGCTTTACCGGGCGCGGCGAAGGGATTGCGGCGCAGGCGGTGGCGACATTGCGGTTACCAAGGAGTTGATATGAGCATCAAACATAAGTCTAAAAAAGAGCCGAACAAGCTGAAGCCGGGGCATGCCAAGGGGGTATGGTATCCGATTGCCACGTGGTTTGGGTGCGGGCTTTCGCCGCTGATGAGCGGCACGGTGGGCTCGCTGGGGGCGCTGCCGCTGGGATTTGTGATCCAGTATTATTTCGGGAATTTCGCGCTGTTCGCGGCTTCCATGGTTGCGTTCGCGGTGGGGACATGGGCTTCGAACAAGTATCTGGAGCATATGGAATCGGGGGAAGACCCCGGCGAGATCGTGGTGGATGAGGTGGCGGGGCAGTGGCTGACGCTGTGTGTGCTGTTTCCGACATGGCAATCTTACCTGATTGGGTTTTTGCTGTTCCGCACGTTCGATATTTTCAAGCCGTGGCCGGTGTCGGTGGCGGATAGGAAGATCAAAGGCGGGTTCGGGGTGATGTTCGACGATATCCTTGCGGGGGTATACCCGGTGCTGATTTTCCTGCTGATACTGGTGGAGGCGCATGTGTTCGGCTCAGGCAAGGCGCTGCTGCCGCTGATGAATTTTTTAGGGGGTAGTTATGTCCATTAAGAAGCTTGATAAGAAGGCGGAAAAGGTGCTGGAGGCATTCCGGCGCAAAAACCTGATGCTGGTGGCGGCGGAGTCCTGCACGGGGGGGATGCTGTCAATGGTGATGACGGATATTGCCGGAAGCTCCGACGTGTTTGAGCGCGGGTTTGTGACGTATTCCAACGAGGCGAAAGTAGAAAGCCTCGGGGTGGACGGCAAGTTGATCGCCAAGCATGGGGCGGTGAGCGCGGAGGTGGCCGAGGCCATGGCGAAGGGCGCGATTGCGCATTCCAAGGCGCATGTGGCGGTGGCGATTACAGGTGTGGCCGGGCCGGGGAAGAGTGAGAAAAAGCCCGCGGGGCTGGTGTATATCGCATTTGCGATGCGCAATTCCGAGGAGACGGCGGTGTTTGAAAATAATTTTGAAGGCGCGCGCGAGGATGTGCGGCGGAGAAGTGTTTCGTTTGCGCTGACGCAGCTGAAGAAGATCCCGGCGTTTTTTTAGTAGCCGGGGTATCTCTTATTATTTTTTGGGACGGGCCTTAAGCACTTTAGCGCGGGAGGGAATGCTGACCTGCTGGGCGCGGGCGAGGGCCAAAGCATCGGCGGGGACATCCATGGTGATGGTAGAACCCGCGCCGACGATAGCCCCCTGCCCTATGGTGACGGGGGCGACGAGTGCGGAGTTGGAGCCGATGAACGCATGGGCGCCGATATGGGTTTCGTGCTTGTTGGTGCCATCGTAGTTGCACGTAATGGTGCCTGCGCCGATATTGGCTTCTTCGCCCACGGTGGCGTCGCCGATATAGCTTAAATGGTTGGCTTTCGCGCCTTTGCCGAGGCTTGCCTTCTTGATTTCCACGAAGTTGCCGACATGGGCGTTTTCGCCGATCAGGCTTCCGGGGCGCAGGCGGGCATAGGGGCCGATGATGGCGCCGGTTTCCACGGTTGCGCCTTCGAGGTGGGAGAAGGATTTGATTTCGACACCGTCCGCTATGGTTACGCCGGGGGCGAGGACGACATGGGGGTGGATGACCACATCGCGGCCCAGTTGGGTATCGGCGCTTAAGTAGGTGGTGGCGGGGTCGATGAGGGTTGCGCCGTTTTCCATGGCGCGGGCGCGCAGGTGGGTTTGCAGGGCGGCCTCGGCCTGTGCGAGTTGGGCGCGGGTGTTGACGCCCATGGCTTCTTCGACGCTTACGGGGAGCATGACGGTGCGCAGGCCCTTGGCGGTGGCCATTTCGATGAGGGTGGTGAGGTAGTATTCGCCCGTGACGGGGGAGGCTTGCAGTTTTGGGAGGTTTTCACGCAGGAAGGCCGCATCGAAGGCGATGACCCCTGCCCAGACATGGGGGATTTTCTTTTCTTCTTCGTTTGCGTCCTTGCATTCGACGATGCGCTCCACATACGGCTCGCGGCTCATGACGAGGCGGCCATACCCGGTGGGGGGATTTGGCTTCATGCCCAGCAGGGAGATGGCAGCTTTTTCGCTCTTGTGGCGGATGAGCAGGGTGTTGATGGTTTCGCAGGTGATGAGGGGGGTATCGCCGTAGAGGACGAGGACGATGCCATTATAGCCCTCCAGCTGCGGGAGGGCGCATTTGACGGCATGGCCAGTGCCTTGCTGCTTGTCCTGAATGGCGACGGTGCAGTGGGGGGCCTCTTGTTTGACCGTGTCCATGTGGGGGGCGAGGACGAGGATGGTTTTTTCGGGGTTCAGGGGGGTGACGCTGGCCAGCACATGGGAAATGAGGGTTTGGCCCGCCAGCTTATGCATGACCTTGGGCAGGGAGGAGCGCATACGGGTGCCTTGCCCTGCGGCGAGGATAAGACATGCGAAATTGTGCTTGTGCGGCTGCATCATGGGATTAGAATCCTTTGTTAACCTTTCTATAGATTAAACGGCTTCAGAAATACAGGGGATTTTGCGATGGATGTCATGGTGTTGGTTGCGCTGGTGGTGGGGCTGGCGGTTGGGGCGGCTTTTGGGCTGATGCGGGGAAAACAGGCACTGGCAGGCGCGGTGGCGCGGGCAGAGTTTGACCGGGTGGTGGGGGAAAAGACCACGCTGCTGGCGGATTTTAAGAATGCGCAAACGCGGATGAGTGATTTGAACGGGCAATTGGACAATGTAAGCCGGGAACTTACGGAAGCGCGGGAGCGGCTGCACGAGGTGCGGGCGGCCAAGGAAATGCAGGAGAAGCTGCTGCAGAAAAAAGATGAGGAGATGGTGGCGGGGCAGGAATTGCTGAAGCTGCAATTCAAGGAAATGTCTGCGGCGATGCTGGAACAGATGGGCCAGAAGTTCACCACCCAGTCGGAAGAAAAGCTGGGCGTGTTGCTGAACCCGATGCGGGAGCGGCTGGTGGAGTTTAGCGAGCTTGTGACGAAATCTTTCAGCGAGCATAGCAAAGAGCAGCACACGCTGAAGGATGTGATCGGGAAAATTGTATTGCAGACGGACGGGCTGACCAAGGCGCTGCGCGGGGATGTGAAGGCGCAGGGCAACTGGGGAGAGGTGATGCTGGAGCGGATACTGGAAGCTTCGGGGCTGGAAAAGGGCGTGGGGTATACCACGCAAGGCACCGATATGGGGCTGATGGACGATCAGGGCAACCGCAAAAGGCCAGACGTGATTGTGCATTTGCCGGACGGGAAGCATATCATCGTGGATTCGAAGGTGTCGCTTACCGCGTATGAACGGTATTGCGAAACGGCGGATGACGTGGCGAAAGCGGCGCATTTGAAAGATTTCGTGCGGTCAATCGCTGCGCATGTGGCGGGGCTTTCGGCGCAGAAATACCAGCATCTGAAGGGGCTGGACGCGCCGGACTTCGTATTGCTGTTCATGCCGATCGAGGGGGCTTTCTCACTGGCGGTGCAGCATGACGCAACCTTGCACGCGGCGGCGTGGGAGAAAGGGATTGCGATTGTTTCGCCCAGCAATTTGTTTATTTCGCTGAAGACGATTGCTTCGCTGTGGAACATTGACCAGCAGAACAAGAACACGGCGGAAATTGCCGAGCGGGGCGCGGCGCTTTATGACAAGTTTGTGGGGTTTGTAGAGGATATGGGCTCAATCAAGAAGGCGCTGGATGCGACTTCGGCGCGGTATGACAATGCCATGAACAAGCTGAGCGTGGGGCAAGGGAATCTGGTGCGGCAAGCGGAGATGATGAAGAAGCTGGGGCTGAAAACGACCAAGGCGCTGCCGAAGGAGATGGTGGAGACCACGGTGGAGATGCTGGCGGTGGCGGAAGGGTAGCCCCCCCCCTGCCCTGCTCAATAGCTGATGGCGCTGATTTCGAAGGCTTTACCGTTATAATGATAGGTGATGGTCAGGGGCGCGGCGCGGCTTGAAGTGTCGTGCCATGTGGCGATGAGGTTGCCGTTGTCGAGGCTCAGGTCGTAGTTGGCGTTTCCCTGTAAGCTGGCTTTTTCATATACCGATTTGGCGGGTTCGGGAAGTGGCCATTCGGTCAGGCCATTCGGCCCGCGCGCGAGCACCGTGTGTACATCGGGGCCGGCGGTGCCTGTCCAGCAGGTGGCCGCGATGAGGATGATTTCGTTTTTGCCGTCGTGATCGAAATCGAAATCCTGCATCTGGTAAATGGTTTGCTCAGGGAAATGGCTATCTATATGGCAGCTGGCGGTGTCGTGGTGTGCGGCGATCCAAGCGCGGACGTCTTGTTCTGTATCGGCGTAGGCGGGGGTGGCGGCCATGCAAGAAAACAAAGCGAGTACTGCTACGCGGCCGGTCATTTTTTGTATTCCAAACCGAGCAAACGATAGGACTCGCTGTCGTCTTTCCAGCCGGAGCGGACTTTGACGAAGAGGTTGAGGTGGACGCGTTTATCGGTGAGGCGGTTTAGCTCTTTGCGGGCTTCGGTG
>JANYCJ010000168.1 GCA_025360345.1 Alphaproteobacteria bacterium | reverse complement strand
TGACGAAACCGGACAACAACCAGCCTGACATGGCCGGTGATTATAGGTTATCACACAAAAGTTGACAGAAGCTTAAAATAAATTAACCAATAAAGGCAGCAACTTAACCTGCAAACACAGGCTCTTCCCACCGGGCTTTGCTTTCATCCCGGAATTCGCGGCGCAAGGAACGCAGGTCCATCACGCTCACCGCCATCTTAATGCCCTCGAATTCCTCACGGTCAGGCACCGTGATATCACTGCAGATTTTCCAGTTCAGGCCAAAAACCTGCATTGTCTGGCGATAACTGCGCGCCAGCGGCAGCGGCGCCATGTTAAAGGCAAAATCCACCCCCTCAGCCACCGCCTTGCTGATAAACCGCTTCGCCAGCTCCGGGAAAACCGAACCGGAGCGATACTCCGGCAAAATAGCCAGCCGCGAAAACTCGCCATAAGTATGCGAAGCCAGGTCAAAATCCGCAAACACCTGCTGTAGTAGGAAATCCGGGCCTTCCATCGGCATCGCCATGCGGCGCGCAGCCGTCGAGATCGTAAGCCTGCCCCCCGCAATTACCTGCAATCCCTTGCGCGCAACCATCAGGTGGCTGCTGTCGTCGAAGCGGTCCTTCTCCCCGGAAAAATGCTTCAGTCCCCACACGCTGATGAACATGTTCTCACGCATGGTGCAATATTGATGTACCAACCCCGCGTCATGCGAAAACTCGAATACCACCTTTTCCTGTATGCGCGTGGAGCGCAGCGCCTTGCGGGCAAGCGTGGATTCAGGAACAGAACTGTAATAGGGGGATTTGGAAATCCGCCGCGTAATCTCGGGCACAACCTCTTCGGGCATGGTAGACATAGATTCCTAGAGCTCCATTTTATAGCGCCTTCTCATCGGAAAGCTTAAATATTAACAATTAGTAAATATCAACAACACCCTTTAATACTTTGCAACTGGAAATTTCCTTACATTCCCAATTAATAACCATTAATCTAAATCCTACACCACATAAGCCGCAAGTTAAGCTTGCTAACTCTATTCCTAGCAAACTTAACCAATAAGTAGGAAATTATTACCTACATAGTCACTACAACCTACACCACAACCCCTTTTCTTGCAACTTCCTATTGAAAAAAACCCTCACGCTCCATATGTTGCGTCTCAAGGATTCCCATAAACCTATAATTTGTAATTAAGGCAGCAAATGTGCGGCATTATCGGCATAACTGGATATCGTGAAGCAGCCCCGCTGATTCTCACCGGCCTCAAGCATCTTGAATACCGCGGCTACGATTCCGCCGGCATCGCAACCATAGTCGATGGTAAAATCCGCCGCGCCCGCGCCGAAGGAAAATTGGTTAATCTTGAGCGCCAGCTCGCAACCACCCCCTTGCCCGGCCATACCGGTATTGGCCACACCCGCTGGGCCACCCATGGCTCCCCGAACGAAGCCAACGCCCACCCCCATTGCACCGACCTGGTGGCCGCGGTTCATAACGGAATCATCGAGAATTTTCGCCCCTTGCGCGAAGAACTCATCGCCAAGGGCTATACCTTTCATAGCCAGACCGACACCGAAGTTGTACCCGTGTTGGTCACCGACCTGCTAAAATCCGGTATGACCCCGCAGGCCGCGGTTGCAGCCGCGCTTAAGCGGCTTGAAGGCGCCTTCGCCCTTGCCTTCGTCTTCACTGCAATCCCCGACCTGCTCATCGCCGCCCGGCGCGGCCCGCCTCTGGCCGTGGGTTACGGCAAAGAGGAAATGTTCCTCGGCTCGGACGCCATCGCCCTGTCCAGCCTCACCACCCAGATCAGCTACCTTGAAGACGGCGACTGGGCCGAAATCACCCCCCGCTCCATCATCATCCACGACGCAACGGACGCGGTGGTGCAGCGCCCCGTCATCCAGTCCGGCTATCATGGCGCAGCCGTTGGCAAAGGCAACTACCGCCACTTCATGCAGAAAGAGATCCATGAGCAGCCCGGCGTCATCGCCGAAACGCTGAAAATGTACCTCACCCCCATGGATCTCAAGGTCTCCCTTGGCGAAATCCCCATAGACCTCACCAAAA
>JANYCJ010000160.1 GCA_025360345.1 Alphaproteobacteria bacterium | reverse complement strand
GCTTCGTTTCTGATATTGGTGGAGCCGTGGCAGGGCATGTCGCGGCCACGGATGAATATGTATATCACGGTGCTTGCGGTGGCGGCGTTTTCGGGCGTGCTGACCTGCTTCATGGCGCCGCTGTTTTTTTACAAAGCGGTGAAGGAACCGGGTAAAGCGGGCAAGGTTTTTTCGGGCCTTATGCTTGCCGCCTGCGTTCTGCACGGGGCTATTTTCCTGCGGGTGCTGTTTTACGGCGACCTTGATATGTCTGAAAAGCGGCCCACGATGGAGTTGCATCTATCACCTATCGGGATGTTGAAGGCGGTATTTAAATATTTCCTCGGCGGGCTGATGGGGATACTGGAAAAAGGGAATGTGTTTGCCGTGATTTTCGGGCGGTGGCGCACGACTTTCATGCCGTTTGTGAGCGCAGGGGCGATTGGCGGGGTGTTGTATTATTTTTCCCGGCCCTTACGTTTTGAAGAGCGCGTGTCTTATGTTGGCGCGTTCTTGCTGCTGGTGATACTGAGTTGCATCATGTCGTCGAACACGGATGCGCCGATGCGGTATTTTTATGCGCCGAACGTGATACTGGCGCTTATGATTGCGCGGGGCATTATCCTTCCCCTCAGGATTGTGCATTTGCGCGCACTGATTTCGGCTGTGGTGCTGGGACTGGTGATGATTGTGGGCATCTACAAGTTCCACTCTGAATTTACGGCCTATGACAAAAGCTGGCCGACATGGGCCAGCGAAGTGGCCAAATGGCGGGAGAACCCTAATTATATTTTAGACGCGCAGCCGCCGGGGCGCTGGGAAGTGCATTTGCGCAACCACCGCCAGAATGTTTCCGAGTAACGATTAGTAGAGGCCGCCGGTGCCGACGACGGGAGCAGGCGGACGCGGCTGCGGCTGGGATTCCGGCTGGCTCAGGTCGGTGATGGTTTCACCGTTTTCGCCGGTGGTTTCTGCGGGGGAGTTTGCAGGGGCCGCTGTCGGGGCAGGCGCAGGGCGGGGCTGGTCGAGCACCGATTCCTTATACGGGCCGGAAACGCCGGGGACGAAGATGGGGCCGCCGGTGATGAATGCTTCGTCAATCACGCGGGGGTCGGCTTCGTCACCCACAGGTGGTTGGCCGGTGTGGAGGTTTACTTTCACCAGCTGAATGCCGCGGGGCATGTGGAAGGGTTTGTTGGGTTCATCCTTCAGGGCGTTTTTCATGAAGTCGATGAAGGCGGGCAGCGCCACGGATGCGCCGGTTTCTTTTTTGCCGAGGGTGCGCGGCTTGTCATAGCCCACGAACACGCCTGCCACGAGGTCTGGGGAGAAGCCGATGAACCAAGTATCGTTACTATCGTTGGTGGTGCCGGTTTTCCCTGCGAGGGTGCGGTGCAGCGCGGCGTTGGCCGCGGCGCCGGTGCCGCGGATGGTGACACCGTTTAGCATGGAGATCATCTGGTAGTCGATGCGGGGGTCGATGATCTGTTCGCGGTCATCGGCGGGAAGAGGCGGAGGGGCATCGAGGTCGATGGAAGCCGTGTCGTCGATGGTGCAGCCCTTGCAGGCGCGGGTGTCGCGGCGGTAGATGGTGGTTCCGTGGCGGTCGTCGATGCGCTCGATCATTGAGGGCTGGATGCGTTTGCCGCCGTTGTCGAGAATGCCATAAGCATTGGTGAGGCGCAGGAGCGTGGTTTCCACGGAGCCGAGCACCATGGAGAAATTGCGCGGCACGTTGTCATAGATGCCGCAGCGCTTGGCGGTGGCGATGACTTTGTCTATGCCGAAGACCTGTGCCATGCGCACGGTGACGGTGTTGCGGGATTTTTCAAGGCCGACGCGCATGGTAATGGGGCCGAGGTAATCATCATGGTAGTTGGTGGGTTTCCATGCGGGCATACCTGCACCCACGCTCATTTCCACTGGCGAATCCATGAGGATGGTGGAGGGGGTGAAGCCGTTTTCAAGGCCGGTGAGATAGACGAACGGCTTAAAGGAGGAACCCGGCTGGCGCTTGGCTTGCGTTGCGCGGTTGAACTCGGTGCCGCCGAAGGCATAGCCGCCGGACATGGCCAACACACGGCCGGTATGCGGGTCTACCACCACCATGGCGCCGTTGACTTCAGGGATTTGCTCCAAATCCCATGCGCCTTTTTCATCGGCGGCGGGGAGAAGTTTCTTTTCATCATCGGTGATGGGGCCGACGAGCAGCACATCGCCGATTTTCAGGATATCGGCAGGCTTCTTGATTTCGGGTCCGAGCTTGCCGTCGGCGATGACGCGGCGGGTCCATTTCAGCGCGGGCTGCGGGATGGCGCCGGTGCTGCCGTCATCGAACTGGATGATGGCTTTTTTGTCTTCGAGGCCGGTGACGAGGGCCAGTTTCTGCTCGCCGAAAATATGGTAGCTGTGGTCACGCGACATTTTGGTGAGCGCGGTTTTCCAGTCTGCGGGCTGGGCGGCGGGCGTGCCGATATGCCCCATGGGGCCACGGTAGCCCCGGCGGCGGTCATACTCCACCAGCGCCTTGCGAAGGGCATTGTCCGAATAGGTCTGGAGTTCTGGGTTAAGGGTGGTTTTTACGACAAGGCCGCCTTCATAGAGCACGTTCTGGCCATACATTTCGGCGAGGTTGCGGCGTACTTCTTCCGAGAAGAAATCGGCATGGGCGGTTTCGGCGGCGTCGCGCTTGCGCAGGGTGATGGGGATTTTCCTTGCAGCGTTGCGCTCTTCAGGCGTGATAAAATTCGCATCGGCCATGCGGTCGATGACCCAGTCGCGGCGTTCCTTTGTTACGTCATAGGATTTGCGCGGGTCATAGAGCGAGGGGCCTTTTGGCTCGGCGGCGAGAAGTGCGGCTTCCTCGACAGTAAGTTCGTCGAGTGACTTATTGAAATAATTCTGGGCGGCGGCGGCGACACCGTAAGAGCCGAGGCCGAGATAAATTTCGTTCAGGTAGAGTTCAAGGATTTTGTCCTTGCTGTACACATGGCTGATGCGCGTGGCGAGAATGGCTTCCTTGATTTTGCGCTCAAGGGATTTTTCATTGGTGAGCAGGAAGTTTTTGACAACCTGCTGGGTGATGGTTGAGCCGCCGACCATGGATTTGCCATGGCCGTAATTGATGATGTTGTCGCGCACGGCGCGAATGAGGCCGGTGAAGTCCACGCCTTCATGCTCATAGAAATTTTTGTCTTCCGCAGAGAGGAACGCGTTGATGATGCGCTTGGGGATGGCGGGCAGCGGCACGAAAACGCGTTTTTCAGTGGCGTATTCGGCCATGAGGCGGCCGTCGCCGGCATAGAGGCGGGTGATGGTTGGCGGGTCGTATTTTTCGAGCTGGCTGTAGTCGGGCAGGTCTTTGCTGTAGTAATTAAAGACAAGCACGCCCGCAGCCCCGCCGATCAGCAGCAGGGTGAAGCCGAGGGAGAAAAGCCAGCCTGCCATGCTAATCAGGGCACGGGCGAAATTGTTACCGAACGTGGCTCTCTTCACTCTTGCAGCTGCCTTTCCTTCTTGAAGTAATTATCGACACCGGCGGCGATACCGGCGATGACTTTATCACGATATGCCTTCGATTTAATCTGTTTTTCTTCCTGCGGGTTCGACAAAAACCCGATCTCAATGAGGACGGATGGTATGTCGGGCGCCTTCAACACGGCGAAGCCCGCGAAGCGGTGCGACTCTGGCAGAAGATGCACCTTGTCGTCAAGTGACGTTACGAGGGTGTCGGCGAGGGGACTCTCTATATATACGGTGTCCGAACAGGCCTCCGACGCCGAGGCCGAAAAGCTTGCCGCCCGCGAAAATAAAGCCGAC
>JANYCJ010000134.1 GCA_025360345.1 Alphaproteobacteria bacterium | reverse complement strand
CCGCTGGCGATGGCAAGGTTACCGGTGATAAGGCCGGCAGTCTGGGTAGCAGTACCCGAAGCGCCGCCGCCAACCGTAACTTTGGTGGCCTTGATGTTCTTGGTGAGGGTTGCGGTTACAGCATCACCCGTGGTGAAAGCGGCAAGACCGGTGGTCGCGCCGATGTCATTATTGGTGGTGAATGCGCCAGCAGTGGTAACGTTATAAGTACCCTTGTTCGCAACAACGCCATTGACCGGGCCGGTGATGATACCGGTGGTCTGCTGGTTCAGCGTGCCGCCGTCGTTGATGTTAACAGCGCCGGTCAGCGTCTTGCCAGCATTCAGGGTCAACACGCCGGAAGCGCCTGCGCCAACCGTGGTGGTGGTGGCCGAAGCGTTGGCGTTCAGCACAACGGTTGCGCCGTCAGCCACGTTGATCGCAGCCAGGCTGCTCGTGCCGCCGATAACGGCTGCATTGGTCTGGCTGCCCTTGAAGTTCAGGGTGCCCGTGCCAGCCGTTTTGCTGTCAATTGCGCCAGTTACCGCGCCAGTGCCCAGCGACAGGGTAGAACCTGCAGTGGTGCCCAGGTAGATATTAGTGGCTTTAATCGTATTGTTGTTCGTAGCTGCGTCAAAGGTGGTGCCGTCAGCGATATTGATGGTTGCAAAACCAGTGGTCGAACCAATAGCGCCATTGGTCACATAAGACTTCGTGGTGTTGATCGTGCCCGCGCCGTCGATCTTGCCGACGATCTGGCCGCCGTTCAGGTTCAGCACGCTGCCGGTGTTAGCGCCGAGAACAACGCCGCCGGTGATGGTGCCGGAATTGGCGTTAACGGTAGCGACCGTGTTGCCGCCCGCAGCCACCTTAATGGCGTTGCCTGCGTTGTCGGAGGTGATCGTACCGGTGTTGGTCAGGGTAAAGGTCGCGCCCGTCTTATCAGCCACGTCGATCGCGTCAGAGCCCGCGCCGCCGGTGGAGATGATTGAGCCGCTGTTGTTCAGCGTAACCTGATTAATATGCGTGCCGCCGATGTTGATGGCAACACCGCCCGAACCCGTATTGGTGATCGAGCCTGCGTTAGTGATCGTGGTGGTCGCGTCTGCACCGTCGATAAATACGGTAGCGTTAGCAGCGTTCGTGCCCGCGCCGGTGATGAGGCCCTTAGTGTTGGTCAGCGAGGTCAGCGTGCCGGTACCGTTCACCTGGATTGCGCTGAATGCACCGCTGGATGCGATACCGTGCGCGGCGTCAGCAGCGTTAACAACGATAGAGGTTCCGACTTTGCTGCCGTTAAGCGCGGCTGGGCCGCCGGCAACGGTAAGGTCGCCGGGCGATTCGACGTCAAGCGTCTGGCCATCTGCGGTTGCGGTCTGTGAAGCGGTGACCGCGGTGGTGATTGTGCCCCATGCTGCGAAAGCCTGCGAGGGAAGTACTGCAACCGACAATGCGGCCATCGCGAATGCGGAGCTGCCAGTCAGGAGATGCTTCTGCGTGCTGATTTTTTTCATGTGTGGAAAGTCCTCTCTGAGTGTTTTTATAAAAAGTATTTAAAATTTCGTACAAATACTTGGCAGCAGTTTTATGGTCTTATCGTCGCCGAGGCAATCAGATTCTGTATTTTCGTTCCTAAACGCACGCCTTACCTTTTTCCGTGATGCAATATTACAACACGCCCTCCACCCCGCCATCTCATACAACACTTGCAAAGCTGCGGCTCACCGCCTAATCTGAACCGCGTTTTCGGCAGATGTATTAATTTAAGACTTTATTAATCAGTTCCGCCTTTAATCGCTCGATAAAAAAATAATCCATAGGGGAAAAATCATGGCTAAGGCAACTGCACAGAAATCCGCCAAATCCGTCGCTGCAAAAGATCCGGCAGCCGCATTGTCGCAGGCATATAATGAGGTCCCTTATTCCAGCTACCCCTTCGCCCAGACCAGCCCAGACATGCTTCAGGGCATCGGTAAGCTCTTCGGCCTGAACGCCCCTTCGCCGGACAAGGCCCGCATCCTCGAAATCGGCTGCGCCTCCGGCAACAACATCATCGCCATGGCAGCCCGCTTTCCCGGCAGCAGCTGCATCGGCATAGACTATGCGGGCCGCCAGATCGAGCTCGGTCAGGAACAGCTGAAAGCCTTAGGCGTCCCCAATGTAGAACTGAAACATATGTCCGTTATGGATATCGACAAGTCTTTCGGCCAGTTCGATTATATTATCTGCCACGGCGTCCTCTCTTGGGTCCCCCCCGAAGTGCAGGAAAAAATCCTCGAAGTGTGCAGCACCAACCTCTCGCCCGACGGCATAGCCTATGTGAGCTACAATACCCTCCCCGGCTGGAACAGCGTCCGCTCAGTGCGCGAAATGATGATGTACCACACCGCCATGTACGACACCCCCGGCGAAAAAGCCCATGCCGCCCGCCAGATCCTGAAGTTCATCGGTGATTCCGCCCGCTCAAATAATAACATCAACATGGCCCAGACCATCGAGCGCGAGCTGGAAATACTCAACAGCCAGCCGGACTATTATCTGCTCCACGAGCATCTGGAAGAAAATAACTACCAGTTCTATTTCCACCAGTTCATGGCCCTGGCCGCTAAAAACAAGCTCCAGTACCTCGCTGAAACCAGCCTTGAAAAAATGTTCAGCGGCAACTTCGCCCCCGAAGTCTCCAGCGTGCTCGCCACCAGCACCGATATCGTGCGCACCGAGCAATACATGGATTATATTTATGACCGCCGCTTCCGCAGCACCCTGCTTTGCCACGCCGACCGCATCCTGAACCGAAATCTCCAAAGCACCGACATCCTCGATGGCTATGTTTACAACCGGTTCACCTTCCCCGAAAATTTCGCAAATCAGGACATGCCTGTCGCAGGCCCGCTGAAATTCACCGCCGCCACCGGCATGGTGCTCACCACCGATGACGGCGCAGCCCTGGCCGTCATGAAGGAACTCGCCTCCATCGGCACGCAGGCCGTGCCCATCCGCAAATTCCTGCGCAATGTCGCCGCCACCTTGAAAAAAATCAAGCATCCCGCTTCACAGCGCACCGAGGAAGACCTGCAGGATTACCTCTGCCAGCTGCTGATGCGCTATCTCTTCATCGGTGGCATTTACTATTACCTGCAGCCCCTGCCCTACACCGCGCAGGTTTCAGCGAAGCCCACCGCCTCAAAACTGGCGCAGATACAGGCAAAAAGCCAGAACTGGGTGTGCAGCCAGCGTCAGGAGCATATCAGCATCACCCCCTTCGATAACAAACTCCTCGCCATGCTTGACGGCACCAACAACACCGCCTCCATCACCAAGGCGCTCATGCCCTTCTTCCAGAACAAGGAGCTGGTCATGAACGAACACGGCCAGGTGGTCACCGACATGAAAGCCATCGAAACCCGCCTGCCGGAATTCATCACCGCCGCGCTGGACCGCTACGCCACCCTCGGGCTGCTGGTGAAATAATGCGGCTCCGCCTCGCGGCCCCGCTGCTTGCGCTTGCCTTCCTTGCCCTTGGCCTGGGCGCCTGCGCCCTCTCGCATGATGATTTGCTGCGAAAATCCTCCAGCTTTGCCAGCCGCTCCGGCTTAAAACCGGTGCAGATCCAGTCCGGCCCTTTCACCCTTCAGGCGTATGAGCACATCACCGACTCCGCCGCCCCCGTGCGCGTCTTCATCGAAGGCGACGGCAAAGCGTGGCTCACCCGCACCCAGCCCTCGCCAGACCCCACACCCTACACCCCCACCGCGCTCCTCATGGCCGGGGCCGATAATTCGCCCAACGTGGCCTACCTCGCCCGCCCCTGCCAGTTCATCTTCACTCCCAACTGCACCATGCCCGTCTGGACATACGACCAGTATAGCGAGGCGACCATCGCCGCCATGAACACGGCCCTCGACCATTGGAAAGGCCATAAGCTGGAACTGGTCGGCTATTCAGGTGGCGCGGCCATCGTCCTGCTCACCGCCGCCCGCCGCAATGACGTGATAAATATCCGCACCGTCGCGGGCAATATCGACACGTCTGGCTTCACCTCTTACCACCATGTAAGCGCCATGCCCGCAGACAGCCTGAACCCCGCCTCCGTCATGGCCAGAACCGCCTCCATCCCGCAAATCCATTTTGTCGGCGAAGATGACCGCATCGTCCCGCAAAAACTGGCGGACAACTACCAGTCCCGCCTGCCTGCGGGCAATTGCAGCAAAGTGATCGCCATCCCAAATGCAGACCATGTCTCCGGCTGGCCGGAACATTGGCCGCTCATGGCTGGCCGCCTTCTGCCCTGCACCACCCCAAAGAGCTATTATCAATAACTTACGTCAAATTCCTAACCTATCGCCTGAGCGATAAAAGTTCGGTTTTTGCGCGTAATATGCTATAATGCTGAATGAAAAAACAAAGGCCAAAACAAGAATTTCTACCCACCGGTACAGATCAATCTGCAATTATCACTTATGGGGGAAGCTACGAGGGCGATCATGAAATGCCCCTCTACACCAACCATGAGTTCAATGCCGCCTTTGATTACCTAAAACTTCTTGGCACTATCACCGAAGCCCGCAAGCAGGGCAGGGAAAATATCAAGCTGGAAGATAAAACCATCCGGTTGCCCATAGCCGAAAAAATGCGCGATGACCTGAAAAAGGAATTCTACGCCATTACCGCAACGGAAAGCCGCTTGGAGAATCCTTCAGCCACTGACAAATATATCCGCAATCGCGCCCACGACACCCTCGCCTCCATTCTCGACACCGGCTATATCCGCGAAGGCCGCGACCGTTAGCCAAAAAAAAGCTGCGCAAAAATCTTGCGCAGCTTTTTTTATTAAAGAAGTAGCTGTCCTTAAAAGCGCGAGCCCAGTTCCAAACCACCGTAACCGGAAGAAGGCTGGTGTTCCGTTTTGCGGTAGCCACCATTGACCCCCACCTGCGTCTTGTCCGTCAGGTGCACGCCCACCACGGCTACGCCTGCCTGGTAAGCATGGTAATCCTGGTCGCCCATCACCGAAACTTCCGGCCCGGCGTAAATATCGCCAGAAACGCGCGCCAGCGGGCGCACCCGCGCCCAGTAGCCGGTGTTGCTGGAAATATCCGTACCAGCCAGCGCGTTCACTTTCACATCCTTGGTCAGGTTCTTTTCACCTTCAGCCTGCACGCGCGCCGAAACCGTATTGCCCCGCGCATCGCTGCCCGGGTCCAGCGGCGATTCATGCACATGCTTGAAAGCCGGGCCCGCATAAACACCATACCAGCCTGAATCGTCCGAACCCATATAGCCCACCGAAGCAGAGCCGCCATAGCCGGTGGCATCCACTTTGCGGCCCACCGAACCTTTATATTGGTACGTCACCTCATCCGCAAACACACGCGCCACCCAGCCATTGCCAAGATGCGAATTAGTGCCCGGCAGCGGGGTAATCACCCCCACCGTGCCATAGCTGTTACGCTGCCCGCCCACTTGGCCTGCGGCCACCACCTGCGTGTCGTCCCACGGGCTGGGCGTGCCGGCGGGAACCGGCTGTGCCACTGCGCCCTGTGCGCCGGCGATGCAGAACAGAACCGTCAGGGATAAGGCCTTAGGGGTCTTAAGCTTGAAGGAGGTGTGAGCGGTTGTCATGTTAAATGCTTTCCAGTTGATAAAGATACATATTGGGCAGAGAACGGTCGGTCTTGTTCTGGTTGGCCACGCGGGTGCGCATGGTCTTCCAGCCGTTATTGGTCAGCAGCATGGTGTCGAAAGCGTTTTCCGGCAGCGGCTTGAACGAGATCATCGTGCCGGTGCGCGTTTTCGGGTCCATGGAAACAATACCTGCCGTCACCGCGTCGTTGGCGCCTTCGATGGAGTTCACCACCGCCGGCGTCAGGTTCTGGCCGTATTTCTCCCATGTCGGAAGCGATATAATCTTGTGCTCCTTCTCCGAAGCGCCGCCCAGCAGCGTGAAGTTCATTTCAGTCAGGCTGTGCAAATGCCATTCAAGGTCGGAGCCATACAGGAAGCGTTCAAGACGGTCGCGTGCCACCTTATCGTTCCAGATGAACTCGCAGCCCAGCCCGTCCGTGGAAGAGCCGGAATCGTCATGCAGCGCACGCACCGTCGCCTCAAAGGAAAGAGGCCCGTCCGGCAGGAAGATCACGCCTTCGAAGCTGCTTCCGGCGCGCAGTTGCAATTCCCGCTGCGCCCGCAGATACATGCCCGCGCTCGAAAGGTCATCCACCGGGGCGAAATATTCACGCCCCATCGTGGTGATCCGCGCCACCAGCGGAATCGCAAACCGGTAGTTATTGCGCTTATACAGCGCCCGGCCCAGCGAGAACACCAGCAACCCGCCCGCAAGGAACAGGTTGAGCGCCGACCATACCATGTTGGCCAGCAGCGAGAAATAAGACAAATGCCCCGTGGTCTTATAGAGATAGAAACCCACCGGGATCGCGATCAGGTTGCTGAAGAAAATCGCGTAATGCGGCAGCAGGAACCAGATGGCGCCGCCGTTTCCGGCCAGCTTTTTGTTGGTCACGCGGAATTTCAGCTTGCCCATGAACAGCGCCAGCGTCGCATAGCAAAACGCGAACGTGCGTGCCATGTTATACTGCTCCACGAACATCATTTCGCCATAGCCGCGGCCCAGCTCTTCAAAGCACCAGATGGACATCAGGAAGAACGGCACGAAATGGATCAGGAAGTCCTTCGTTTCGGTCACCAGCGGCATCATGCCGGTCAGCAGCACCACCACGGGGGTGATGTAGAAGATAGCCTTCTGCCAGCCGTCGAAATAAATGCTCATCGAGGCCACATAGTTCAGCTTTTGCGCCAGCGTCAGGCGCCAGTTGAAAATCACGCCTTCTTTGCGCCACACCTGCATCGCGCCCTGCCCCCAGCGAATGCGCTGCTTCAGGAACGGCTCGATTTGCGACGGCGCAATCCCCAGCGCCAGCGACTCGGAGTGGTAAACCGACTTATAACCATATTTGTGAATACGGATGGAAGTATGGATATCTTCCGTGATCGTGCCCGTCGCAATCCCGCCGATGGCTTCCAGCGCCGAGCGCCGGATGATGGCGCAAGACCCGCAGAAGAACGCTGCGTTCCAATAGTCTTTCCCGCGCTGGATCACGCGGAAGAACAAAGACTGCTCAGACCACACCTTGCCCGTCTTAGGGCGCACGCGGTGCTGGTAAGAATCGAGATTGTAGAAATCCTGCGGCGTCTGCACAAACGCAACCTTCGGGTCGAGGAAGTAACCCAGCGTGCGGATCAGGAAGGTGCTCTTCGGCGCGTGGTCGGCATCGAAAATCGCAATCAGCTCGCCGATGGAATTGGCCACCGCGTTGTTCAAATTGCCCGCTTTCGCGTGCTCGTTATTGTCGCGTGCAATATATTCGCAGCCCAGGTCAATCGCCAGCTGGCGCATTTCCGGGCGGTTGCCGTCATCCAGCAGATAGGTCGTGTGCGGGTATTCCATGCCGATGGCGTTCACCAGTGTGCGGCGCACGATTTCTTCCGGCTCGTTATACGTGGGGATAAACACGTCCACCGTCAGCCCCGGCTCCGGCAGCGGCGCTTCGCGGATGGTGAGCTTGCTCACCATGAAATAATGCAGCATCAGCGTGAAAAAGCCGAACCACTCAGCGCCGTACAGCACGCGGCTGAAAATCGGGTATTCCGGGTTGAACGTGCCCGTGCGCCACCACATATACCACAGGGTCACGCCGATGGTCGTCCACACCACCAGCTGGCGCGGCAGTCCCAGTGCCTCAACAGGCACTTTTTCAGAAGTAGAAGAGCTAGAACGTGTTGGCTTCTTGAACATAGACATCAATCTCTTTTCATTGCTTGGCTGCGGCCGGAAAGGCCGGATTCCGTACTTTTTTCACCGTATATATAGTCAAACGCGCTGCAAACTCACCTGATTTTTTATGATAGAATAATGACAACCAGATTTTTCGCCGTCAGCCATTCCATCCCCTTGATTTACAACAATCCTCATATTCATTAATAATAGACCGGCAGTCCATTTTGCAGGGGCCTCTGCCGCTCGCTGGCCGTCATCGGCTGCTGGTAAGCCACCGGCACCACGTTGCTGGCCGCTGCGGGCTGCTGTACTGCATCATATCCCCAGCCTGCTGCCGTAGACGGGCCATCCTGCGTCACCGGCCCGGCTGCGGGCTGCAATGCCGCCATCTGCGCCGCCACCTGCGGCGAAGCCTGGGCAGGTATATTCTGCGAAATCGGGCCATTTTCCGGTGCCAGCTGCGGCTCAAAGCCACGGTTGCGCACCACCGGCACTGGCTGCTGAACAGGCTGCGCCTGTGCTTGCACGGGCTGTGCGGCAGCGGGCTGCGCCATCACCGGCTGGGCGGTGGCCGGAACAATCACGACATCAGGCTGCACCTGCTGCGCCTGCTGCTGCACGGGCGCAACTGGCTGCTGCTGTGCCACAGGCATCGGTGCGGGCATCGGCTGCTGCACAGGCACTGGGCGCTGCTGCATTGCCTGCTGCTGCATGGGCTGCGGCGGCGGCAGGTTTTCGCTCACCACAGGAATTGTCTGGGCGGGCGTGGCAATCGGGTTTTCGCGCGGGGCTGCGGCCATCGGCTGCTGCACGGGCATCTGCGGCTGCTGCTGGGACTGCTGCGCCCCCCCGCCAATCATGGATTTCTGGAACATGTCCTTGTCATTGGCGGGCTGATCCTGCGGCGCGCCGTCGCGACGGGCGATATATTCCGCAATCGCACGCTGCCCTGCGGCCTTATCCTTGAAATCCCACAAGCCCTCGATCGCGCCTTCCATGATCATGGAATACACCGAGGTCTCGATCGCCTGCCGCGTCGCCAGCTGCACCGGCTCGTTCAGGCTGAAACCTGCTTCCGCCTGTAACAGGCGGTCGAATGTAATATACTTAAGCACGTTGGTGTCCACCGAGGTGGAATAGATCGTCTTCGAGCTGGTCACCGACAGCAGCACCTCACCCGTCTGGATGCTCACCGCGCGTAAGTAAACCGTCACCACGTCCCGCGCATATTTCGCGTTCGCGCCAAGGCCAAGATACAGCGCGCCCGCACCACCCGTCACCACGTTGGAATCATAGCCCACGATACCGCCCTGCAGCAGCATCCCGCCATAAATCAGCGGCGGCAGTTCCGGCAGTTTCTGGCCGTCCGGCGTGCGGTATTCGCTGCGCATCACCTTAATGATCTGGCGTTCCTGCAGCAAATCCTTCAGGCCGCCACGTTCCGTCACCGTGAACCATTTTTTGTTGCCCGCATCCAGCAGCGCCTTCGTCAGGATCGAAAGCCCGCCCTTGGTCACCGCCGAAGAAAAATCGCTATACTTGTCATTATTTTTGAACTGCCCCGTCATGTCCTGGAAATCATACAGCGACACCGCCACCTTTTCCGAAGAAGGCGGCAGGTTTTCAAGAATAGTGCCCGCGCGCGTGCGGTCGGTCACTTGCGCTTCCTTCACATGCTCATTTTCATACATCTCCTGCGGCGTACAGCCCACGAGTGGCGAAAAAAGCAACACAACAACGATCAGTTTTTTACAAAACATATTTTTTCTTCAATGCTTAAGATTAAAATCTATATATGGCCCGGCACCGTAATCACCGTCTGCGTGCCGTTTGCGGCCGTAAAGGTGATCGTCACCAGCAGGCCGTTTCGCACATAGCTCACCGTGCTGCCATCCCCCAGTGGGAATGTGCCTTGCGGGCTCATGCTGTTAAAAATTTCATTATTAATCGCCGAGCTGGACTGCGCCAGGATGGACTGTTTCAGGATTTCCGCGTCCGTCAGGCCGTTGCTGAATGAAGCGGCTTTAGGATCGGCCGGGCGCTGGGTGCTGGCCAGCAGCTGCGCGTTGCCACCCGGGGGGGGCATCAGCGAAAATGGCTGGGTTGAGCGGCTGGTAGCTGATAGAGCTGGCCTGCGCATCGGCAGAAAGGCCACCAAAAGCCAAAGCTGTGATATACAAAGATTTTTTAACAAGGAATGTCATTTACGA
The DNA here is from genome assembly GCA_025360345.1 of Alphaproteobacteria bacterium. Lineage (GTDB taxonomy): Bacteria > Pseudomonadota > Alphaproteobacteria > Rickettsiales > SXRF01 > JANYBV01. The sequence continues at coordinate 4,301 of JANYCJ010000134.1, read as the reverse complement.
GGGGCTTTCCTTAATTTTTGTTAACGGATTTTTAACTTATTTTACACTTCAATGCAAAGGAAAAATCATTCTCCCTGCGCCATCGCCCCCGATTTAAGGCACTAAAGCACTGAAATGGTTAGTATAATTAATTTTTCTCGTCAGATTCAGTTACAATCCCGTTCTGAATCTTCTTCTTGTGGTTATATTTCCCGATTTGTTCTTCGTAAGACTCGTTATGTTTTCCGTTCTGCGTCACAGAGAGGTCGTTCTTCACCCCCTTCTGGGTCTGTACCGCTTTATTGCTGCTGCCGCTTTGCACCACCGTGGAACTATTGGCCGTCCCGTCCTGGCGTATCACCGCGATATTCTTGCCTAGCTGCTCTTCGTTCACCTTGCCCATCGTGTCCTGCTTAATAGCAGCGCTGTCGGCTCCGGCCAGCGGCATCGCCGCTTCATTGGCCTCAATTGCGGCCTTAGCCCGCCCATAATCGCTGAACTTAGGGTTGTTGATAACGTCCGTCTGGTAATCCGCCCCTTGGTTCACCAGCAGGTTTTCTTCCTTCAGCAGCGTTTCTTTCTCTTTCGAGGCTTCCTTCTCGGGCGAGCGCGGCGTGCCCGACACCTGCGGGATATGCACGCTGCTCATGTCGTCCGCCAGCGCGGGCAGCGCCGTAAGTGCCATGAGGATAAAAATGATGCCACGTAAAAACAAAAATTGCCTCCGTCGATACCGTCAGGAAAAAGCGCCCTATGCCATAATCTACAAAAATGCCCGGGGCAATGAAAAAAAGCTTAATTACGCTGCGTCACCGTCACGGCATTACCATTGCCATTTTGGGTTATGCTTGCCGCCTGCCCAGTACCATATTGGTTAATGGTTGCGCTATTGCCGATGCCATTTTGCCGGATAGCGGCATTAGAGCTGCTGGCCTGCTGCAGCACAGTCGCCATGTTGCTTTCGCCGTTCTGGCCCACATCCACCTTGTTGCCGGTGCCCATGCTGGTCACGTCGGCCACGTTGCGGGTGGCAAAGCTGCCCCCGTTAAACTGCTGTATATTAATAGCGTTGCTGCCGCCGCCCACATTCAGCGTCGCCTCGTTAGCGCCCGTCTGCGTAATGTTCACGCTCTGGGAAGTGCCGTCGATATTGGCCAGCAGCACGTTGCCCTTTGCAGTCAGCGGCTGGTTCTGGCTCACCATTACCGAGTTATTTTCCCCGCTGATGCTCACATCCGCGCTGTTCTGGTTGCCCGTCTGGTTGATATTGGCGTTGTGGTGCTGCCCGGTCATGCTGAGCGACGCGGTAGCCCCTGTGCTGTTGCCCTGGTTTATCACGCCCGTATTGTCCGAGCCCACAACCTTATATACGGCCGTGTTGCCGTCACCCAGCTGCGCCACGCTGCCGGTGTTGCGGTAGCCGTTGGTGTCCAGCTCTGCGCTGTTGCTATGGCCATTCTGGCTGATCGCATCATTATTGCCGTCAAACTGCTGTTCTGCGGTCGCAGTATTAGACTGCCCCACCTGCGCAATAGTGAGCTGGTTTCCCGCAAACGCAGGCGCAGCAAGCGTGCTGGCGGCGAGCAGGGCAAAAAGCGGAGTCGAAAAAAGCTTCATCATATCCATGAAAGAAAGAAGGTCAGGTTGCGAGTGATAATGGCTTGTCTGCAAGAAGTCCACCAGAAATTAACAAAAAGTGAATTTCCATAGTAAAATCACCCGCAAACCTTACTCTTCTTTATGCTTTCTTTATTTCGCGGCCTTATCCACAAACGCTTCAGACTGGATATTGAGCGTCACATCGTCCGCAAGCCCCGGCAAACCGTAGGTCATGTTAAATTCCGAGCGCTTAATGACCGTGCTCGCCGTAAAGCCAGCCGTCTTCTTCTTGGTTACCGGGCTATCGCCGATTTTATTCAGCTTCACATCCAGCGTCAGTGGCTTGGTCACGCCATGCAGCGTCAGGTTTCCATCCACCTTGGCCGTATCCGTCCCCGAAAGCACCACCTTCGTGCTCACGAAGGTCGCGTTGGCGAACTTTGCAACATCAAAGAAATCTTTGCTTTTCATATGATCGTCCAGCTTCGGCACGCCGCTGATAACGCTGGCCGTGTCCACCGTGATCTTTACGCTGCTGTTTTCCGGCTTCTGCTCGTCAAGGATCAGCTCCCCGGAAACATTGCCGAACTTGCCCGAAGGCGAAGAAAAGCCAAAATGGTTCACCGACCACACGATACTGGTGTGTGAAGGATCAACCGTATACGTCTGCGGCTCTGCCTGCGCCGCCAATGCCGGCAGCACAACCAGTGAAAAAACAGCACTACGAACAATATTCTTATTCATCATCATGAACATATCTCCGGAAGGGGAAAAAACTTTGGTTTGAAACGCGTAAGTTTCTATATAGAATCCCGCAACCTATTTGTACAGCACAAGCTTTCCGGCGCGCATTCCCTATGCGTTTAAGGTAAACCATCCAGTATATTATTTTTGCTGACAAAGATTTTTTTGTCGGTTAGACAGTGAGCGACGTTCAGATAATATTTCAGGAGACCCCATGGCGCAACCCGCAAAAAAACGGCGCTGGCTCATCATCCTCATCACCCTTGTCCTTGTCTATTTCGTAGGCTCCCGCCTCATGCCGCAAGGCGGCCCCGGCGGCTGGGGCGGCGGTGGCGCGCCTGCGGTGTCCGTGGCCGAAGTCGTGCAGCGCAATGTGCGCGAATGGCATGACTTCTCCGGCCGCATCACGCCCGTGGATCAGGCCGAAGTCCGCCCCCGCGTCTCCGGCGTTATTCAGGAAATCCGCTTCACCGACGGCGCGCTCGTAAACGCCGGCGACATCCTCTTCGTCATCGACCCCCGCCCCTTCGCAGCCGCCGTCACCGGCGCGGAAGGCACCATGGGTCAGGCCACTGCCCAGTTCGGCCTCGCCAAGAGCGACCTGAACCGCGCCCAGATCCTTATTAAGGATAAAGCCATCCCCCAGCACGAGTTCGACACCAGCAAAAACGCCTATAACGTCGCCGAAGCCAACGCCAAAACCGCGCAGGCCGCCCTCGACGTTGCCAACCTGAATTATGACTACGCCTATGTGAAAGCCCCCATCTCCGGCCGCGCCAGCCGCGCCGAAGTCACCGTGGGCAACCTCGTGGAAGGCGGCGGCAGCAATGCCCCCATCCTCACCACCATCGTAGCCTCCGGTCAGGTCTACGCCGACTTCGAAATCGACGAAGCCACCTTCATGCCCTATGCGCAAGGCGGCTTCGCAGACGGCAAAAACACCGACTCCGTCAAGTCCATCCCCGTCTCCCTCGCCCTCACCGGTGAGAGCGGCTACCCCCATATGGGCCATCTCGAATCCTTCGATAACCGCATCAACCTCGGCTCCGGCACCATCCGTGCCCGCGGCATTTTCGATAACGACAACGGCCAGCTCCTCTCCGGCATGTTCGCCCATATCCGCCTCGGCGCACCGGAAGAAAAACCCAGCCTCCTCATCACCGAGCGCGCCATCGGCACCGACCAGAGCAAAAAATTCGTGATCGTGGTCGGCGACGATAATAAAACCGAGCACCGCGAAATCACCGTTGGCGGCATGACCGACGACGGCCTGCGCATCGTCACCTCCGGCCTGAAACCCGGCGAGAAGATCATCGTCAGCGGCACCCAGCGCGTCATGATGCCCGGTCAGCCCGTCGCCCCCGAAGTCGTCGGCATGGATTTCAAGGAACCGCCCCCGGGCGCTCCCCCCGCCGCCGACGCAAAGCCCGCCAAGGCCAAAGAGTAGCCCGCGATGAACATCTCCCGCTTCTTCATTGACCGGCCAATCTTCGCAGGCGTGCTCTCCCTGCTCATCTTCATTGCCGGTGCCATCTCCATCTGGAAAATGCCCATTTCCGAATACCCGGACGTGGTTCCCCCGTCCGTGGTCGTCGCCGCCCAGTACCCCGGCGCAAACCCGAAAGTGATCGCCGAAACCGTCGCCGCCCCGCTGGAAGAACAGATCAACGGTGTCGAAGGTATGCTCTACATGTTTTCCCAAGGCACCTCCGATGGGAAAATGACCCTCACCATCACCTTCAAGATCGGCACCAACCCCGACCTCGCCCAGCAGCTGGTGCAAAACCGCGTCAATCAGGCCCTCCCCCGCCTGCCAGACACGGTGCGCCTCTTCGGCGTCACCACCATCAAATCCTCCCCGGACCTCACCATGGTGGTGCACATCCTCTCGCCCAAGAAAACCAAGGATGAGCTCTACATCGCCAACTACGCCACCCTGAACATCAAAGACCGCCTCACCCGCCTGCAGGGCATCGGCC
>JANYCJ010000130.1 GCA_025360345.1 Alphaproteobacteria bacterium | reverse complement strand
GCCCCGCTGCATAAGGGTTTCGAGCGCACGGTAAACGGTGGGCGGGGCTTTAATGCCGAACTTGCGCAGCTTGCCCAGAATATCGTAAGCGGGCAGGGGTTTTTCGCTGCGCGAGAGCAGGTCCAGCACTTTGGAGCAATGGGGGGAGAGTTCGGTTTTGGTGGTGCGCATAAGGCGTTTCCTCGGTTTTCAGGTGTCGGATGTTATATCATAACATTTAACTTTACAAGCGCTAAATGCAGGCGCATAGTCGCTGCCGTTGATGCATTTTTATGATTTATGGCGGGTGATTTATGCTTTCATTTTCTGCGCTTAGGCTTGGGTATGCGGGTAGGGCTGTTTTGGAGCTGGGGGATTTTGCGTTGCCTGCGGGCGGGCAATGTTTGATCGCGGGGCCGTCGGGGTGCGGGAAGACGACCTTGCTCTATGCGCTGGCGGGGCTTTCGCCGGTGATGGCGGGGAGTGTTTCAGTAAATGGAACGGTGATTACGGCATTGAATGAGAGTGCGCGGGATGCGTTTCGCGGCAGGCATATCGGGATTGTGTATCAGGGGATTCACCTGATTAAAAGTTTGAGCGTTTTGCAAAATGTGATGCTGGCGTCGTATGCGGCGGGGCTTGCTGCGCAGGAAACGCGGGCGCGGGCATTGCTTTCGCGGTTGGGGCTTTCTGAGAAATTGCACGCTATGCCCGATACGCTGAGCCAGGGGCAGGCGCAGCGGGTTGCGATTGCGCGGGCGGCGCTGCATTCACCTGCGCTGCTGCTGGCGGATGAGCCGACGAGCAGTTTGGACGATGCGTCCTGCGCGGGGGTGATTGCGCTTTTGAAAGAGGTGGCGCTGGAGGCGAATTCGACGCTAGTGATTGCCACGCATGATGCGCGGGTGAAAGAACATTTTGCAGATGTGGTGACACTGGGAGGAGGAGCATGAGTATTTTTACGCTGGTGTTTTCAAACTTGCGCTACCGTTGGCTTACGTCGCTGTTCAATGTGTTGGTGCTGGCATTGGGAATTGCGACGATGGTGACATTGTTATTAGTGAGCCATCAGCTGGAGCAGCGGTTTACGCGCGATTTGCAGGGCATTGACCTTGTGGTGGGAGCGAAGGGAAGTCCGTTGCAGCTGATGCTGTCTTCGGTGTTTCATATTGATATCCCGACGGGGAATATTCCGCTGAGCGAAGCGGAAAAACTTTCCAAACACCCGCTGGTGAAGGAAGCGATTCCGCTGGCGCTGGGGGATAGTTACCATGGGTTCCGCATTGTGGGAACGGATGGGAAATATGCAGCGCATTATGGGGCGGAATTTGCGCAAGGGCGCGCGTTTGATAAGCCGATGGAGGCTGTGGTGGGTGCGGAAGTGGCGCGTAACACGGACTTGAAAATGGATGCGGTGTTTGCGGGTTCGCACGGGCTTTCCGAAGGCGGGGAGGTGCATGCGGGGTCGTTGTATCATGTGGTTGGGGTGTTGCAGCCTACGGGGTCGGTGATTGACCGGTTGGTGCTGACGCAGGTTGCGAGCGTATGGCAGGTGCATGCGCACCCGCACGAGGCGGGGCATGTGGATGATGATGGCGACGAGGAAGAGGCGCAGGATAAGCCGAAGGAAATTACATCGCTGCTGATTCAATATAAATCGCCCATGGCGGCGGTGACGATGCCGCGGCAGGTGAATGCGACGCCTGCGCTTCAGGCGGCGGCGCCTGCGTTTGAGATGGCGCGGTTGTTCCAGCTTTTGGGTGCGGGCGGCGACGCGGTGCAGGTGTTCGGCGCGGTGCTGATGGGGCTTGCGGGGCTTGGGTTTTTTGTGACGCTATGGAGCGCGGTGCATGAGCGGCGCTACGATATTGCGCTGATGCGCAGCATGGGGGCGAGCAAAACAAAAGTGCTGGCGCTGGTGCTGGCGGAAGGGTTGATGCTGGGTGTGCTGGGCACGGCTTTGGGGCTGGCGCTGGGGCATGGCATGGGCAAGATCGCGCAATTATATATAGAGCATTCGCGGCATATGACGCTTGTTTCTCCGGGGGTTCTGCCGGTGGAGGGGGGGATTGTGATTATTGCACTTGCCATTAGCGTGGTTGCGGCGATGATACCGGCATGGATGGCTTACAAAACACCGATCGCCAGATTATTGGCAAAGGGATGAGGCGGGCATGTTTGCTGGCGCTGGTGTTTCTTTGCACCAGCGGGCTTAGCAAGCAGGATGTGCCCAAGCCCGCGCAGCCAGCGGAGGAGCGCAAGGCGCAGGACGCGCTGCCGCAGTCGAAGGACCCGATGTGGAAAGTTTTGGGCAAGACCAAGATTCATCTGGATGAAAAAGAGTGGCACTATAGCGCGACCATTCCGCCGGAGGTGAAGGCGCTGGTGGGCACGCAGGTGACGATTACGGGGTTTGTGCTGCCGCTGGAAGACACCGAGACGTTTAAGCATTTCCTGATTTCCAAGCGCACGCCGACATGCGCGTTCTGCCCGCCGGGAGAGCCGAACGAAATTGCCGATGTGTGGCTGGAAAAGCCGATGAAGTGGGACCAGGACGCGGTGACGGTCACGGGCACGTTCGAGCTGATGGAAAACGCCGATCTGGGGCTGTTTTTCAAGCTTTCCAAGGCGGTCCTTAAGAAATAAGGCGGAATTAAGAATTTATTAGACTTCCCAAGCTATTGTCGCGGCATAGTTTTAACTTTTTTGCCGGGCTTTGTATGCCGTTTCGTTTGCGCTCATCAAATTTTGCCACGCAGGCCGGGGCGCTGGTGCTGTTCTTTTTTATCTCAGGGTTTTCGTCGCTTTGTTACCAGATTGTGTGGCAGCGCGTTCTCTTCTCGACGTTTGGGATTAATATCCAGTCGGTGACGATTGTGGTGTCGCTGTTCATGTTCGGGCTTGGGGTGGGGGCGTGGCTGGGCACTTATTTGCAGCGGTTTGTGAAGCACCTGCTGCCGATGTTTATTTTGTGCGAAATCATGATTGCACTGTTTGGGATTTTTAGCCGCGACCTGATTGTGTGGCTGGGCGCGTTTAAGCATATTGATACGCTGTGGGAGATTGGGCTTTGCGTGTATGCGGTGTTTGCGCTGCCGACGATGATGATGGGGGCGACGCTGCCGCTGCTGGTCGGGCACATCAACCGTTATGTGGGGCACACGGGCAAATCCATCGGGTGGTTGTATGCCAGCAACACGTTTGGGGCGGTGGCGGCTTCGTACATGACGGTGGAATTTTTCTTTGTGTATCTGGGCTTGAAGGCGGTGGTGGGGATTGCGGTGTGCCTGAACCTGCTGACGGCAGCGCTGGCGCTTGGGATTTATATGGTGGCGAAACCGGGCGAGACTATGCCGCTGCCAGACGTTGCGGCGGTGCATGACGCGCCGGAGGCAGACAGGAAGACGGGGATGTCGGCGCGGGCGGCGC
>JANYCJ010000088.1 GCA_025360345.1 Alphaproteobacteria bacterium | reverse complement strand
CGCGAGTGGAAAACAAGAAAAACACTGGTCAGGCGGCATAGCATCCATGGATAAAATTCGCATCATCGGCGGCACCCCGCTCGTCGGCAGCATTCCCATCAGCGGCGCTAAAAACGCGGCCCTGCCGCTCATGGCCGCCTGTCTGCTCACCGACGAAACCCTCACCCTGTCGAACATGCCCTACCTGGCCGACATCATCACCATGGCCAACCTGCTCGCCCAGCACGGCGTCCACCTTTCCATGTCCGACCAGACCCGCGGGCCGAACGGCCTGAGCCTCGGCCGCATCCTCTCGCTCAACGCCGCAAACGTGAATAACCTCACCGCGCCGTATGACCTGGTGCGCACCATGCGCGCCTCCGTCCTCGTGCTCGGCCCCTTGCTGGCGCGCTATGGCGCCGCGCGCGTGTCCCTGCCCGGCGGCTGCGCCATCGGCACCCGCCCCATAGACCTGCATCTGAAAGCCCTTGAGCAAATGGGCGCGGAAATCGAACTGGTGGACGGCTATATCCACGCCAAGGTCGAAAATCGCCTCAAAGGCGCGGACATCACCTTCGAAAAGGTCTCCGTCGGGGCCACCGAAAACATCCTCATGGCCGCTGCCCTCGCCGAGGGGACAACCACCCTGCGCAACGCCGCCCGCGAACCAGAAGTCTGTGACCTCGCCTATTGCCTGCAGGCAATGGGCGCGAAAATCTCCGGCATCGGCTGCGATGAAATTATCATCGAAGGCGTTCCCGCCCTGCACGGCTGCCAGTACTCCGTCGTCCCCGACCGTATCGAGGCAGGCTCCTTCGCCGCCGCCGCCGCCATTACGGGCGGCGATGTCGAACTCATCGGCATCACCATGGATATCATGCAGTCTGTCGCCGAAAAATTCGAGGAAGCCGGTGTCAGCATCACCGAAACGCCGCGCGGCTTGCGCGTGCGCCGCAGCGCGGAGCGCATCCGCGGTGTCGATATCATGACCCAGCCCTATCCGGGCTTCCCCACCGACATGCAGGCGCAGATGATGGCGCTGCTCTCCGTGGCCGAAGATGCCTCCATGGTCACCGAAACCATTTTCGAAAACCGCTACATGCATGTGCCCGAACTCATGCGCATGAATGCCAAAATCATCGTCCACGGCTCCTCCGCCATGATCCGCGGCGTGCCCGAGCTCAAAGGCGCCGAAGTGATGGCGACCGATTTGCGGGCCTCCGTGTCGCTGGTCATCGCCGCGCTCGCAGCCGTGGGCGAAACCGTCATTCACCGTGTCTACCACCTTGATCGCGGCTATGAGCGGCTGGAAGAAAAACTCGTCCGCTGCGGCGCGCAGATCGAGCGCATCACCTCCGCCAAGCAGCCCCTTCGTTTCGAGGCGGCATAATGAGCGCCCAGCCCCTCGTTATCGCCGTCCCCAAGGGGCGCATCCAGGAAGAACTCGCGCCCATGTTCCGCAAAGTCGGCATCAACCCCGAAGATGCCTTCTTCGACGATGCCGAGCGCCAGCTCCAGTTCGCCTGCAAGGATTCCAACATCAGCCTTATCCGCGTGCGCAGCTTCGACGTGCCCACCTTCGTCGCCTTCGGCGCTGCCCATATCGGCATCGCCGGTTCCGACGTGCTCATGGAATTCGATTATCAGGACCTCTACGCGCCCCTGAACCTCGACATCGGCCATTGCCGCCTGTCCGTCGCCCAGCCCGAAGACCTCAAAGACACCGACCTCTCCCAGCTCAGCCATTTGCGCGTCGCCACCAAATACCCCAATATCACCCGCAAATATTTTGCCGAACTGGGCATACAGGCCGAATGCATCAAGCTCAACGGCGCCATGGAACTCGCCCCCAAGCTCGGCCTCGCCCGCCACATCGTTGATCTGGTCAGCTCCGGTAAAACCCTGAAGGCCAATGGCCTGCGCGAAGTCAAAACCATTGCCGATATTTCCTCCCGCCTCATCGTCAACCGCGCCGCCTTCAAAACCCGCAGCGCCGAAATCGGCGGCATCATCGAACGCTTCCGCCAGCTGCTGGAAAAGGGGGCATAACATGCCGCAGCGCCTAAGCACCACGGATGCGAATTTCACTACGCAGTTCAAAACCTTTCTCGAATCCCGCGACGCGGGCGAAAAGCAGGTCAGCGACACCGTAAGCGCCATACTGTCACGTGTAAAATCCGAAGGCGACGCAGCCCTGCTGTCCTACACCACACAGTTCGATCGCTTTGAAGCCACGCATGATAACATCCGCGTCACCCCGCAGGAAATCGCCAATGCGCTAAGCCTCTGCGCACCGGAACTGATGAAGTCCCTCAAAATTGCCGCCGCCCGCATCCGCGATTATAGCCAGCGCCAAATGCCCGCAGACCTTGACTACACCGACGAACTGGGCGTCCGCCTCGGCCATCGCTGGACCCCCATCACCTCAGTGGGCCTCTACGTACCCGGCGGCACTGCATCCTATCCCAGCTCCGTGCTCATGAACGCCATCCCCGCCATCGCCGCGGGCGTCAATCGTCTCGTCATGGTCGTTCCATCCCCGGAAGGAAAGCTCAACCCCGCATTACTCGCTGCCGCCCATGTCGCGGGCATCACCGAAATTTATAAAATCGGCGGCGC
>JANYCJ010000070.1 GCA_025360345.1 Alphaproteobacteria bacterium | reverse complement strand
GTTTGTATATGGCCGATGGTAATGCAAATAATCCAACGCTTACGTCCGCCTCTGGCGGAGGGGCAACGACGGTAAATCCGGGGCCTACGGTTGCCTATGAGCAAGCGTACTATGCCGCACTTAACCTGATGTCGGCTACTGACAAGGCTAAATACACCAGCGATTTTACCCTTATTGCCGACACCGAAAAGATGCTTGGCAGACTTCCGGAGGCGATGAAGGAAAAATTCCTGAGCAGGCCAGGAAGCAACATGCGCGCGTCAATGGAGCTTGTGGACGCGCTTAAGGCGGCCGATGCGAAAAGCCCCGAGGCGATACGCGCGGTGATGACCGATAAATATCCGGCCATGGCACTTAAACCGCCCCCTCCCCCGCCACCGCTACCCAAAATGCCCGCCCCCCCTGACCCGGTGATGCCGCAGGAGAGCAACCCGATCCGGGTCGTACAGGATGCGCTGAACCAAAACCGCGTCCGCGCCGAGGGAAAGCCGGGTGCGTTCGACCGGGTTATCGAGGTCAAGGACGTTGCGAAAATGGGGAATATCACGGGTGCGTTCAGGAAACTGGGCATCCCTGTGGAAGTTTCTGGCCAAAGTATCCGCATCAAAAGCAATATCGTCAAAGCTGTTGACCGCGTATTGAATGACTACAACGTCGATGAGAAAGGCAAGCCGGTTGCGCGAACGCGTGGCGATGATAGGGATATTACGATGGAAGAGGTGCGTACTGCCGTGCGTGGCGATTTGCCACCGGGCACCGCGGTTGTTCCTCCACTTGTCGAATTCGAACCCCATGCAGCCGCAGACCTTCCCGGGCATTCGCTGGAAGGCGCTAAAACGGCCCGTGTACAGTTCCAGACAGGCGAAGTTTCCATTATCGTAAAAAATAATGGGGATGCGGAAATCAGGGTGATAGATTCACGCGGCAACGCCGTGGTGTTTCCTGAACTGAATAGCGACCCCTATGGCGTGGCCACCATTAACGGCGACGAAGCCGGGCTTACCAATGCGCTTAAAACTATTGCCGCGAAATTAGGGACGCCCGATGGCGGACTGCCGGAAGTATCGCTCGGTCAACCCGCCGCCGCCATGGATAACGGTACCGCCCCGGCAGCCGGAGGAGCGCCGGACGGCCCGGGAGGGAGGGCTGCCATTGCGGATTTAACTCCCTATAATATTCCCAATGCGAGCCGAAACGGGCCTTTTACATATCTCGACCCGGCAAATGTATTCAGCCCCGATCTTGATGCGCTGGACAGGCTTAACCGGGCAACCGGTGTAGATGATGTTACGGCATTGCAGGCGTGGCGGCCCGAACGCGTAGTCTTGCAGGAAACTATCGCCTCGGTCGTGATGAATGCGCAAACAAGCGTGGATGAACAAGGCCTAAAGCCTATTGTGGCCAATGTGATGGCGGCAATTCCGCCCGAGCAGATGGCGGATTTCACCAGCCGCATGAATGCCGAATATGCCGACACGCGCCAGGCAATGCAGGCCGCGAGTGCCAATGACGGACAGGGGTTGAGCGACGACCGCAAGCTCGCCTATGGGATGGCGAAAAAAGAAATCGAGACAAACCTGCAAAAACCCGACGCTGCGAAATTCAGCCCCGAAGAGGTCAAAGGCCTCATCGCCGAGCGCGCCGCAGTGCTTTATTATGATACGGTTGTAAGACAGGAAGCGAAAGCGCTGGTGACAACGGCGCTTGAAAGCCGGTTTGCCAGCGGCGAACAGCAGCGCATTACACAGCATTCTTCCGCTGAGCGACGATTCATTACCGTTGCTGGTGGGCCGGGTTCAGGCAAGAGCAAAGGACTTGCGGATGTTCGCCAGCAACTGGCGCAGGATGCAGGGTTCGCACCCGACAAGATCGATTTCATTTATGGCAGCACCGACCAGATCCGCGGCCCGCTGCTTGGCCCGGCGCAGATAAACAGCCCGGAGATCAATAAGGCTGATCTGGGATCGGCGGAAGCAAGCGTTATACGCGGGCGCGTCAGCACGATGATGCAGCAGCAGCCCGACGGGCCACATATTATTTTTGAGCGTCCAAGCCCGGATGCGACCATGCTGTCGCTTAGCGAAGGGCGCAAAAATCCGGTTAAGGTAACCGTTATCGCCGCCGATATTGACCGCGCCATGATACGCGCCGCCGACCGGATGGCGAACCCCGAAGAGGGGCGGGCCGTGGCATCGCGGCAGGTGCTCATAGAACACCAGCGGGTGTCCACGCAAGTGGAAGCGCGGTTCTCCGATCAGGTTGGCCGCAACGTCGTGATAGAGGTGTTTGACAATAACGGGGGCAAGGGACAGCAGCGCCTGATTATGCAGGGCGATATGGCTTCGGGGCGGATTACCATTTCAGATCCGGTGGCGGCAGGGCGATTCTTTGACAAAAAGAACATCAATGTCAACGCAGGTGACGCCGACGCGCTCTATGCTGAAAAACTAAAACCCAATCTTGACTTCGTGCAGCGCATTGTGGAATCCCGCGCCGCGCTGGGGCCGGCAGCCGTTCCCCTTGAGATCAGCGTTCAGATTCCAGACGGCAAGGGTGGAGTGGCGACCACGCTCGACCTGAAGGGCGGCAAGCTTGTCGCGGCTGATCCGAAGGCGCTGGGTGAAGCGATGAAGACAAATCCCGCGATGTTCGAAATGCTGACGCGCGAAAGTAGTGCAGCCATGCTGGACTCTGCAAGCTTCGCAGAAACGGTTCGGGTGGAGCAGGAACGCAATCCCGGCGCTGCACGGCGCGCGCAAGCGCCCGCCCCTATCCCCGACGTGCCGGTGGAAAAACCGAAACCAGTGTTCAACCGCGGAGCATTGCTTAAACTTGAGGCTATCCCCAGCGCCAATCGCCAGGGCGAGGCAGGCAAGGACAACCTGCTTAACCGCATTAACACGCTGATGAACGACTTCACTAATGTGGTCGGCAAAGCAAAAAACCCTGAAGCCCTGACGCCATTTGAGGCCAAAGACCTGCTGAAGCCCTCTGCGATGGATGCCGATGGCAAACCCACGCCCGAGGCGATGGACGCCATGATCCGCATCAAAGAGCGCATTCAGGCCTTTTTATCACCGAAGTTCAATGAAGCCGCGCAACCGGTTCCGGTTGAGGAAATGAAAGCTATCCTCACCGATGCAGAAAAACTGCTGGGTACCACGCCACGAGCCGAATACGGGCGCGAAACCGTGGGCCTTTCGGTCGGTGCTATGGAGCAGATGCAGCCGGGCATGGCACGTGGGCAGGCTAGCGCCCCTGCCCCGGATGTCCCGGCACGCGCAGCGCAAGAACCGCCACGCACCAATCGTGCATTCACCCCTAATACTCCGGAAGGCCTGCCCCAGAAAGAAACCCCCTCCGGCGGCACTGGTGCGGCAGCGCTGGTTGGTGAAGGTTTAGCCGGTGCCCCCAGGGATATGGCGGGCGTGGCGCAGCAGCGCCCTGCCCCCGCCATTGCCATTGACGATGTGGCCGGTAGCGTGGCTGCCGACCGGGCAGCAGAGGGCGGTAAACCGCCGCTTAAGGTAGATTATACGCCGCCCGGCAAGACCGCGCCGGGACAGGGCATGGCTGAAGGTGAAGGCGGACGGACTGGCAACGAAGGCGCGGCGCGCCCCGGTGGCGCAAACCGCAAAGCATTGCAGGCGGCGCTGGCGCGGCAAAACGCCCGTAATGGCGTGGGGGCCAATGCCTCTGCAGCTGCGCTCGATATTATCCATATCTCCGAAGCACTGAGAAAAGGTGATAAAGAGGGTGTTCTTGCTTCCACAGGCAGCCTTATCCCCAATAGCGCGGGGATGGCGGACGACGCGCTGCATGTGCTTGGGAAAACAGAAGGCAACGTATCCAAGGTGATGGGCAAGCTTGGACCGGTGGCAACTTTTGTGAATACGGGTTTACGCGCCTCGAACGTGGCGATCGAAGGCGGCGGAAACCTGGGTTATGCCGAACGCACTTCGGGCGAAGGGGTGGGCGTTCAGGAGCGTATCGGGCGTATTGTGGTGGAGGATACGGCTGGTTTCCTTGGAGGCCTTGGAGGCGGCGCCGCGATTGGCGGACTGACCGAGGGGCTTGGCCTGTTAGGGGGCACTATCACCACGGGCGGCACGCTGCTGGTGGCGCTGGCGGTCACGGCTGCTGTTTCTTATGGCTTGAAAAAATCTGATGAAGCGCTTTATGCGGAAGAGGACAAGCGCGTTGACAGGATGTTTGGCGCAGATCCCAGCACCAATCAAAAAATGATCGGCATGGCCCAGCGATACTCCAATCAGCTAGCAAATCCGGAAACCGGGAAAATAGATTACAGCAATATGGAAACGCTTAACAAGCTTTCCAACCTGGTGCGCGAGGAGATTGATTGGCAGAAAGGGATGGTGGATTATAATGGTGCGCCCGTGCCTACTGCTGTGCGTGGAGATAGCGATGCTGTTAGTGCCCAGCGCAGCGCGCTTAGTTCATTGAAGATAGCGGAATCGGCCAAAATAGAGATCGACGAAACTATCAAGAGTATGCAACGCCAGGCAATGATGGCAGGAGCACTGAGAGACCGCACCGACCCACAGCTCGCGGCTATCCGTACGCGCATCGCAACAGGGCAGCTGGAGCTTCCGCCGCCTGAATCGAAAAGGGAAGCGGCAACAAACGCGCCTATCAGCGTATTGGGGCGTTCTAAGCCGGAACCCGCCTTTACAATGAATAAGGCAGAGCTGCCTGATTTCAGCCATATTGCGGAGGATATGGAACGGGGCAAAAAGGCGCGCGAACGTGCAGCAGATGTCACATATCTGGCCGATGTCAAATTTGGCGGCGACAAAAAGCTGGCTGAGCAATATATCAGCATAGTCAGCCAGCAGGCCAAGGCTGAACAGCGAATCGCCGACCTGAAAAAAGATCCTGCAGTTTTTGCCGAGGCAAATGCAATACTGGAACGCGCGGTGAAAGGCTATGGAGACGACACCGCGCGGAAACGTGATGTGGAGCAATTGCAGTCGTTGCTTACTAAGGCAGCGCCTGATGCACAACTTATGGAGTTCATGCGCGGCAAAGACCCGGTAGATACCCAGCGGCTGGCAGGCACGCTGATCGGCAATAGCGAGCAGCTGGGAGTGGTGAAACGCCAGCAGGAGCAGTTAGCCGAAGCGTTTGACAGCACCAAAGATCCGCGCCTGACAGCGATACGCGAATCTGTGCTCAACCGGACGGGTATAGATACGCCAGCCCAGCCGCTCGCGCCGCAGGACATGGCCTATCTGCGCGAAACCGTATTCAAAGATGCGAAACAGGCCGACCGTTTTGTGAAGGTATTACAAGAGGTGCGCTCTGAACGCATTGAAAAAGCCATCGCTGGTAAAATTGCGGTGATACGTGAAGATCCCGAAAAGCTTCAGGAACTTAAACAAGTCTTGGACCGGGCTGCAAAGGGCTACCCGAATGGCGTAGAGAAACGCCAGGATATGGAACGGGTGGCATTGCTACTGGGTGGCCTGGCAGACGATGTACAGATTGCCGAGCGCTGGGTGGGCGCGGTTGCCGATAAAGCCCCCCCCATGCAGGCAGCGGCCAAAGCAGCACCGCCCGCGGCCGAACCAACCCTTTCACCTGAAATGCAACGCCAACAGGCGCTGGATCAATATATGGCGCAAGCGAAAGAACGCGTATTATCGGATAGCCGGGGGGCTTCCAAGGGCATGTCCACCGAAGACCGGGTCAAGGCATTTGCCGACCGCGGGGCAACACTTACCACGCCGCAGCTACAAGTTGAGACCGAAGACTTGCGCAGCTTTAATACATACCTGAAAAAAGAACGTTTCTTCCCGCGCGAAACCGTTCGCGAGGCATATCTGGATGCGGCGAAGGCGCTGATTGACGCGAATAAGCAACTGGACCCGCTGATCGACGTGAAGCGCGAAATGGATTCTTTTACCAAGCGGCTTGCTTATATGAGCGGTTCTGAGATTTACCAGGACAGCCTGAAACTTATGCTGCTAGCCGAAGAGCGCAAGATGGATGTGGCAGCAAAGGATGCGAAAAAATCCGCTTCGCCTACATTGGCTACGGATATGGGCCCGCCGGCTGCGGATAAGAAAGATACTCCAACCAAAACTATGGATACAAATAAAGACGATGCGGACAAAGCTCCTGCGCCGCCTGCCCCTATCAAGGTTACGATCCGGAGTTCCACTGCTGGTGGCGCTTCGGGGCGTGATGGTTCCGGCGTACCGGGCGGGAGAGGCAATGCTGTTATTGACCAGGTGGTGGCTGCGAGCGATATGCCGACTACTAATGCTCTAGAGCAGGAAGCGGGTAAAGCCAAACCTCAGAATTATGCCATGGCCAATGCTACAGGTGACACTAAAATACCCTTACGCTCAGGTAGCGCGCCGCCGCAAGGACAAACGGCAGGCATCGTGTAACCTTCCATGGCAACTTTCTCATTCGATCATACCGGCGCGCTCGCACTTCCCGATACCAATGCCTTACTGAAAGCGGATGAAGATTCCGCCGTAGTGGTCTATGTGTGTGGCGTGGTGGATGATGGGCGGCCTTATTATGCCTATATCGCCGTTAAACCCAGCCTATATCCCGAATTTGCGCGTTTAAGCGCAGCACAAGCAGAAATTACGCCTGAAGCTTACGGGATTATACTTGCAAGCGGGTTTGCAGCCGAAGCGCCAGCCGAGGTCATTGCGGATATGCGTCACACCTACGGTTTTGATGAAACCTATTTAGAAAAATTGCGGCAAGGGGTTATTTTCCAATATCATTGCTTCCTTAAGGAAAAAGAAGATAAACGCCTAAGCGGCATCATTGCCCAGCTTCAGAAAAAATAGCTGGCTTTGCGCATTATTCTTTAATGAATTGTTGTACAATCAGGCTATAGCCATCCACAAATACGGGTTGGGGTGGGCCGCTGCTTACATAGTGAGTTCTTATTTGCTTCGGGAGGCGAATTTTTTCGAAGGCGAATTCGAGCAAATAAAAACCTGCGGGTGGCTCGAAGGCGCTAAAGGCTTCAGGAAGCTTATCTATGCGGTGCACAGCCGGGATCAAATTAAAGCTCGGCGGGCCCAGATATATCTTATCGGTTCCGAATTTCCGCACCATTTCCTCCTGAATGCGTACCAGATTCATGTATTCGAGATTGTATACATATGCATCGCGCCTGGCCAGATGCACCTCACGATGGAACAGGCAATCACTAGACGAAAAATAAAGGATTGGATGACTTCCCAGATGCGTACTGCAAAATATTTGCAAGCTAACAGGGTCGATGGTGCGGAAATTCTGGCAAAACATTAGCAGCGCCATTGCGGCCAGAAAGGCTTGACGTATTTTAGCTTTGATCGTGGGAAGGACGTAGATGAAGCAAAGCATAAGCACGAAATTAAAGGCTATCATGTAGCGGTCATTGCAGAAGTGCCTTACGCCTAAGACGATAGTCAGTACGCTCAGGAACAATCCCGCATAGGCGGGCCAGCTAGCGCGATATTGGCTTAATACGGGGCTCTGAGGGGGAACCGCTGCCATGCGGGCAGTACAGATGAGGATGATAGTAGTTATCAGCCAGTTTGTATTCAGTACAAAACACATCAGCATATACATCATGAACGAATTGCTCTGAGCGCCGGTATATATGTGGGGATTAGAGAAGAAGTAAAGCTCATGCAGTTTCTGAGTTTTATACCAGGCATAAATTAGCATCAGGGCATAGGGGTAAACCAGGCTGGCAGAGTTACGCAGCAGAAGATGCCATTTATCGCGCCATTGCGGTGCCCGGTACGCATAAAAAAGGTGCAGCAAAGCAAGATAGGCAACACCTTGTTCTTTGGAAAATACCAACAAGCATCCTGCAGCTATGGCCAGGTTTTTTTTCTCTTTCAACAACGCCCACAGCGTGAAGGTCATGAAAAGGTAGATTCCCATATCAGGGCTGAAATGCATCAGGTTGCATAGAATCGAAGGGTTGAAGGCCACAACGAGGCTGGTAAGGGCGATTTCCCTTTCATTCAAAAAACGGCTGGTGAGAATCCTGATAATCGAATGCATGGCTATGACTGAGCCGACACTCAACAGACTAAGCCAGATATTGAAGGCTACGAAATTATCGGGCATGAAGACATTGGGTACGCCCGCTACTAACATCCAAAGCTGCGCGTTATGGTCTGCGGAGCCCGCCATCAGGTTGAATGGATTTGCAGTATATGTTTTCAGGATATCATAATAATAGCGCCCGTCGTCTATGGGTATGATGCTCCAATAGCAAGAGCGCACTGCAAGATATACAATTGCCACGAGCCCCATATACATATGAGAGCTAACCGGTAGCTGTAGCGGGAAAGGGCGACTATTTTTGTTTGATAACATAATACTTACAATGCGTAAGGCATGGGCGGCCTTTCGAGTTAATCCATGTAAATAACGCATATGCAAGCAGTATCATAAGATTATAGGAACGCACGTGCCTTGCTAACGTTGCGAGCTTGTGCCAAAGCCTGCTTTTCCGGCGTGCCAATTTCAAGCCGCACTTTATGTGGCTATATTTGACATGCGATTCTTGATTGGCAGTATGCCTATAATTAGAGCAAGCAGCACGCAGGGCTGATCTAAAAAACCAATCGTTGTAATAAAATATAGAATCGGCGGACTAAAGAAAAACAGGAGTACCTGGCTTGCGTTGCAGGCCATAAATCCGGCATATGCACACTACGAAGCAGCGTTATGGAAACAACTGTAATCCAAATTATTGCGCTTATAAGATTGAAGAAATTCTCTAGATTAATTCCAAGAATTTTTCTTTTACCTGCCTTTACCAGCATAGAAAACCTTTTATGATTTGTAAGCCCCTCAGTGATAACTTAATTTGAGCATCGTAAGCTGTATGAGGTGCAAAAATACTTTTTTGCAAAGAATTCTATGAAACCCCCGACTGAAAAGGGTGACCTGATAAAGCACCCAAGCCCAATTTTAATAGTTTTCAGCGATTATCACCCAACGCCCTGTCTATAAACAACTGCGCCATTTCTTTCGCTTTAATACCTGCTTTTTTATCACCGCAAACATGGGCCTGAACGGTTGCTCCCTCTATTAAAAGATTTAATTCCTGGGAAAGTTCGCCGGGATTTTTTGCCCCGGCATTTTCGGCAAGCTCACGGATATACTCGAACATGAGGCGCTTGTGTTCTGCACAAACAATGTGGCACGGATTATCCTGCTCTGAGAATTCTGCAGCAGCGTTAATAAACATGCAGCCGGAAAAATGCCTGCTATTGAACCATACATCAATTGTATCAAACACCGCATCAAGCCTTTGCCGCGGGGTTTTGCCCAAGCGCTCGACGCTACGCATAAAATTATTTCTGAACAGCTCATCGCGCCGACGCAGCGTGGCGAGAATCAACTCATCCTTTGATCTGAAATGCGAATAGATCGTCTTCTTGGTAGCACCGCTTTCAGCAGTGATTTTGTCGACGCCAGTGGCGTTAAACCCACCTTGATAAAACAGGTTCAGCGCAACATCGATTATTTGATCGCGTTTGGATGGGCTAGACATAGCGTACCTTTTCACTCCATATATACACTAATGCGTATATCATAATCAGATATTACCTGCATATTATTTTTTATTTTTAATGGGCCTATTCGTTTCTATACCAATATATAATAATGTTTTTTATAGATATAATATATGACATATGAATTAGTAATAATCGATTGACTTGGTATACCGATCTGTATAGCTTGAACGGGTAAGCAACACCGCTCACATCATTTTACCACTAGCAAATCAGGAGAAGCCCTATGTCACGCATTCAACCAAACACAAGCCCAGATGCCAAATCACAAGACCTGCTTTCCGGAGTTAAAAAAATGCTTGGCAGTACGCCCAACATGTTCACAACACTTGCCCATTCTTCTTCATCACTTGGTTTTGCTGTGGCGGGATTCACCGGGTTTGGCGCAAGCGGATTAAGCAGCGGATTGCGTGAACAGCTCGCCCTCACCGTCGCGGGTGCCAATGGCTGCGAATATTGTGCATCTGCCCACACAATGCTGGGAAAGATGAATAAGATTGCAGAAAATGAACTGGCAAATAACCTGAATGCAAAGTCGGATGATGCCAAGACACAGGCGGCGCTTACCTTCGCACGTAAGGTCGTTGACGCGCGCGGGCATGTCGGCGATGGCGACGTGCAGGCCGTGCGCACCGCTGGTTACAGCGATAGTGAAATCCTGGATATCGTAACCATTGTCGCCTTCAATACCTTCACCAATTACATCAACGAAGTTGTCAAAACCGATATTGATTTCCCATTGGTTAGCCTAAAAAACGTAGCGAAAGCCGCATAATTCTATGGGGTGGGCTTTAAACCCACCCCATTATTTCAAAAGGATGCCATGATGATAAAACCGCCATTTTCTTTGGAATCTGCTCAACAGAAAGTACAAATAGCGGAAGATTTATGGAACACGCGCGATCCACAGAAAGTTGCGCTTGCCTATACGGAAGACTGCGTTTGGCGCAACCGTCATGAATTTGTACAAGGCCGTGAGGCTATCATCGCGCTCCTCACCCGCAAATGGGAAAAGGAATTGGATTATAAATTGAAGAAGGAACTTTTCCTATTCTGCGATAATAAAATTGCCGTACAATTTGAATATACCTGGCACGACACAGCTGGCCAGCAGTACCGCGCTTACGGGCTGGAACATTGGGAGTTCGCAACGGATGGCCGGATGCAAAAACGCACGGCGAGTATTAATGACGCGCTGCGGCAATTAGAAATTGAATAAGACTTGAGCTGTAAATTTATTCAAGATTATTCGACCACCTGCGTTCAGGCCATTCACAGAAGCGGACTTGAGACAGCAGCAATGTTGCAACATTCACCTGCGACGTTGTGACCATTAGTATCGCTTAGTAAGTAAATAGCGCCAAAAATACGGTATTCTGGCTATTTCAAATATCTCTGGTCAAGATAGCAAAAATAAGGCCCGCAATGTGCGGGCCTGACGGACAGATTTGTATTTTAGATAGATATACAACAATAAACGGTGGTGGATGGAGTCTATCCCGAACTCTTCTTCGGTACTATTCTCTGTTTTACAGCCAATTTACAGGGAAAAAATAATTGAAATAGACTCAATAGCCGGTATTAAGTAATGGGGGGGCTGGGTGTCCGATTCGCCTGAGCAGCACCATAAGTTTATTCCAATACAATATGTTGTTTCATGGTGAGCCACTATCATCATGTTCCACACTGTAAAAACACGTATTTTGGTTAATGTTTTTTAAGGTGAATGGGCTATGATGGCTTTGGATCACCTTATTGGAGCGAGATGCTATGAAAATACCAAGCGTTGCCAAACTTACATCGCTTACCATCCAGTATGAGAAGCACATGGATGGCGATAATGTGGAAGAGGCCGTGAAACGGCTGCTGACAGAGGGCAAAAAGGACAGGGCTGAGGCGGTAAAGCGCGCGCATGACACGCTGCTGAAGATTGCCTCGAACGCAGCTGACTTGCAAGGGGGCGATATACAGGCGCTGGTGAAGGGTGATTTTAAGGTATTGCGGGAAGAGACCATTGTGGGCGCAGGGCTGGTGGAACGCTTTGAACAAGCACAGGGCACGCTTGGGCGGGCGAAGTTCAGCGATGTTCAGGAAACCATCGCGGATGTGGTGGGCAAGGATGCTACGCGCACTGAGATGAACAACCCACTGGTGCTGAAGGCTGCCGAGATCGATTTTGCCAAGGAAAAGACGATGCAGGTGATACCGAAGGCCACGAAGTTCGTGCTGCCGGTGCCGAATTTGCATGGAGGCGGTGAGCCGCTGGTGTATCCCGCCGACAATGCCAAGGCGGGGCAGCCCATTACCGATTATGAAGGAAAGCCCGTGGGTGAGAGAGGGGTGGTGTTTGCCAACCGCAAGGAGTCGGTGGCGGCAGCAGTCGGCGACGGCACCGCCGTGATGATTATCAACGACATTACGCTTGAGCAGGCCGCCAAGCTCAAGGCGAAGGTGGCCACGTTTACGAGTGACCCGGATTTGTTGACACTTCCGCAATATAAGGAAGTGCTTTCCTACGCGCGCGACGAGCTGGGGCTGGCCGACATTTACAATAGCTCGCGGAGCTTTATCAAAGAAAATATGTCGGCGGTGGGCAGCAACCCGAAGGATGGCTATGGCACCCATAAG
>JANYCJ010000069.1 GCA_025360345.1 Alphaproteobacteria bacterium | reverse complement strand
ACGCCGCCGCCCTCGCCCGCATACGCTATGTGCTGGACAAACTCGCAAGCCCCCTGCCCACGCCCGACAAGCGCGACTATGACGCGGTGGCCATGTCTGATTTCGCATCCAACACCACCCGCCAGCATTACGATGGCATGATTGACCAGGCCAAAGACTACATGCGCGCCGGCGACATCTTTCAGGTGGTGCTCTCGCAGCGCTTCTCCGCCCCCTTCTCCCTGCCGCCCTTCTCCATGTACCGCGCCCTGCGCCAGCTAAACCCTTCGCCGTTCCTGTTTTACTTAAACTTCGGCGATTATGCCCTCGTTGGCTCCAGCCCCGAAATCCTCGTGCGCCTGCGCGACGGCGAAGTCACCATCCGTCCCATCGCCGGAACCCGCAAGCGTGGCCGCGACCGCGACGAAGACCGCCTCCTCGCCGCCGATCTGCTCTCCGATCCCAAAGAAATCTCCGAGCATCTCATGCTCCTCGATTTAGGCCGCAACGACGTAGGTCGCGTCGCCAAAATCGGCAGCGTGCAAACCACCATGCGCATGCAGATCGAAAACTATTCCCACGTCATGCACATCGTCTCTAACGTGGTCGGCGAAATGGACCCCCGCTTCGATGCGCTTTCCGCGCTCATCGCAGGCTTCCCCGCCGGAACCGTCTCCGGCGCTCCCAAAATCCGCGCTATGGAAATCATTGATGAACTTGAAGCCGAGCGCCGCAGCTTCTACGCGGGCTGTATCGGCTACTTTTCCGCCAACGGCAACATGGACACCTGCATCGCCCTTCGCACCGGCCTCATCAAAGATGGCCGCCTGCATATTCAGGCTGGCGGCGGTATTGTCGCCGAATCCGACGCCGAATCCGAATATCAGGAATCCCTGAACAAGGCCCGCGCCCTGATGCGCGCCGCCGAAGAAGCCGCCAAATTCACTTAATAGAGCGGCGCTAAAAGCAGTGCGCTAACGGCGACCGCCGCCACCGCGTACGACTGGCCCCGAAGGACCCCTTGGCCCCGCCGGACCCCTCGGCCCCGCACTTGCACCACCGCGTGAAGAAGCGCTCGTTGCGCGCGAACCCGGCTGGCCGCCGCGCGATGCATTAAACGCCTTAACTGTATTCTTGCTCACGCGGCCAAACAGCTTGCGCAGCATGTTGCCCACGGGCTTCAGCATGTTCTTGCCGTTACCCGTGCCCCACACGTTCGCGCCCTTCGTGCCCCACAGCGTAAAGCCCACACCGCCCCAAATATCGGCGTTTTGCGAACCCCACACGTTGTCGCCTGAAGTACCCCACACGTTGTCGCCGTACGTACCCCAAACGTTTTGGCTCATCGCGCCCCACGCGGTCGAGGCCACACTCTTCGGCCCGTCCACACCGTCAAAGAACATCGGCCTGTCTTCAGCAAAATGATTAGAAGACTGGGTCCCGCCATTATTTTGCAGGAAATGCATCGAGCCCATAGACTGGTAGTTGCCGCCATGCATCGCCGCCGAGCTATTGCCATGCACATTGATGGTCGCTTCATTCAGCGGCTTTCCCGTGCGCGGGTCAATCCCTGCTGCCTGCATCGCCTGCATCTTTTGCAGGTTGATGAAATAGGGGCTGTGCTTGTTAATTGCGTCGAAAATGGCAGCGTTCACGCGCCCGTTTTTCGGCTTGTAATCGCCGAGCGCGGTGCCGTTATTCGTCACCATCTTACCGTTCTTCACATTAATTTTCGCAACCACGTTCCCCGCAACGTCCATAATCTTACCGTTGCGCTGCACCATACCGTTGCTGAAGATTTTCTTTTCCACGATCACGCGCTGGCGAATCGCTTTTTGTTCCTTGGCCGCCTTTTTCATCGCCACTTCTTTGAGTGCGCGTTCGGCTTTGGTAGACATGATGCGCCCGCCATTTTTGATGTTGACTTGCTTTTTGCTGGCCTTCATCTTCATGTCCATAATCATTTTGAATCGCTCGCGGGAGTCGAGCTTGCCGCCCTTTTCCATTTCGAGCTTCAGGATTGCGCGGGCAAGGCTTTGCTTACCGTCCCGATCACGTCCACCTGAGAAAAAACGTACACCTGCCATACATTTAGTATATATAAAATTACAGAAATCCGCTATGTCTTTTTCTAAAGGTTAATGAAATGTCAAGGCCCATGAAAAGAGCATTATTT
>JANYCJ010000021.1 GCA_025360345.1 Alphaproteobacteria bacterium | reverse complement strand
AGCCGTCAATGACGTCTTGCCATGATCCACGTGGCCGATGGTGCCGATGTTGCAATGGGGTTTAGAACGGTCAAATTTCTCTTTGGTCATACTCAATTCTCCGATGAGTGATCGATAATAAATATCTGGTTAAAAAACTAGCTGGTGACTAGGCCACCTTCTTTTTGATTTCTTCAGCCACATTGCTCGGCACCTGTTCATAGTGGTCGAACTGCATGGAATATTGTGCACGACCCTGAGACATGGAACGCAGGGTATTCACGTAGCCGAACATGGAGCCAAGCGGCACCATTGCATCTACTACGCGGGCGTTACCACGGCTGTCCATGCCAGTTACCTGGCCACGGCGGGACGAGAGATCGCCGATGACATCACCCATGTAATCTTCAGGGGTTACGACTTCGACTTTCATGATGGGTTCGAGAAGCACAGGACCGCATTTTGGCATACCTTCACGGAATGCGGCGCGGGCTGCGATTTCAAAGGCGAGTACGGAGGAATCCACATCGTGGTAGCCGCCATCAACCAGCGTTACTTTGAAATCGATCGTGGGGAAGCCTGCGACTACGCCATTGGACAGGGACGACTCAAAGCCTTTTTGTACGCCCGGGACGTATTCCTTAGGAACGGCACCGCCGACAACTTTGGACTCAAATACGAAGCCGGAGCCTGGTGGCAGCGGTTCGATTTCAAGATTGATTTTCGCGTACTGACCAGTACCACCCGATTGCTTCTTGTGGGTGTAATCCACTTCGCGCTTCTGGGTGATGGTTTCACGATATGCCACCTGCGGCGCGCCTACGTTTGCTTCCACTTTGAATTCGCGGCGCATACGGTCCACGATGATTTCGAGGTGGAGTTCGCCCATCCCTTTCAGGATGGTCTGGCCGGTTTCTTCGTTGGTGGAAAGGCGGAGCGAAGGATCTTCCGAGGCGAGACGGGAGAGAGCGATACCCATCTTTTCCTGGTCGGCTTTGGTTTTGGGCTCGATAGCGAGCTCGATAACGGGCTCTGGGAATTCCATGCGCTCCAGAATCACCTGATGATCGATGTCACAGATGGTGTCACCGGTGGTGGTGTTCTTGAGGCCTGCGAGGGCAACGATGTCACCAGCATAGGCTTCTTTCACGTCTTCGCGGCTGTTTGCGTGCATCAGCAGCATACGGCCTACGCGTTCGCGGTTGTCCTTTACGGTATTCTGCACGTAAGAACCCGAAGTCAGCGTGCCGGAATAGACGCGCACGAAAGTGAGCGAGCCTACGAAAGGATCGGTCATAATCTTGAAGGCGAGGGCGGAAAGCTTTTCACCGTCGTCTGCCTTGCGGATCACCATTTCTTCAGAATCAGGTACATGCGCTTCCATGGGCGGGATGTCGAGCGGGCTGGGGAGGAAATCCACCACTGCGTCGAGCATGGGCTGTACGCCTTTGTTCTTAAAGGCCGCGCCGTTGAGCACAGGTACGAACTTGAAGGCTACGGTGCCTTTGCGGATACAATCTTTCAATTCGGCTTCGGAGGGCTCAGCACCGTCAAGGAATTTTTCCATGAGGGCGTCGTCCATTTCGACAGCCATTTCGATCATCGATTCGCGGAGTTTTTTCGCTTTGTCGGCGAGTTCTGCGCGGATGGGGAGCTCTTCGAATACTGCGCCGAGTTCTTCACCCTTCCAGACGATTTCTTTCATCTTGATGAGGTCGACAACGCCTTCGTATTTGTCTTCGGAGCCGATGGGGAAGTTGATGACCATCGGGCGGGTGCCGAGGCGGTCGATCATCATCTGAACGGTGCGGTCAAAGTTTGCGCCGATACGGTCCATCTTGTTTACGAAGCAGATGCGGGGCACATGGTATTTATCGGCCTGGCGCCATACGGTTTCGGACTGGGGTTCTACGCCAGCTACGGAATCGAACACGGTTACGGCGCCGTCGAGCACGCGCATGGAGCGCTCTACTTCGATGGTGAAGTCCACGTGGCCGGGGGTGTCAATGATGTTGATGCGATGGTCGTTCCAGTAGCAGGTGGTGGCAGCCGAGGTGATGGTGATGCCGCGCTCCTGTTCCTGCTCCATCCAATCCATGGTGGCGGCGCCTTCGTGCACTTCGCCGATCTTATGCGATTTGCCGGTGTAATAAAGGATACGCTCGGTGGTGGTGGTCTTACCAGCATCGATATGCGCGCAAATCCCGATATTGCGATAATCTTTTAACGGTGTCGTACGTGGCATTAGATACTTTCCTTACCAGCGATAATGCGAGAAGGCTTTGTTAGCCTCTGCCATTTTGTGGGTATTTTCGCGCTTGGTCACGGCGCCGCCGCGGCCATTGACTGCATCCATCAACTCTGCTGCGATGCGGTCGCGCATGGTTTTTTCCTTGCGTTCGCGGGCTGCGTTTATCAACCAGCGGAGGGCGAGAGCGAGGCGGCGCTCTTCGCGCACTTCGGTCGGCACCTGGTAGGTTGCACCACCGACGCGGCGCGAGCGCACTTCGACGGAAGGCTTAATGTTATCGAGAGCATCGTGGAAGAATTTCAGCGGGTCCTGGCTGGTTTTCTTCTGAATGATATCGAATGCTTCGTAAGCAATCGTTTCTGCAGCAGACTTCTTGCCATCATACATCATGGTGTTGATGAGCTTGGTCAATACAACATCACCGAATTTTGCATCCGGCAGAACTTCTCTTTTAATAGCGGCACGACGACGTGACATAGTTGCTTCCTATTATTTCGGACGAATTATTTCGGACGTTTCGCGCCGTAAGCGGAGCGAGACTGTTTACGGTTTTTAACACCTTGAGTATCCAGCGTACCGCGGATGATGTGGTAGCGAACGCCCGGCAAATCCTTTACGCGGCCACCGCGGATCAGCACTACGGAATGCTCC
>JANYCJ010000193.1 GCA_025360345.1 Alphaproteobacteria bacterium | reverse complement strand
GCCAAGGCGGCGGGCGCTACTGCCGGGGTGACGGCGCCGGAGGCTTGCGTGCCCCTTGTTGCTTGTGCGGGCTGCGCGCCGCCGCGGGGCGATTTGCCGGGAGAGAGCGTGGCGTGCGAGGGGGCATTGGCGGGGGTAGTTGAGGGGTTGGCGGGTGCGCGGGTGACGGCGGCGGGATTGCGCTGCAGCGTTTTGGCTGATTCGGCGGCTTTTTCAGCATCGGTTTTTTCGAAGTCTTTTTCCATTTGCTGTTCGTCCTGCTGCTCAATGGTGGGGGCGAGCTTTTCCTGCGGGGCGACGAGGTTGTTGAGGGCGGGGTTGTTGCCGAAGCGCGGATCCGGCTTGGGGACGTTCAGGGGGATGTTGTCTGATGGATTAAACTCATTATCCATGTGCATGGGCTTTTTGATATCCAGCGGGCTTGCGCCGGAGCCACCGGCCAGAGCGGGAGGGGTGCTGAGGCACATTACACAGGTTGCGGCGCTGAGTGCGCGGCGGAAGCTACTCATATAATGGTTATTCCCCATGCTTAAAAAAAAACGCGCAAGGCGCTCATAGTATTGAGCAGCCTTGCGCGGATTTTGTCAACTTACAACTCTGTTAGATTAGGCAGCGGCCTTGTATTCAACCTGCTCATCCTTCAGGGCTTTCTGGTAGGACGGGCGGGCGCTGATTTCCTTCAGCAGGCGCTTTACATTGCTGCCAAGTGTAATGCCCTGAAAATTGCTGCTCCAATTAGCAATAACGGTGAGGAGAATATCGGCAGCGGTGACGGTTTCGCCAGCGATATACTTCGACTTTTCAAGCTTTTCATCAACTTCCTTCCATAATTTATTGATGTTTTCCACAACGTTTTTCATCATGGCATCCTTGGTTTCGGCGGGAACCTGCGCGTGCATCAGGCCAAAACCGCGGCCATAGGCAGGGTGCAGGGTGGCGTTGCCGAACATGAGCCATTCCAGCGCCTGTGCGTGGGCATAACCGCCTTTGGGCAGGAGGGCGCTGTTATGCTTTTCCATAAGGTAAAGCATGATTGCCGCGCCTTCACGGACGGTTTTGCCGTCGTCCACCAGCACGGGAATCTGGCCGCGGGGGTTGATTTTCAGGAATTCGGCGCTTTTCTGCTCGCCTTTCATGGTTTCAATGCGTTTAAGCTCATAGGGTACGCCGAGTTCGTTCAAAACGACGTGTACGGCCATTGAGCAGGCGCCGGGCGAATAATAAAGCTGGTACATGGGAATCCCTCCGTTTGTATGTTTATGCGCATCCTGTGGGTGCGGCTTACAACATATAGGCCTGCGAAAGAAAATTTCCAGCCGGGGGGTGAATTTTTTACTGTTTGTAAGGATTCCCTGTTATTATAGCGGGGTTTAATGATGTTTAAGGATATGAATCCATGCTTACCCTGCACCAGTTTCCTGCGCCGTGGGACGTTTGTAGCGGCAGCTGCTTTTGTGCGAAGGTGGAAGCATTCCTGCGCTGGCAGAACATTCCCCATCAGGTGGTGAGCAAGGTTTCGCTGAAGGGCGCGCCGAAAGGGAAGGTGCCGTTTATTGTGGATGAGGACGGAACGCACGGCGATTCGGAATTCATCATCGCGCATTTGTGCGAAAAATATAAGCTGAGCCCGTATGCCGGGCTTTCGGCGGAGCAGGTGGGAATGACACGGGCCATTCGCTATTTGTGCGAGGAGGGGATTTACCGGGCGACGACGTATTACCGGTTTGTGGACGATGCGGGATGGGCGATTATCCGCGATAAGTTTTTAGCCGATATACCGGGATGGATCAGGCCGATTGCGGAGTGGAAGGTGCGCGGCTATGCGAAGAAGCAACTTTACCAGCACGGCATGGGCCGGCACAGCGCGGGGGAGATAGAACAGATCGTGCGCGGGGATATAGATGCGCTTTCGGCGATGCTGGGGGACAAGGCTTTTTTCTTTGGCGGGGAGATGCACCTGGCCGACCTTACGGTGTTTTCGGTGATTTCCAACCTGGTGGTGCCGCCATTTGACAATGCGGCTTCGCGCTATGCGCGCAGCGTGGAAAACCTTGTGGCCCATAGCGAGCGGGTGCGCAGGATATGTTTCGGCGATGCAGTGCCGATGAAGGATGCCGCGTGATACGTTATTTAAGCCTGATTATGCTGCTTGTTTCTTCGCCGGTATGGGCGGCGGACAGACTACATGTGCAGGGCAACCAGATTTTTTACGGCGATAAGGAAGTGGTGCTGCAAGGGGTGGCGGTGGGCGACCCGCTGATTGCGCGGGATAAGCGGCCGCTTTCGGATTACGGGCTGATTGCGACGGACTGGAACACGAACCTGGTGCGCATCAGCATTCACCCCGGTACGTGGCGTGATTATGGGCGCAGGCAGACGATGGAGCTGCTGAAGGAAAATGTGAAGGCGGCGCTGGATTCGGGCATGTTCGTGATTATCGTGTGGCAGGCGATTGGCGTGCCGGACGCGTATATGCAGCAAGCGCCGGACCATACCACGGCGGACGATTTGTATGACACGGATTTTGAGCTGGCGAAGGATTTCTGGCGGCAGGTGGCCAAGGAGTTCGGGCAGGACGGGCGGGTGATGTTCGAGCTGTGGAACGAGCCGGTGTGGCCCGAGATGGAAGACGGCACACAGATCAACCCGCACTGGGAAGAGCTGAAGCCGATGTGGCAGCAGCTGGTGGGGCTGGTGCGGTTTTACAGCCAGAATATCGTGATCCTGACCAGCAACGGCTGGGGGTATAATGTGCGGGGGATACGCGAAGACCCGATTGATGATGCGAACACGGCCTATGCCTGGCACGTGTATGCGGGGACGGATGGGAACGACCCGGCGCTGTGGGAGCAAAACCTCGACGGATTGTATTTCAACAAGCCGATGATTGTGACCGAGTGGGGATTTGACCCGGAGCCGGGGAAGAAGACTTCCGGCACGGCGGAGGGATTCGGGTATTTATTCGCCGATAAGTTCATACGGGACAAGCATATGAGCTACACGGCGTGGTGCTGGCACCCGGTGTGGACGCCGCCAATGCTGGAGCCGGACTGGAGCACGCCAACCACGTATGGCGCGTTTATCAAGGCGATTTTATGGCGGAACCAGGAGCCGCTGGTGCGGCCCCATGCCGAAGCGCCGCCAGCGGAAACGCCCGCTGCCGAAACACCCGCCGACACCACGGCGAAACCGGCGCCGGAAACCCCGCCAGCGGCACCTGCCGAAACACCGGCGCAGCCGGAGCCTGAGCAGCCGAGGCAAAAGCCTGCTCTGAACCCCGACCAGACGCGGGCAGGCACGGTGAAAGCGAAGCCGCAGGGTTAGGCCATCGTTATATAACGTGGCGGGCGGATTTAAACTTACGCGGGCGCGGATGAAACATTTGTAATGCTCGCGACATGGTTTCTTTATTCGCCTTTTGGCATACTCCGCTCATCACATTAAAGGAGTATACAGGTTATGAAACACCCCGTTCTTTTAAGCTTAACCGCGCTGATGGCACTGGGCGCGAGTGCCGCACCCGCCAACGCATGGGAAGGCTACCATGGCGGGTATAACCATTATGACCATTACGATCACGGCCGTTATTACGGGCATGGCGGGTATTATGATTCGCATGTGGTGTATGTGCAACCGGCGACGGTTTATAGCGATTCTTACTATGATAATAATTCCTACCAGACTGGCTACCAGACGGGCGTGGTGCATTGCGCCCCGAACTTTAACCCCGTGGGCGGGGTTGCAGGCGCGGTGCTGGGCGGGCTGGCGGGTAATGCGTTCGGCAGGGGCAACGGCCATACTGCCGCCATCATCACGGGTGCGGTAGTGGGTACTGCCATCGGTGGCGCTGCTGGAGGCTCGCATTGTACAGAAGAGGTTGCCTACCCGTCCCCCCGGGTTGTGCGCCAGCCTGCTTATGTACATGCGGCCTCCGCGCAGTATAGCGATGCGGACGAAGAGCGCACCGACGGGCGCTACTGCCGGGAGTACCAGAGCCGCTCCACCGTGGGCGGGAGGGTGCAGGAAACCTATGGCAAGGCCTGTATGCAGCCAGACGGCAGCTGGGAGATTGTAGACTAAGCTGCTGTTTCATTAAACTATAACCTATGTTTTTGCCCCCGCCGCGCGCGGGGGCTGCCTTTTCAGGGGGAAAAGGGTGAAAAAACGCTTTCCCAAAGCGGTTTTTTTGCTATATACAACGCTTTCTCCCGAGAGGGTCACCCTTACTACTGACGTCAAAAGGAATATTGTCATGGCTGTACCTAAAAAGAAAACCAGCAAATCAAAGCGTAACATGCGCCGCGCGCACGACGCATTGAACCCGGTTATCGTTGTTGAAGACAAGACGACCGGCGAGCTGAAGCGCCCGCACCATGTATCTGCCGATGGTCATTATAATGGCCGCAAGGTTACCAAGGCTAAGGTAAACCGCTAATCCTGGCGGTTGTTCATGCCAACGGGACAAATCCAGTTACCTATCGCGCTTGATGCCATGGGTGGGGACCACGCCCCGGCTTCTGTTCTCCGCGGCGCTGAAATGGCGCTGATACGGCATCCCGGCATCCGTTTCATCCTGTATGGCAACCGCTATATCCTTGAGCCGTTGCTGCAGGATATTCCCCAATTAAAGGCCGCTTCGCGCATTGAGCACACGGAAGTGGTGATCGCGGGCGACGACAAGCCTTCGCTGGCGGTGCGCCGGGGGAGGCAGTCCAGTATGTGGCTGGCAATTGAATCGGTGAAGGATGGTAAAGCTTGCGCGATTGTGTCTGCGGGCAATACGGGCGCGCTGATGGCGATGTCCAAACTTATCCTGCGCACGCTGCCGGGGATTTCACGCCCGGCCATTGCGGCATTGTTCCCGACGCTTCGAGGGGAATCGGTGATGCTTGACCTTGGCGCGAATGTGGAGGCGAGCCCGCAGGACTTATACCGGTTTGCGATTATGGGCAGCGCGTTTGCGCGCGCGGTGCTGGGGCTGAACCGGCCGAGCATCGGTTTGCTCAATGTCGGCTCCGAAGAGCTGAAGGGGCGCGACGAGGTGAAGGAAGCGAACCAGCTTCTGAAAAATACCAATGTGGACATCAACTATCATGGCTTTGTGGAGGGCAACGATATTGCCGCGGGCGTGGTGGACGTGGTGGTGACGGACGGGTTTACGGGCAATGTTGCGCTGAAGACCGCCGAGGGTACGGCGCGGCTGATACGCACCTACCTGAAGGATGCGTTCAACGCATCGCCGATTTCCAAGACGGGGGCGTTTCTTGCCACGGGCGCGATGAAGGTGGTGAAGGACAAGCTGGATGACCGCAAGCGCAACGGGGCGATGTTCCTGGGGCTGAACGGGATTGCGGTGAAGAGCCATGGCGGTGCGGACGCGTTCAGCTTTTGCCATGCGATCAGCGTGGCGGTGGAGCTGGTGACGCACCATATCAACAGCCGCATCACGGAAGAAATTACCGGTACCGACACGCAGCCCATGCCGAATTATTCGGCGGAGCTGGCGCAGGTGATCGAAGGCGAGGTGGACTGATGCGCCGCGCAGTTGTTCTTTCCACGGGCGCGTATCTGCCTGAACGCATCATGACCAATGAGGAGATGGAATCCATCGTGGAGACGAAGCACGACTGGATTGTGGAACGCACGGGCATCCACCAGCGGCACATTGCCGCCGACGGGCAGGTGACCTCAGACCTTGGCGTGCACGCGGGCATGGAGGCGATTGCGCGCGCGGGCGTGCCTGCGGATTCGATTGACCTTGTGATCCTCGCCACGACGACACCGGACGACACGATGCCTTCGACGGCGACTAAAATACAGCACCGGCTTGGTATTACCAAAGGCGCGGCGTTTGATGTGAATGCGGCGTGCAGCGGTTTTGTTTATGCGATGACGGTGGCGAACAGTTTTATTGTTTCGGGCGCTGCGAAGCGCGTGCTGGTGATCGGCGCGGAAACGTATTCGCGCATTCTTGACTGGTCTGACCGGGGTACGTGCATCCTGTTTGGCGACGGCGCGGCGGCGGTGCTGCTGGACGCGCAGGAAGGCAAGGGCGGCAATGACGACCGGGGTGTCCTGCATAGCGCGATACACTCCGACGGGCAGTATACGCAATTGCTTGCAACCAATGGCGGCGTGTCTTCGACCATGACATCGGGAAAGATGTTCATGGTTGGGAAAGAAATTTTCCGCCATGCGGTGACGAAAATGCCGGCGGCGGTGGAGGAGGGCTTAAACGCTCTTCAGCTGTCGCTTTCCGCCATTGACTGGGTGGTGCCGCACCAGGCGAACAAACGTATCCTGCACGGCGTGGGGCAGAAATTACAGGTGAGCGACGACAAGGTTGTGGTGACGGTGACGAAACATGCGAACACGTCGGCAGCCTCGATTCCGCTGGCTTTGCACGCGGCAAGCGGCGACGGGCGCATTCAAAAAGGACATCTTATTGTATGTCCGGCGCTTGGCGCGGGACTGACCTGGGGCTGCACAATTTTGCGGTGGTAACGCTTTCCTAACGGTTTAAGGATATCCTTCAGAAGCTTTGTCAACCTTTAAAATTGGCAAAATATTGAGATAATTTTCATCATGCGCTTGAAAATACTCTAAAAATAAAGTAACAATAGTATCGTTATTAACTTAGAGAAGAAGAAAAAACTATGCCTAAAACGTTGACTCGTGCAGATCTCAGCACCTCGGTATATAACAAAATCGGCCTCTCTTTGCAGGAATGCAACTCGCTCGTTGACTCGGTCATCGAAGAAATTTGCACCGGCCTGGAACAGGGGGACTCGGTTAAACTTTCTTCTTTCGGTACTTTCTCGCTTCGCAAGAAGAAGCAGCGTATGGGCCGCAACCCGAAAACCGGTATCGAAGTGCCTATCACTTCGCGCACCGTGCTTTCGTTCAATGCGTCCAACTTGCTGAAGGGGAAGGTGAATACCGGTCTGGCTGGTAAGCCGGATTCGCATTTCGCGAGCGAGCCAAACTCTTAAGGGCAGCTTCCGCCTGACAGTGGATGAAGCTGGGCCTTCCGGATAAGGAGGTTTCTGATGCAATTCGATCTACTGCAAAACGACCTGTTTACGGACGAACCCCAAGCTACCGCTGCTAAAAAAACCAAGGCTGCCACTAAAAAGCTCACGGAAACGGAGCTTTTCCATGATGTAGCAAGCCTTCCCGCGCTCCCCAAATCCATTTTATCCGCCCTGAGCCAGCCGCCAGAGGCTGTATTCCATGATATTGAACCGGAAGGCCATGCCCCGGAAGATGAAATAATCGCCAACCAGAAGTCGCCCCAGGCGTTTAAGACGATCAGCGAGGCTTCGGCGTTGCTGGATGTGCCGCAGCACGTGCTGCGCTTCTGGGAGAGCCGTTTTTCACAGATCAAGCCGATCAAGTCACGCGGTGGGCGCCGGTATTACCGCCCGGAGGACATGAAAATCCTCGATACGATCAAACATCTTTTATATAAGCAGGGTTACACGATCAAGGGGGCTAAAAAGGCCTTTTCCCAGCTTAAAAAAGGGGAGATTACCCCGGTTGCCCTGTCGGCCGAGGCGGCGCATTCGCTGTCTTTTGAACAGGTTTTTGCGCAGATGCCGGCGAAAGAAGCCTTAACGCCGAAGCAGGTTTCGCAGCTTACGGCGCTGCGCAATGAGCTGTCAGCGCTGCGTGACGCGCTGAAAATCCACGTTTAGCGTTAACCATTTTAATCGTTATCTTTTAGCCTTTTAAGCGCTTTTTTTGGTTTTTTTGCTTAAAGAAAATTTTATTTTTTGTCACACAATTGTATTAAATAAAGTTTTGTTAAGATGTGTCCGGTATTGTATAGTATAACTATCTACTGAGGTTGTCGCTGATGCGGATTTATACTCAGATATAGGTACTTAGATTTTAAATTGTGGCTCATTTTGAAAGAGTATATTTATGAAAACAGCATTGGATTTAAATTTGATCTGGCAGGGCCTTTTCGTGCTGATGGTGACTATATTCATCACCGCTATGCCTGAAATGGCTTTTGCAACGGATACTTCCGGCGATGACTCGTATGGTATTGGTTACGTAATGTGTAACGCTGTGGGCTTTTTCTTCGGTAATGCTGGTAAGGGTCTTGGTACCATTGCTATCGCAGTTATCGGGGTAGGCGCATTGTTCGGGAAAGTTTCCTGGGGCCTGGCTACGATTGTTGGCGTGGGTATCGGTATTATCTTCGGTTCGCGCTCGATCTTCAAAGCTATGTCCGGTTATTCTTCCTGCTAACAGGAAGCACGGCAAACAAAAAACCCTCCCGGGAAACCGGGAGGGTTTTTTTATGCCTTAAATTTTTTTAGTAGACGCGGCTCATGCAGAAATCGACGATGTCGAGCATGGCGGAGCGGGCTTCGCTGTCGGCGAAAATGGCGAGGGCATCCTTTGCTTTTTGGCAATAGCGTTCGGCCATCTGGATGGTTTGCTCAATACCGTGGTATTTGTTGATGATGGCGAGGGCCTGGTCAAAGTCGTCCTGCGTCTGGTCGAGGTCGGAGAGGGTGCGGATCCAGAAGACGCGC
This sequence comes from Alphaproteobacteria bacterium, assembly GCA_025360345.1. Lineage (GTDB taxonomy): Bacteria > Pseudomonadota > Alphaproteobacteria > Rickettsiales > SXRF01 > JANYBV01. The sequence goes on along the minus strand of JANYCJ010000193.1, from coordinate 2,289 downwards.
TCTTCACGCGTGGCGCTGGCATAGGCGAGGATGACGGGAAGGGTGATCTTGCCTTCGGCGAAGTCGTCGCCGATGGATTTGCCCAGCGTGGCCTGATCTGCGGCGTAGTCCAGCGCATCATCTATCAGCTGGAAGGCAATGCCGATATAGATGCCGAATTCACGCAAGGCATCTTCAGCGTCTGGTTCTTCGGCCACTACTGCGCCGAGTTCGCAGGCGGCGGCGAAAAGCACGGCTGTTTTGGAGGAGATGACTTGCAGGTAATTTTCAATGGTGGTTTCCGGCTGGCCTTCGGTCATGAGCTGCATGACTTCGCCTTTGGAAATCACGGCGGCGGCGTCGGAAAGGATTTTGAGGGATTTCATGGCGCCATCGGCGACCATAAGCTGGAAGGCCTGGCTCAGGAGGAAATCGCCGACGAGGACGCTGGCTTTGTTGCCGAAGAGTTCGTTGGCGGTGGCGAGGCCGCGGCGGAGTTTGCTTTCGTCCACCACGTCGTCGTGCAAAAGCGTTGCGGTGTGGATGAATTCCACGGCGGCGGCAAGCGCAATGTGGCGCGGGCCGGTGTAGCCGCATAGCTGCGCGCTGATGAGGGTGAGGGCGGGGCGGATGCGTTTGCCGCCGCTGGCCACGATGTGGCGGGAAATGTCGTGGATGAGGGGAATTTCGCTGTTTACACGCTCCAGGATGAGGGCGTCTACGCGTTTGAGGTCTTCGCGGATCAAGGCGTAAAGGGCATCTAGGGTGGCGGTTTTCTGGCTCTGGACGGCGGCTGGATGGCTCATGGGCTCACATTGGGCGGAAGGTTAACGCCCTTCAAGGCATACAGCCAAAAGAGGTGAATATCAAATGGAAAGCCGCTTAAACGCTAAGGCGGTTCTGGCTTGCAACGATATCTTCCATCGGGTTAACAGGGAAGTCTTTAACCGCTTGAAAGGCAAGGCTGCCTTTGTAGCCGGTGATGGCGCCGGTGGCGTTGTAAATAGCGAGAATGTCTTGCTGGACGGTGTTTTCAAGGGGTTGGAGGCTGCGGATGATGAGATCGAAATTGACATCCGCCTGCTGCTTGCGGACAAAGCCGTCGAGCTGGAGTTCGCCCATGTGGGTGAGGTCTACTTCGACGACGAAGCGGGTGTCTTCCTGCCGTGCTTCCTGCTGGTTGGAATTCTGCTTGCGGTCGCGCTTTACGAAAATGCGGATCTGCTGGGGCACGCCGTCTACGGCTACGGGGAAATAGAGCGCCTGCCAGTGGCCGGGCTTGGCCTCGGCGTATTGGGTGGCGATGGCGTTGAACTCGGATTCCGCTTTTTTGACCAGGTTGCCCTGCCCGGTGCTTTCGAGCCATTTGATATTGTCTTTGCCCAGCCAGTTTTTGAAATCGCCGCCGCGCAGGGCGGTGAGGAAAACCATGAGGGCGGGGCCTATATCACGCGGGGCAATGGTGTTGGGCGTATTGGGATTTGTATTGAGGCTGGCGAGGCTGGTGGCGTCTGCGCTTAAGGAGCTGCGGCCGGTGAGGAGGCCAAAGATTTGCTGGAGGGACGACCAGCCCTGCGCGAGTTCCAGCAGGGGCGCGGGCTGGGTGTTGATGGGCTGGCCCTGAACGAGGTTGAAGGCGAGGGAGGAGAGCGTGGGAGGGGTGGTTTGCAGGATTTGCAGGGTGATGGTGCTGCCTTTGGGCAAAGCGGTTTCGGGCTGGAGGCGGACGACGCCGATGGGGGTCTGGAGCAGGGCTTCGCCGCTGCTTTCATGCCCCAGAACTTGCGCATTGACGGTTTGGCCGATGACGGTGGGGGCGGTGGCGCTGGGGGTGATGGTGAGGGGGCTGACCTGCGGGGAGGGCGTGCCGGTGGGGGCTGGCGCGGCGGTAAAGGCGGCGGCCAGGGGCGCGGCGGGTGTTGTGGCTGCGGGCTGGGGTGGGGTGGTGATGGGTGTGGGGGTGGATTGAGGTTGTGCGGTTTGCGTGGTGGGGGGGGGAGTTGTGGTGGTTGTGGGTTGGGGTGGCGTGGTTTGGGGTGTGGCGGGGGTGAGGACGGGTGTGGCTGGGGCGGCGGGAAGGGGGGTGGTTTGGGATGTCACGGTTTGTAACGGGGTCTGGCCGGGGAGGGAGATGGGTGGCGGGGTGGTTTGTGCTGTGGTTTGAACGAGTTGGGTTAGGGTTTGGGGGGCGGCGAGGGGTAAGGATGGTGTGACATTTGGTGACGTGGGTGTGGCAGTGGGTGTTTCGGTGGTTGGCGTGGTGGGCTGGGTTGAGTTTAGCGCGGGTGTGGCGGGTGCGGAAGGGGCTGC
>JANYCJ010000172.1 GCA_025360345.1 Alphaproteobacteria bacterium | reverse complement strand
GGCTGAGCCTGCTGGCCGGGCAGTTCAACTATGGGCGGCGCGGGATTCTCGACCTGACGCATAAGCGGCTGTTCACATTCGCCTCGATTAAACGGCTGCTGCGCACGCACGGGTTCCAGATCGAGAGCGTGGAGGGCATTCCCGCGCCATTCGCGCTGGCGCTGCGCTGCCCACGGCTGGCCAAGGCATTGCTGTGGGTGAACCGGGGGCTTATCCGGCTCAACATGTCATGGTTTTCCTACCAGATTGCGATTGTGGCAAAGCCGCTGCCCAGCCTGCATACGCTAATCCGACAGGCCGACGCGGGCGATTAACCTCCTCAGGGCGCGGCACGGTGAAGCTGGTAGAGGGCGAAGGATTCGCGCATACCGGTGGCCGTGTATAACGGCGTGGCGGAGATGCCCTGAGGCAGCGTGATTTCGCCGGGGCGGGCAAGGAGCAGGGCGTTTTCATCGCCGGTTTTTTCTAGCATTACAGGGGTGAGCAGGTTGACGCCCTGCAGGCACTGGTCGTGGTATTTCCCGAAGAGATAATAGTGGGAGAGGCGGTTCTGGCCTGCGATCCAGAACGCGGTTTCGGGGAGGTAGGCGGCCAGCGAATCGGTGCTGTAACAAGCCAGTGAAATAATGGGTTTAGAGGCATAGCCACCCGCGCGGATAAAGGCGGCGAGGTCTTTGCTGGGGCTGTAGGGGAGAGGATTGTAATAGGTTGCCACGGTGGCGGCGTCGGAGATGGCGAGGGTGAGGCACAGGGCGGCGGCGAGCCACGGCCGGGGGGCTGGCGAAGGGCTGGCGCACAGGCGCAGCCAGAGCACCCAAACGCTGAAAGTGATGAAGAGGTAGGTGTACCAGTACTGGCCGCGGAAGACGAAGGTGAACAAGCCGTACATGGTGGCCAGCCAGCAGGCGTGCAGGGCCAGCCAGCGCGTGCGGGGGACGCTGAAGGCGACGAGGGTGAGCAGGACATAGCCGGGCAGGGCGTAGAGCGGGCTGCCAAAGGCAAAGGGCAGGTAGGGGCGCAGGATGTCCGGCACGAAGGCGCGGCCCAGCTGGAACTGGAAATAGCCCCAGAATACATGGCGGTTCTTGTAGGGGTCCTGCATGTTTTCAAGGCCGTCCCAAGGCAGGAGGGAGGCGATTGCGAGGCAGAAGCCGAACGCGGCGATGGCAAGCGCCGCGGCGCGGCGCGGCTGGGCGCGCAGGTCATGGGCGAAGAAAAGGATGAGCAGGCCCGCGCAAGGCAGGGCAAAGGCTTCGGTGGCGGCGAGCAAGGCGAGCAGGAGGGCATAGCGCCGGGGGCGGGCGAGGCGCGAGGGGTAGGCGCAGGCGATGAGGAACATGAGGTCGGTCATGAGCATGTAGCCGCGGGCGACAACGCTGTACTGGAAGGCCATGCCCAGCGAGAAAAGGAGCATGGCGCACAGCCAGAGGCGGAAGGGCGAGCGGTAGAGCAGCAGCCATGCCATGAGGCAGGAAAGGGCGACATTGAGCGCCTGCATGGACTGCACGGGAAGGCCGGAGCGGGCAAGCGGCAGCACCAGCAGGTGCCATAGTGGCGGGTGGCCGGTGTAGGAGAAATAATTCAGCAGGTCGTGTAGTCCGGCATAGCGCATGGCGACCCAAACGGCGGCTTCGTCCGACCAAAGGGGATGGAGGGCGGCGGCGATGGCGATGAGCAGGGCGTAGCAGGCGAACAGGGCGAGGCGCAGCCGGGGATAGGGGCAAGCGCCGTGTCGGGCAATGCTGAGGGCGGGGAAGGGCATGTGAACGGCCAAAAAATCCTGTGGTGCCGACTCTTGCTTACATGGGGCGGGACAGGTTGTCACGCGGCAAGGGCGGGGGGCTTTCCTTTTGGGCGGGCAGGGTGTAGATTTACGCTTCCTCACCCGCCCATGAAAGGGACGCGCCATGTATGCAGCCGACAAGCAACTCAAGCCGCTGGGGAGCATTGAGCTTTCCGAGGACGAACGCAAAATACTCGGCTGGCTGCGCGAGGCACCGTGGGAAAAAGTGGCCGAGGCCAGGGAGCCGACGCTCCGCGCCAAAGTGCCTGAATTTTTCGGGGGCGTAAGGCTGTACCGGATGCAGGCAGGAAGCGGGGCGCAAAACGCGGTGGAAATGCTCATTAAAAAACTGGGGTTCCAGGGTGTGATCGGCAAGCAGGACATGTATCCGCTTATCGTGCAGGGGGTGGCGCGATATCTGGTGCTGAAGCAGGCGGAGCTGGATAATCTCGGCGCGGGCGGGGACGGGGACGAGGATTAACACGCGCGGCGGACATGGCAATTTCTAAACAGGATATACGGGTGCTGGGGGCGCTGCTGGCGGGGATGGCGCTGGTGCTGGCGTGGGGGCTGGCGAGCGGGGATGTGCAGGCCTTATTCAAAAAACCAGATGCGGCTAAGCTGGCGGGACGGCAGCAGCAGGCATTAGACAGGCTATTCGGCAGCGACGCCTCGTTTAACCCGGCGGCGGACATGGTGGCCTATGAGGCGGCGGGCGACAAAGACACGCTGTCGTGGAAGCTGCTGGCGGGGGCGGCGATGACGATGAAGGACGGCGTGCCGCAGGCGGTGACGTTCAGCCCGGAGGTCAGGGCGCTGGATGGCAAGGCGGTGACGCTGTCGGGCTATATGTTCCCGCTACAGGCCTCGGGCGGGCAGGAGCATTTCCTGCTTTCTGCCTACCCGCCGAGCTGCCCGTATTGCCTGCCCGGCGGGCCTACGGAAATGGTGGAGGTGAGTGATTCGCAAGCGTTGCCTTTTACCTATGACCGCATTACCGTCGAGGGGCTGTTCAGCCTGCTTCACGGTGACGACCTTCAGGGGGGGATGTTTTACCGGATGAGCCATATCCATCTTGCCAAATAAAGAGTGTTTTCCATGACCGATCTTTTCCCAGTCACGATTTACCACAACCCGAAATGCAGCACCTCGCAGAAGGTGCTGGCGATGATCCGCGAGGCGGGGCATGAGCCCAAAGTGGTGGAATATCTCAAGAGCGGGTGGGAGCTGGCGACGCTTTCGGCGCTGCTGCATTCGGCGGGGCTCAGCCCGCGTGAGGCGATGCGGGTGCAGGGCACGGCGGCCGAAGAGCTGGGGCTGACTGACGAAGGGGTGAGCGGGCAGAAGATACTGGAAGAAATGGTGGTGCACCCGGCGCTGGTGCAGCGGCCCATCGTGGTGACGCCCAAGGGGGTGAAGCTGTGCAGGCCGCCGGAGGTGGTAAAGACGCTGCTGTAGTTTTTTCGGGCATTAAAAAAGGGGCAGGTGTGACCTGCCCCTTTTTTGTTGGTTTGCTGCGATTACTCGCGGCCACCGCGGCCACCGCGGCCGCCACGGCCCTGCGGCTCTGCCTGGCCCTGAGTTGCGCCACCTTTGGGTTCGGCGCCGGAGATTTCAACGCCCATTTCCTTGATGGCCTTGCCGATCTTGAGTATGCGGTCGTTTTCAACGTCGACGCCGTTTTCCTTCAGCGCGTTGGCCACTTCCAGCAGCACGCGGGGGCGGCCGGAGGGAAGGTTTTCCATGCCCTTGGCTTCGTCGCGGCTGAGCTTGCCATCTTTGTTCTTGTCGGCTCCAACAACGGTTTTCAGGTCGCGGATCACAGAGGCTGCTTCCTGCTGGGTGATCTTACCATCGCCATCGCGGTCGAGGGCGTCTTTAATCAGCTTGGTTTGGGCCATCTTATCATCGGCCTTGTCTTCGGTTTTTTTCGCGGCTTCTACGGCCTTGATATCATCGTTAAGCCTTGTATTACGAGCGCCGGGTTCTTCAGCCATGGGTGGTTCTCCTGTTGGTTTGGATGGGGTTGAATCAGAATTACGTGGCGCGGACGCTGGTGCGGCCGGGGTAGTGCGGGGGCTCTGCGCGCGCGAAGGCGCGGCAGGGCGGGAGGGCTCGTCCATGGAGGCGCTGGTCTCAAGACCGGCTTTTTTGAGTTTTTCTAAAACCTCTTCTGGTGTGACCTTTATCGGGCTGTTGCCGATGCGCATCCCGACGAGGCCTTCAATGACGCGGATGTCAGTGGCGCTGGGGGCCTTGGGGTCATCCTTGGTAAGGGTTTGCCAGTTCTGGATCTGGTCAACGGAGATGGCGACATCGCGCTTGCTGATGACCCCGTCGCCGTCGAAATCAAAGAAGCGCTTGAGCAGGGCTTTTTTGGCCGTATCTACCTTTTCCTCGTCACGCACCTTAATCATTTTGCCGGAGCCGCTGCGGGAGGGGGCGGTCTTGTCACGGTTATTCAGGGCGGCCTTGTAATCTTCAATGGCTTTTTTCAGGTCGTCGGCGGGGGTTGCGGCCTCACGCGAGGTATTGGTCATGCCGGCATCGTTCTGGAGGGAGACGATGCGCTCCTTGAGGTCTTCCTTGCGGGTCATGTTTTCAATGCCGAGGGCGCGGGCCACGTCGTTGCGCATATCGGAGCCGTCGGGCATCATGCCGAGGCCGCCGCGCCACTTGTCGAGATTGGTGTCTTTGTTGTCTACCAGCCCGTCCTTGTTCTGGTCGAATACGGCTACGGCCAGCTCGGCCTTCAGCTTTTTCGCATCCTGGCCGGAGGCGGTTTTGAGCGCGGAGAGCTTCTGGGCGATGACTTCTTGGCGAGTCGGTTCGGTCATGATTTTTCCATCTTCGGGGTAGGCCCGATTATTTGATTTTAACAGGAAATTCTGTAAGGAATGTTAATATTTCGTGACAAAACTATTAACGGGCAAATTGATATTGCTGGTATTGTAATGGCTTAGCTGTTTGTCTCATACCGCCGCGTCTATAGAAAAAGACGCAGCGGCAGGACAGGGCTATTTTTCGGAAGCGAGGGCAGCCTGTGCGGCTGCGAGGCGGGCGACCGGCACCCGGTAGGGCGAGCAGGAAACGTAATCAAGGCCTGCCTTCTGGCAGAAGGCGATGGACGCGGGGTCGCCGCCATGTTCGCCGCAGATGCCGAGCTTGAGGTTCGGCTTTACCTTGCGGCCACGCTCGACGGCCAGCTGGATGAGCTCGCCCACGCCGGTCTGGTCGATGGAGACGAAGGGGTCCTGTTCCACGATGCCCTGCTTTTTATACGCTTCGATGAAGCTGGCGGAGTCGTCGCGCGAGATGCCGAGCGTGGTCTGGGTGAGGTCGTTGGTGCCGAAGGAGAAGAACTCGGCCAGCGGGGCGATGTCGCCGGCGCGAAGGGCTGCGCGGGGCAGCTCGATCATGGTTCCTACCATGTAGGTGATCTTCGTTCCGGTTTCCTTCATCACGTCGGCGGCGGTTTTGTCGATGAGGGCTTTGAGGATTTCGAGCTCCTTGGGCATCATCACCAGTGGCACCATGATTTCAGGCACGATGGCCTGCTTCTTGTCTTTCAGCAGATTGGCCGCGGCTTCGAAAATGGCGCGGGCCTGCATTTCATAAATTTCAGGATAGGTGATGCCGAGGCGGCAGCCGCGATGGCCGAGCATGGGATTTTGTTCCTTCAGCTCATGGGCGCGGTGGCGGACGGTTTCGACCGACACGTTGGCGGCCTTTGCGACCTGCTTAATGTCTTCCTCGGTGTGGGGAAGGAATTCATGCAATGGCGGGTCGAGGAGGCGGATGGTGACGGGCAGGCCTTCCATGATGGAGAAAAGCTCGGAGAAGTCGCCCCTCTGCATGGGGAGCAGCTTGGCGAGGGCGGATTTGCGGCCTTCTACGGTTTGGGACACGATCATTTCGCGCATGGCGATGATGCGCTCGGCGTCGAAGAACATGTGCTCGGTGCGGCACAGGCCGATGCCTTCGGCGCCGAAGCGGCGGGCGGTGGCGGCATCCGCCGGGGTTTCCGCGTTGGTGCGCACTTTGAGCTTGCGGGTTTCGTCGGCCCATTTCATGAGGGTTTCGAAATCGCCGGAGAGCTTGGGCTGCACGGTGGGGATTTCGCCGAGCATGACTTCGCCAGTGGAGCCGTTGAGCGTGATGATGTCGCCTTCCTTGATGGTGTGGCCGGCGATTTTCATGGTTTTGGCATTTACGTCGATGCGGATTTCGCCTGCGCCGGAGACGCAGGGCTTGCCCATGCCGCGGGCCACTACGGCCGCGTGGCTGGTCATGCCGCCACGGGCGGTGAGGATGCCCTGGGCCACATGCATACCGTGGATGTCTTCGGGGCTGGTTTCGATGCGCACCAGCACCACTTTTTCGCGGTGTTCGAGGGCCATTTTCTCGGCGTGTTCGGCGGTGAAGACGACCTTGCCGCTGGCAGCGCCCGGGGAGGCGGGCAGGCCGGTGGTGAGCATGGTTTTAGGGGCTTTGGGATCAAGCGTGGGGTGGAGGAGCTGGTCGAGGGACAGCGGGTCGATGCGTTTCAGGGCATCTTTTTTGTCGATCAGTTTTTCGTTCACCATGTCGATGGCGATTTTGACGGCGGCGGCGGCGGTGCGCTTGCCGTTGCGGGTTTGAAGCATCCACAGCTTGTCGTTCTGGATGGTGAACTCGATGTCCTGCATGTCGCGGTAGTGGGCTTCGAGCTTGTCGAAGACGGCGGTGAGCTGCTTGTAGACCACGGGCATGACTTTGGGCATTTCATCCAAGGGCACAGGGGTGCGGATACCGGCGACCACGTCTTCGCCTTGCGCGTTTACGAGGAATTCGCCGTAGTATTTATGCTCGCCCGTTGAAGGGTTGCGGGTGAAGGCCACGCCGGTGGCGCAATCGTCGCCCATGTTGCCGAAGACCATGGACTGCACGGTGACAGCAGTGCCCCAGCTTTCGGGGATGTCATGCAGGCGGCGGTAATAGGTGGCGCGGTCGTTCATCCAGCTATTGAACACGGCCATGATGGCGCCCCAGAGCTGTTCGTGCACGGATTCGGGGAAGGGTTTGCCGAGTTCTTCATGCACTTTGGCTTTGTATTGGGTGACGAGGTCTTTCAAGTCTTCGGCGGTGAGTTCGGTATCCAGTTCGATGTTGCGGTCGGATTTCTTCTGTTCCATCATTTCTTCGAAATGGTAGTGGTCGAGGTTTAAGACCACGTCGGAATACATCTGGATGAAGCGGCGGTAGGAATCGTAGGCGAAGCGCTCATTGCCGGTTTTCTTGGCGAGGGCTTTGGCGGTGGTGTCATTCAGGCCGAGGTTCAGGACGGTGTCCATCATGCCGGGCATGGAGGCGCGGGCGCCGGAGCGTACCGAGAGGAGGAGAGGGTTGGTTGCGTCGCCGAATTTGGGGCCGGCTTTCTGCTCAACATAGGCGAGGGCAGCAGCGACCTGTTCTTCAAGGGCGGCGGGCATTTGCTTGCCGTTGGCGTAGTAGCCGACGCAGACTTCAGTGGTGATGGTGAAGCCCGGGGGCACGGGAAGGCCCAGGGAGCACATTTCGGCGAGGTTTGCGCCTTTGCCGCCCAGCAGGTTACGCATGTCGGCTTTGCCTTCGGCGGCGCCGTCGCCAAAGGTGTAGACGAGCTTATCGGCCATTTCGGCTTTGGGTTGGGCGTTCGATTTGTTCATAACGTATCCTGTGCGGCTGAAAAAGATGGTTGTCTGTTTTGCTCTATTTATTAATTTTAATCAAGTATTTTTATGGTGCGCTGCGATAGATTTTTTGAGGCTGCGAAAACGTGAATTAATATTTATCAGTTCTTTATACGGTTTCGATGCGGGCAAAGGATACGCACCGGTCCATAACGGCGCGAATTGTAGCCAAAATTTGCAGGCGGGATTCGCGGGTTTTGGGGTCTTCGGCATTCACCAGCAGGTTGGTGAAGAACTGGTCTACCGGCGCGCGGAGGGAGGAGAGGCGCTGCATGGCGCTAACAAACTGTTCTTTCTGAAGCAATTCGGTGATTTTGGGGGCAAGGGCGACCAGCTGGGATTGCAGGGCGGACTCTTCCGGGGTGTGGAATGATTCCGCTTTTAAGGCAGCGGAAGTGTATGCTTCATAGGATTTTTTGTCTTTTTTCTCTTCGGCGGCGAGGATGCCGGAGGCGCGGACGTAGCCTGCCAACAGGTTTTTGCCATCTTCGGTGGAAAGGAAGTCCT
>JANYCJ010000142.1 GCA_025360345.1 Alphaproteobacteria bacterium | reverse complement strand
CTTCCTTAAGCGGGATCACCTCCACCTCGGCAGGCGATTCCTTTTCAAGGCTCTCCAGCGCCTTGGCGATCTGCGCCACGCTATCGGCATAGTCGCTCACCACGATGGCGTTGGAATACACCGAGCCTTCAAGATAGCCCTGCGGCGACACCATCGGCTTCAGGATTTTAGCCGCTTCCTCGATATTCACATTCTTCACCGGAATCACCCGCGTCACCACCTTCTGCGAGGTATCGCCCATATCCATCGGGCTTGCCCCCTTGGCGTTGGCCAGCGGAACCACCCGTGTCGAATCCCCGGCCTTGATGGCGGCAAATCCGTTCACACGCAGCACGGTGAGCAAAAGTTCGTTGACGGCCTTGGCGTTCATCGGCGTGGTGGCGATCACGCTCACCTTGCCTTTCACTGCCGGGTCCACCACGAAATTCTCCCCCGTGATATTGGACACCTGCTCAAGGAACACGCGGATGTCCACATCCTTCAGGTTCAGCGTCCAGTCCTTGGCTTCGGCGGCATAGCACGAAGTAGCGAAAGCAACCGTGCTCAGCGAGCTCAGCACCAGCATCCCAAAAACCATACTTATTGGCTTTATCCGCAAGTTTCGTCCTTCTATCACCATATATAGTGTGTCGAGTGTAGCCTTACGGCACCTTATATTCAATCACCATATCTTTGTCATTGCGCCTCACATGCAGGCTCAATGTTTTCGCCCCGGCAAATTTGGAAATCCGGAACCTGTCATTGGCGGTATCACCGATCGTCTCGTCATTCACCCCGGTGATGATGTCGCCTTTTTGCACGCCGCTGCCGTCGAACACGTGCTGCTCGTCATTGCCATTGAAGCGGTAGCCGAAATCCTTGCCGGCCTCCACGGGCTCCAGCCCGCCTTGCTTCAGCAATTCCTCTGGTTGGTTCAGGAAGGCCTGCACCAGCTCTGCCGTGGTCATCCCAAGCGTTTTTTTATCCGGCGGCACCATTACGATGGGCGGGCTTTCCGGCGCGGCGAAATTTTCTGGCGCGCTGTCGGTAGTGGAAGAAGCCGCGTCAAACCCCAGCACCTGCAGCGTGCCATTATGCCGGATAGTCACATGGTCGCGGAAAATCCCCTCCAGCGTGCCCGCATCCCCGGCGATAGTTTCCCCGCGATGGTAAAAAATCTCTTCCTGCCCCTTCACCGCGATGTAAGCGCCCGCAAGGGCAGGGGACTGCGACATGCTCACCCCCACCAGCTCAAGGCTGCCACCGGCTTGCCCCCCGGTCACGGGGGCGGCGTCATCTTCAGCCGCATGGCCAAACCACCCCGCCTGCGCGGCCTTCGGGATACCGGACTGCGCCGAAACGGCTGCCGGTGCCTGTGCGCTGTCCTGCGGCATTGCCTCGTTATCCGCGGTTGCCGCTTGCAGAAAATGCGCTGCCGAAACCGCAAAAGCCCCGATCATCAGCAGCCCTGCCAGCCGGGGCAGGAGGGAGTAAAGGCTGTTTCGCGTCTGCGCCGGATGGTTCATATGGAATTTTTACACGGAATAGTTGAAACAGGAAAAATCTTTATTGCAGAAAAACTAATATATTTAGGTGGCTTGCCATACCATACGGTATAGTACTCTAACAAATTAACCATAAAAACAGGGATTTAGCAATATGTGATGTTTACAATATCTTTACTTGTTGTATAGTGCATAAGCCTGTTTATGCCTACTAACAAGATATAAGGATATATATGTCACTGAAAAATTTCCTGCGCTCCAATACCCTTCTGACCTCGCTGGCAGCGCTCTCGCTTGGCCTGTGCGTAAACGACGCATCCGCCTCCAGCCACCGTGAGGCTCCGAATATCGCCGGCAATCCCCGCGTGGACGGCACCGACCTCTACATGTTCCGCAGCTATGAAGCAGGCCGCAGCGCATACACCACCATCATCGCCAACTATAATCCCCTGCAGGATGCTTTCGGCGGCCCGAATTATTTCGCCCTCGACCCTAACGCAATCTATGAAATCCATATCGACAACGTGGGCGACGCGCATGAACACCTCACCTACCAGTTCAAGTTCAACCAGGCGCTCAACGGCGGCAACGGCATCGGCCTGAACATCAACGGCACCACAGTGGCCATTCCCCTGAAGGAAATCGGCGCCATCTCTTCCGGCAGCCAGGCCAACCTGAACTTTAATGAAACCTACACCGTCACCCAGATCGTGGGCGACCGCCGCACCGGCGCGCGTGGCAACGTTTCCAACCATGCCGACAGCAGCACCACCTTCACCAAGCCCTATGACTATAGCGGCAACAAGACCTTCACCAACCTCGCCGGCTACAACGCCTATGCCAACCAGTATATCTACACCATTGATATTCCGGGCTGCGGCACCCCGGGCAAAATGTTTGTCGGCCAGCGCAAGGAAGGCTTCTCCGTTAACCTCGGCAAGATCTTCGACCTCGTGAACTTCGTTCCCGTGGACGGCGACACCAACCGCGGCAGCGGCGACGGCACCGGCTTCGGCGGCGGCATCACTCAGGATCCTAACAACAACCTCCTGAAGAATAAAAACATCACCTCCATCGCGCTCGAAATCCCCACCACCTGCCTCACCGGCACGGGCAACGGGGTGATCGGGGCATGGACCACCGCCAGCCTCCCGCAGGCAAAGCTCCTGAACCCGGGCGCAACCTTCGCGCTGCCTGAAGTCGTGGGCGGCGCCTATACCCAGATGTCGCGTCTTGGTATGCCGCTGGTGAACGAAGTGGTGATCGGCCTGAAGGACAAGGATCATTTCAATGCTTCCAAGCCCTCCGGCGACGCGCAGTTCCTGACCTATGTCACGAACCCGACCTTCCCGGCCATTCTGAACGTGCTCTTCGGTGGCAATGCCGTCGCCCCGACGAATTTCCCGCGTAATGACCTGATCGCAACCTACCTCACGGGCTTCGTGGGCATCAACCAGCTTTCTACCGTTACACCGTCGGAAATGCTGCGCCTCAACACCACCACCGCCATCACGGCGCGTGGCTCGCAGAATCCGCTGGGCATCATCGCAACCGCTGCCGATAATTCCACCGGCACCGGCGCGTCCGACCCCGCAGGCTTCCCCAATGGCCGCCGCCCCGGCGACGACGTGGTGGACATCACTTTGCGTGTAGCTGAAGGCCGCCTCTGTCAGGCAGCTTACGCAGGTCTCGGCCTGTGTACCGCTGGTCAGGCAACCTCGGGTGCCAACCAGTACACCGATGGCGCGCCTGTGAAGGATACCGACTTCCTGACGGCTTTCCCCTACCTCAACCCGCCGATTGCTGGCAGCGATGCAGTAACGGCCACCAACTAACCGATAGGAAGAATCCATATGAAAATACGTACCGTATATCTTCTGGGAACTGCCTCGGTGCTGTTGGCACTTGCCGGTTGCAATGGGTCGAGCAAAAGTTCGGCGCTTAACAACGCGTTGAACTCGATCAGCCCAACCTTCCGGGCGTTGTTTTACCGCCCTGTAAACTCTGCCAACGGCCCCGATACGCTGGTTGGGGGTGAAGCAGGATCGGTAAGCCTCACTACTGAGCCCGCCAGCTTCTAAAGGTAGCAGGCAAAAAGAAAAAGCGCCGGGAATATTCCCGGCGCTTTTTTTTACGCATAAAAACGCATTGATGGGGTGGTAAAAGGCGGCAATGCCAAAACCTGGATAGTTTTCGAATAAAAATGACCTTCATCGCGGATGGGCTAAGGCAGTGCAATACGGTGTTTTTCAATAAACCAAGTGGCCGCCTCTGCATTTTTTTGAATAATCACCGCGTAATTACTTATAGCTTTTTTATGCCCACCCCGCTCTAAAAGTAGGCAACCAACTCCAGCTATACAAATAATTATGTCAAAACCCGTCTTGCTCCCGGCGATGTACGCAATAGTGGTTTTGGGCTTTTCCTCCACCGCTTATGCAGATCAAAAATCCGCTACCCCAGACCCGGAATTCGATGAATTATTATCATTGGATATTGCCGATCTTTCAGTGACATCCGTGTCCAAGCGGGCCCAGAAACTCAGCGACACCGCCGCCGCCGTCTACGTGATAACGCAGGAAGATATCCGCCGCTCCGGCGCCACGTCCATTCCTGAGGCATTGCGCCTCGCCCCCGGCGTGCAGGTGGCAAAGCTTGGCTCCAACCGATGGGCCATTTCCGCGCGCGGCTTCAACAACGCCCTCGCCAATAAACTTCTCGTGCTGATAGATGGCCGCACCATTTACACCCCGGTTTTTTCCGGAACCTACTGGGACGACCAGAGCACCCTGATTGAAGATATCGACCGCATTGAAGTCATTCGCGGCCCCGGCGCCAGCCTGTACGGCTCCAACGCTGTAAACGGCGTGATAAATGTCATCACCAAAACCGCGGAAGAAACGCAGGGTAACCTCGCTTCCCTCACGGGTTCCTATCATGGTGGTCTTGTAGAAGGCCGCCATGGCGGACAGCTTGGCAGCAATGCTTTTTACCGCGCCTATGCCACTTATCTCGAAGCGGGCAAAACTGAAAACCCGAACCATTCCAGTAATTTTGACCAGTGGAACCGTGCGCGCACCGGTTTCCGTGTAGACACGAAGCGCATCCAGAATAATAGCTATACCCTTCAGGGGGATTTCTACACCGGCGACCAGCAGGGGCAGGTAAACGAAGCCCTCCCTGTCACGCCCTTTTCCCAGACGGTGCGCACCGTGAATGATTCCGTGGGCGGCAATATCCTGGGCCGCTGGACGCGCTACCTCGACCACGGCGACCAGCTTATGCTGCAGGGATATGTAGATCATTATACCCGCCTTGATGAAACCGTGGACCAGCATGTCACCACCGCCGACATGCAGCTGCAGCACACCATCAGTTACAACGAACGCAACAATGTGATCTGGGGCGGTGGCGGGCGTTATTACAATACACTCATCGCAAACTCGTATTCAGCCGCCGTATACCAGAAGCAAAATACCCATTACATCCTGAACACCTTCGCTCAGGATGAATATGCTGTGATACCCAATAATCTCTTCCTGACACTGGGCTCCAAATTTGAATATTACGATTTAAGCGGCTTGCAGGTGGAGCCCAGCGCCCGCCTGAGCTGGCATCCCACCCAGAACCAAACGCTGTGGGGCGCCATCTCGCGCGCGGTAAGAACCCCCAGCATATATGAAGAGGATGTCAATCTCGTCGGCCTGACAAATCCCGGCGCGCCTCCCACTGAACTGCGCCTCGTCGGCAATGAGCGGCAAAAGTCAGAACAGCTCATCGCCTATGAACTCGGCCACCGCATCCAGCCCATGCGCAACCTGTCATTCGACACCGCACTCTTTTATAATGATTACAGCAACCTCCAGACCATCGGCCTGCCCAGCCCCATCTTCCTCGGCCCTAACGGCAACAACGTACAGGACTACCAGTACAACAATCTGGGTAAAGCCCATACCTACGGGTTGGAACTGGCGGCAAACTGGAACGTAACCTCCAGCTGGCGCCTTGCCGGCAGCTATACCCATACCAAGCTGGTGCTCAATACCGACGGCATGGTAACGGGGAACTACAAGGCTGCCGAGCGCCAGACGCCCCAAAACCAGTTCGGCCTTCAGTCATATTACAGCGTAAGCGAAGATGTGCATTGGGATAACATGCTCTACTACACCGGCGCCCTCACTACCCCTGTCAACCCTTATTGGCGCTATGACAGCCGCGTCGCGTGGCTGGCCATGCCCGGGCTTGAATTCGCCCTCATTGGCCGCAACCTGCTCGACCATCACCACCCGGAATTTACAAGCGTCCCTCAGGCCGAAATCGCACGTAGCTTTATTGGACAGGTATTGTGGAAATTTTAAAACCCACCCTACGGCTTAAGACATGCACGCTCTGGCTTGCATTGGCTTTGCTGTGCCAGCCTCCTGCTGCTTCCGCGCAGGAAACCGACCGCTACCACAAGGTGGAAGCGGCTTTCCTATATAATTTTTTCAACTACATCACCTGGCCGGATTACAACTCCCCGCAGGACATGCGCACCGCAAACATCTGCATTTTCGACGACGACCCAATCAAGCCCTACCTGCAATATGTGCAGCAGAAAATGACCTCCGAGCGCACCCTCAATATCCAGAGCGTCAATGACGCTGCGGCCATTTCCAAGTGCAACCTTCTGTTCACCCGCCACCGCCTTGCTGATGATGTGCTGAAAGAAATTCCCGGCAGTACCCTGATCGTCACCGAGCCGCTCGATAGCCTTGACCGCGGGCAGGGCATGATCGAGCTCGACCGCGACGGACAGGGCATCCTGATGCATATAGACCAGCCGCAACTGGCAGAGAACGGCTTTCAGGTCAGTTCCCGCCTCCTCGCATTGGCCATGAAGTAATATGCCCAGAAGAAACCGCTTGCTAATCCGCTTCCACCACCTGTCCATCCGCCGCAAGCTGGTGCTGATTATGGTGACCATCTGCGCTTTCGCCCTGCTGCTGTCCTCCACGCTTGATATCTTCTTTGAATGGAACGTGCAGCGCCGCCAGTTGAACGAGCGCCTCCAGATTACCGCCGACGTCATCGGCCTTCAGTCCCGCGCCGCGCTGGAATTCCTCGACCCCAAGGCTGCACAGGAAAACCTGCGCTCCCTAAGCCCGGACCCGGACATGCAAAAGGCCTGCCTCTACGACGAAGACCAGTCGCTGTTCGCAACCTATATCTCGCGCGCCAAGCAGGGGGTTTTGCAGCCGTGCGGGGATTGGGGCGTGGAAATGAACCACTATCTTTTCAGCGCGCTTAGCCTTTCCCGCGCCATTTACGTAGGCGACCGGCAGGTGGGCACGGTCTATCTGGAATACGACCTCACCGCTACCTATGTCCGCTTCATAAAACAGGCGCTGATGGAGCTTGGCATCGTGCTGCTGGTGCTCAGTATGGTGTGGCCGCTCACCCGCTACCTGCAGCGCATCATCTCCAGCCCAATTGTAGAGCTGGCAGGCATCACCCGCCAGTTCGCGCGCGAGCGTAGCGTGCCTATCTATGCCCGCAAGCGCGGCGACGACGAAATCGGCGCGCTGGTAGATAGCTTTAATGCCATGATTAAGGAAATCCACGACTACGAGCTGCAGAACCAGCAGGTCATCGCCGAGCTGCGCATTTCCAAGGAAAACGCCGAAGCCGCCACCCATGCCAAAAGCGAGTTCCTCGCCAATATGAGCCATGAAATACGCACGCCCATGAACGCAATCATCGGGCTGGGCCATATTTTAAGCAAAACAGAGCCGCTGTCTAAGCGCCAGAAGGAGTTCATCGACACCCTCCGCTTAAGCGGCGACAGCCTGCTGTCGCTGATAAACGACCTGCTTGATTTCAGCAAGCTGGAAGAAGGCAGCATCGCGCTGGAAAATATCGAATTTAATATCGTCGAGCTTATCCAGAACGTGCTGAGCATCATGCGGGTGCGCGCACAGGAAAAAAATATCCACATCCAGCTCGACGCCGCCCAATTGCAACACATTCACTACCTGGGAGATCCTTTGCGCATTCAGCAGGTGGTCACTAATCTCGTGAGCAATGCGGTGAAATTCACCGAAAGCGGATATGTGAAAGTCACCCTCTCCGATCAGGATAAAACCGTCAGCACCTCCGGCAACCTCCTCATTGAAATCCGCGACAGCGGCATCGGCATCCCACCGGAAAAACTCGCCCTTATTTTCGAAAAATTCACGCAGGCCGACCCCTCCACCACCCGCAAATACGGCGGCACGGGTTTAGGGCTCGCCATCTGCCGCAACCTGGTGCAGCAAATGGGCGGCACGGTCAGCGTGAAAAGCGAAAAGGGAGAAGGCTCCGTATTCAGCGTCGTGCTGCCGCTCTCCTTCACCAGCGCATCGGCGAAAATACAGGAAGCGGCCCCCATACAGGCCATAACCGCGGGCCATGCCAGCCGCAACACCATCCTGCTGGTGGAAGACTATTCCCCCAATATCCTCGTGGCCACCGTGATGCTGGAGCAGCTCGGCTTCCCCGTGGACGTGGCCACTAACGGCATAGACGCCATCAGCAAGGTTCAAAATAATGATTATGCCCTGATCCTCATGGATATCCAGCTTCCCGGCATGGACGGCATTGAAACCACCCGCCGTATACGGGCGCTCGAGCAGGCCAAGGGCAAACCCGTTACCCCCATCATCGCTGTGACCGCCTATGCGTTAGCCGGGGATAAGGAAAAATGCATAGCCGCGGGTATGAATGATTATTTGTCCAAGCCTTTCCAGGTCGAAGACCTGAAGGTAAAAATCAGTCAGGCGCTTAAAGGTGGGCAAGCCGCTTAAACCTGGCTGCGCAGCGTGTCGTTTTCCACTGCCGCCGCACCCACGCTGGAAACCGGCTGCACGGTCATTTCCGTGTCCATTTCCTCGGTCGCCTTCACCGCGGCCTTGGCATTGGCCTCCGACGAGGCGGGCAGCAACCCGGCCACATATTGTAGCGCAAGGAAAATAGTCCGCAGACTGAACTGCAGCGGGCTGAACCCTGCATTGGCCACCTGCGTCTGCAACTGGATGAATAGCGGCTCCGTCAGCGGCTGGTTTGCCAGCGGCGCTAAAATCGTGCCGATCTGCTGCAACTGCGTTGTCGTAAGCGTGGTGTTGATACCTGCCGCCACCTGTGCGTTGGCCGATAATTGCTGCGAGGGCAAAATCCCGTCGGCAATGCCCTGCGCAGTAAGGCTCAAATCCACCGTGGTAGCGGCTTCCGCCAGCGGCGTGTGGAGCGTAAGCCCCGCCGCCTCTTCCAGCCGCACCGCGTCCTCCTGCAAAATGCCGATGGATTGCAGCTGCTGGGTCGTAAGGTTGCCCGTCACGCTGGCATTGCGCGGCTCGGTGCCAAATTCATTCAGCAGCGAAAGAGAGTCCGTGCTCAGGTTCAAAAGTCCCGCGCCCTCAGCTGTGTTCAGCTCCGCGTTTACCGAGGCCTGCGCATTTGCATCCAGCCGCGATGGGGCGGCTGGGCTGGTGGGCGTTGTTGTATCCGCCGTTGACGCATGATTTACAGCCGCAAGGAAACTCGCGCTGTTAGAAGCATCGACGCTATTTGCCAGCTGAGCGGCCTGCGCCAGTTGCACGGATTGTGGGTCGAAAACGGGGGAGGGAGCAGGAACGGCAGACACGGTCTCGGACATACGATTCTCCAGATTATAGCGTATTGTACTCCCATGGACATAAGCCGGCGATAACCAAAAGTGGTTGTAAATATAGGTTTTTGATAAACAATTTCAGGATTTCCACAGCTTAGCCATTAACGTTACTGTAACCCGGATGCGGTAAACTACGATAATTCAATCATCTTTTGACATGACTCCTATGCAGCCCTCCGCCATGCCGCAATTGCTGGAAACCGAATCCGGCTTCGCCCCCGAAGCGCCCAGCCATGCCGATTCCATGGGCATCAGCAAAAACCTGCTGCTTGAACTCGCCCTCAAACTCGCCCATGTCATGCCCGCCATCACCACCGAGTCGGCGGCGCAATCCATGCACCTCACGCAAGTGCTCACCGCCTCACTGCTGGAGCAGCTGCGCGCCGAGCAGATGCTTGAAGTGCTGGGCAAGGACGGCTTCGGCTACCGCTACAGCATTTCCCAGCGGGGCAGGGAGCGCGCCGCGCGCCTCATGGAAGTCAATGGCTATATCGGCCCCGCGCCCGTGTCGCTGGCCGCTTATCAGGACATGCTCCAGTGGCAGCTCGCCAAGTCAGAGCCCATCAACGCAGGGCAGGTGCGCAATGTACTTTCCGGCCTCATTCTCCCCGCCGAGGCAGTGGCAGTGGCGGGTCTTGCCATTTCCTCAGGCCGCAGCCTGTTTATGTCCGGCCCTCCAGGCAATGGCAAAACCAGCGTCGGCCACCAACTGCACAAAGCCCTCGAAGGCCATATCTGGATTCCCCACGCCATCGCTGTGGACAATATCATCATCCGCGTTTTCGACCCCCAATGCCACGAAACCGTGGAACATGGCGCCACCAAAAACCAGATCGTGGATAAACGCTGGGTTAAAATAAAGCGCCCCTTCATCGTGGCTGGCGGTGAAATGACGCTCGCCTCCCTCGACCTCGCCTATCTCCCCGCCTCCCGCTATTACGAAGCGCCACTGCACATGAAAGCCAATGGCGGCACCTTCCTGATTGACGATTTTGGCCGCCAGCATGTCGCGCCTGACGAACTTCTCAACCGCTGGATCATTCCGCTGGAACACCGTATTGATTTCCTAACCCTGCACACGGGCCAGAAAATACAGGTTCCCTTCCTGATGATGCTCATCATCGCCACCAACCTCAACCCGCGCGACGTGACCGACCCCGCCTTCCTCCGCCGCATCGGCTACCGCCTGCAGATTCCCGCTCCCAGTCCGGATATATATACTGAGATCTTCAAAACGTACGCCGCCCGCTACAACCTGCAGGTAGATGATACGCTGATGGAAACCGTGCTGAAACGCTATCAGGCCACCGGCAAAGAGCTGCGCGCGTGCGAGCCCCGCGACCTGATTGAGCGTGTGCGCGATATCTGCGCCCACCACCAGCAACCGTTACAGTTAAATGAAAAGACCGTTTCCCTCGCCTGGGAAGGTTACTTCGGCACCGAGGCTGAGTAGCCCTGCACCGTGTGCTGCTTGGCATGGTGCACCAGCGCCGCCAGCAGGGCAAATGTACCCGTGTAAAAAATCAGCTGGATCGCCGTTGGGTGCGCACTGTAACCCACCAGCGTATGCAGGATGCGCCCCATGATGCCCTTTTCCGAAAGCAGCCATGAGCTGTCCCACATCGTCTCGCGGAAGCTGGAGAAATACCCGGCCGCCGAAAGGAAATTCGCGCCCTGCGCAGCCAGCCCCGCCACCAGCAGCATCAAAATCCAGCTGGTGATTTTCAGTGCGTGCCGCGCCGGGATTTTCAACATGCCGTAATACAGCAGCACGCCCGTAAGCGCGCCCATCACCAGCCCGCCCGCCGTGCCGCTTGCGATATTGGCCGCCGGCTCCCCTGAAACGGCCATGCCATAAATAAACAGCACGATCTCCGAACATTCGCGCAGCATCGCAAGCCCCACGATGATCGAAAGCGAGTAATGCGGCAGCGCGCCCGACACCACGTCCTGCCCGACCTTTTTCAGCTGGGCCGACATTTGCCGCGCATGGCCCTGCATCCACACCACTGTCCAGCCGATCAACAGCGCGGCGGTAAATAAAATACCAGCATTGAACAATTCCTGCCCCATGCCGTTAGCCGCTTGTGAAATCCGGTTGGCGAACACCGCCACCAGTCCTGAGCCCGCAAGCCCCGCCAGCAGCCCGCCCCCCACCCACCACGCCCGGCCCGAAAGCCCGCGCGTGGCAGAGAGCACGATCCCGAGGATCATGGCAATTTCCAGAACTTCACGAAAAACGATAAGCGCGGTGGAAAGCATAAGGATTATTTCGCGGTGATTTTGCCTTGGGCGGTTTCGTCGTGGAACTCGTCCTCAAAATTATACACGCCCGGCTTCAGCGGCCCCACGGTCACCACCGCTTCGCTCGTGGCGTTGATCACCTTTTCAACATTCAGGTCTTCGCTTTCAAATTCCGCCGAAGTGGCGTCGGTGTTCTTCACCGTAATCTTTACTTCCTTGCCTGCGGGCACGGTCAGCTCATTCGGGCTGAAGGCATGGTCTTTCAGCACCAGCTCATAGCTGTCGGCGGCAAAGGCGGAAAAGGAGAAGGTGGCAAACGCAGTGGCAAGAAGCAGGCGGGGCAGGGGCATAACGGTCTTTCTAAAGGCGATGGCGCGAAGTTATTCAGAATGATTCGCAATATTAATAAAATACGCTTCCCGTAGCAAAAGGCAAGTTAAATTGCGTTTAACAAGGGGCGCAAGCGCGCCTTGCGGCACAACCCATGCGTCGTTTTCTCCCAATAATGAGGATTCACAATAAGTTGCCACAGCGCCTTATAGCTCGCCACCGAATGCAGCACCAGATAGAGCGGGAAGAGCAGGGCGGCCCGGAACAGCCCGCGCTCCTGCCAGTTCCCCCGCGCGCAATATAGGGTAAAAACCCAGTTGCTGATGACATTCAGCCCCAGGTTGCCCCATGAAAGCCGCAGCAACCACAGTGGCATCCCCTTCATCCCCACGCTCGCCAGCCCCAGCAGCGCCATGCCCCATACCACCGGTGCGCTCAGGAAGGTGAAGGTTGAAAACCCGACGAAAAACTGGAAGCCCCAGAAGCTCCGCGCCCCCAGCGCCCGGTAGAGCTGCACCGGGTTGCGCATATGCACCAGCCATGTCTGCATATAACCTTTGATCCAGCGCGAACGCTGCCGCACCCACGCGCCTACCCGCATCGGCGCTTCTTCCAGCGTGTCGGAATCCAGCATCGCCGTGCGCAAGCCCTGTGCCGCAATGCGCGTGCCGAGGTCCGCATCCTCCGTCACGTTAAACGGGTCCCATGCTCCCAGCTCCACCAGCTTTGCAAGGTCCATATGGTTGCTCGTGCCCCCCAGCGGGATGGGGATGCCCAGCCGCTCAAGCCCCGGCAGCATCCGGTCGAACAGCACCCGGTATTCGAGGCAGAAGAATTGCGTCAGCAAATTATCGTCGCGGTTATAATAATTCAGCCGTGCCTGCAGGCACACCACCTCCTCGGGCGTGGTGCGGAACGTGTACACCGCCTTCTTCAGCTGCTCCGGCTCCGGCCTGTCATCCGCATCGAAAATAGTGAGATATTCCCCACGTGCGAAGCGTATGGCGTAGTTGCAGGCCTTGGGCTTGGTTCGCGGCTTGCCCGGTGGCACGCTGATGATGTCGAAATGGTAACTCGGCTTCAGCGCCTTGGCGGCGTCCAGCATCTCGTGGTCATCGGCCTCCAGCACCAGCTTGATGTCCAGCTTCGCTGCCGGGTAATCCAGCCGCTCCATCGCCTCCAGCAACCCCGGCAGGCTGGCCGCTTCCTTATACATCGGCACCAGCACCGTATAAACCGGCAGGCTGTGCGCATCCAGCGAGGCAAGCCGCCTGTTCCAGTCACGCTCCTTGCGCCGCACGCTCCCTGCAAAAAAAACGCCGCATTTAAAAAGCATCGTCGCCGTATAGGCCACGTGGCAGAACATGGCCAGTGCCAGCAGGCTCACCCCCGGAAACGCCACCAGCAGCGCCGCCCCGCCACAGCCATAAGCCAGCGCCGCCTGCCGCTGTCGCGGGGTAAGCGTGCTGCGCGCCGAAGCATGTGGCATCGCCTGCCATAGTTTCAGGCGGCTGTCTTCCTCGATATTTCGCCCGAACAGCAGCATCACCGTCCGCGTGATATCCAGCGGGGAGGTGACTACCAGCCGCGTATGGATGCCGAACCGCTGCCGCAGCCACATCATCACCTCGAAATTGATTTCGCACACCGCCACGCACACGGTTTTGCCTTCTTGCCGCCACGGCATCATCCGCAGGCGCAGGTAAGCCTCGCGGTCTTCCGCGTCGGGCAGCCCCGCATCGGGCGGCTGCACCAGCAGGTTGACGAAAGGCAGCGACATGCTCTCCGCCACGCAGCCATAGAGCGAATCATAGCGCACCAGCCCTTGCGCGATCAGGATGTCGCCCAGCCTTCCGCCGTTTTTTAATTGCAATTGTAGCGCGCCATCCAGCTGCGAAAGGGTAATGAAGCCCCGCCGCACCAGAATTTCTCCGAGCGGCGCACTTCTATCAACCCCCATCAGAAATCTTTCCAGACCGATAACAAAACGCCGCGGCCCACACCGGCATTCTTGCCCGCCACGTCGGTAAAAGCTCCTGCCTGGAGCTTGGTGTCGCTATTCATAGTATACACGCCCGAAAGCTGCAACCGCGTAAGGTCATAATCATCCGCCGCAGACTGCGTGACCGACGTGACATTCGGGTCAGACGTCCGCCATGTCATAAACGCCTGCGGCATCACCATCCATTGCGGCGCAACGCCGATTCCCACCGTGGCGGCCATCCGCACCTGGTCGCGCTGGCTGCCAAAGCGGTGCCCGTATTGCAAATCCATATCGGCGAAATCCTGGTATCCCATCACCACCGCCCCATAACCCACGGAGCCACCGAGGCCAATATCGGCGTTCGGGCTGCCCAGCGGCGGGTTTTTGTCGGTATTCACCGGCGGCAGTTTAAAAAATGGCT
>JANYCJ010000048.1 GCA_025360345.1 Alphaproteobacteria bacterium | reverse complement strand
CGGTGGCGGTGGCGGGGGATTCGGGGGTGGAGAAACGGTGGAAGGCCTCGATGCTGATGCCGCCTACGGCCACGAGCAGGAGCAGGGCGTTGGCGAGGGCTGCGACGATGGAGGTGCTTTGCAGGCCGTAGGTGAAGCGCTCGCTGGCGTGTTTGCGGGCAAGCAGAAGCGCGCCCCACGCCATGCACAGGCCCAGCACGTCGCTGGCATTGTGGCCGGCATCGGCCAGAAGCGAGAGGGAATCGGCCTGAAGGCCATAAATGATTTCGGCCACGATAAAGGCGGTGTTTAGGGCAATACCTATGGCAAAGGCGCGGCTGAAGCGCATTTGCGTGTAGTCGTGGGCGTGGGTGTGGTGGACATGTGTATTCATGCCTACATGTGTAGCAAAGAATTCGGCGGTTGACAAATCCCGGTTAATTCACAATAAAAAGGCAGCCTAAATGGGGTTTTTGAGAGGCTTTTAAGGGGGATGTTATACTTGACGTACCCAAACAAATGGATTATGGTTATTTTATAAAGGAGATACACCATGTCTATTCTATCTGCAAAACACTTCCACGATGAAAAAGTCGCTTACGCTTATGTCGAAGCTCGCGTATGGCCGAATGGCCCCATATGCCCGCATTGTGGTTGTGTGGGACGCATCGGCAAGCTGGCTGGCAAGAGCACCCGCATAGGCGTTTATAAATGCTATGACTGCCGTAAGCCGTTTAGCGTGAAAGTCGGAACGATTTTTGAGGACAGCCACGTAAAGCTTAATATATGGCTGCAGGCGATGTACCTGATGGCATCCAGCAAAAAAGGTATTAGCTCTAACCAGCTCCATCGTACTCTGGGCGTAACTCTTAAAACTGCTTGGTTCATGTCCCACCGCATACGCGAAGCAATGGCTCCCGGTGGAAATCTTCCTCCTCTGGGTGGTGAAGGCATGACGGTGGAAGTCGATGAAACTTATGTCGGTGGCTTGGAGAAGAACAAGCACGCGAAAGATCGCAAGCACCTTGGCACTGGTGGCGCTGGAAAACAGATCGTGTTTTCTCTGGTTGAACGTGGTGGTAAGGTTCGCTCTCATCACGTACAGCACATTTCCGCTGAGAACCTCCGCCCCATCCTCAATGCACAGTTACATCCTGCTACTCGCCTGATGACAGATGAAGCTCGCCAGTATATTCCGCTGGGCAAGGACTTCGTACAGCACCACACCGTGAGCCACGGTATCGGTGAATATGTTCGTGGCGACGCCCATACCAACACCATCGAGGGCTATTTCAGCATCTTCAAGCGTGGCATGAAAGGCGTTTACCAGCATTGCAGCAGCGACCACTTGAAGCGTTATCTTGCGGAGTTTGATTTCCGTTATAACGAACGAAATATAGACGATATTAACCGGACCGAAACCATTCTGTGTGGTATTAAAGGGAAGCGCCTTTTGTATAAATCAGCTAATTGCTAAAAAACGAAATGGTATTATGCCAGAATCTCAAGACCTTACACTTACCCTGCACGGTCTAGACGAGTTCAACCACGCTGTTGACGCTGAGGTATTTGCATCTAAATTTTCCGCTTTTATGAAGGGATTGGCATCTGCAGACTTAGCCGCCAATGGAAGTCGCCGTCATAAATATCTTGTCAGCGATTTAGTTAAAAATACAGCGACTGCAAAAGTTCATGAGCAACTTGTCGTGACTGGAGTTGCTCCAGGTTCCGGCATCAATTATTACACTACGGGAATCGGATATATATTATCCAAAAGCCCTGAGCGCAGATTACTTCCTGACGGTATCATTAAAAGCGCGGTTGGCTTGAGTCGCGATGTCGGAAAGATTTTTAAATTTGCTGAATTGAAGCTTGGGGACAAGCCTATCGCTATAATTAATGGCGACTTTTGGACGTGCGCCGTAGAGGCTCAAAAAATTAAAGCAAATGACAATGCCGCATCCGCTAACCGTTTTACAGGAACTGCTTTCGGCTCCTTTGACGGAATTTTGGAAATGGTTGATATGCGTCATGGCAGCAAAAAAGCCGTTTTGACGCTGACCGCAGGTGGTCTTGAAATCCAATGTGACACTAGCGTGATGAATCCTGACGAGGATGTACATCCAGCGTTAGGCCACCGTTGCATAGTATATGGGCTCGCCTATTATGATGGGGTAAGCGCGTTGCCAGCAAGCGTGGAAATTCGCAGAATTGACGTTCATAAAGCCGATGCCGACCTTATCCGGTGGAAGCATTTTTTCTCTACGCAGGACGAATCTGATGAAGAGGATGACTGGGCGTGACAAATGTGCAGAATTTCTATTGGG
>JANYCJ010000044.1 GCA_025360345.1 Alphaproteobacteria bacterium | reverse complement strand
CTGACAGCACCGACGGCAAAAACGCGGCCACGCCAGCCACGCCCGCAGCCTCCACGCCGCTGCAATCCACTAATAACCTCCAGCTGTCCCCCGCAGTCCTGTCCCTGCTTCAGGGCAGCAGCGCCAGCAGCTCGCCAAACGGCCTTCTGTCTTCCCTCTTTGCCTCAGGCAATAGCAGCAGCAACGACATCACCTCCTCCCTATTGGGCGGCTCGTCCTCTTCCTCCGGCAGCTCTGCAACCGACCTGCTATCCTCGCTGTTCAGCGGCGGCGGCTCCTCGTCATCGAGCGATATTTTCAGCGCGCTCCTGCAACAAACCTCCACCAAAACCGCGCCCCTGCAGGATGCGGTTAACGCCACCCTCCAGTCGCAGGCGAACAACACCAGCCAGAACAGCCCCGTTCAATCACTGATTAATAGCTTTAACACTGCTTCGAACGCTTATAACAAGGTGCTGATCCAAAACTCGCAGGCCGCCCTCTCCTCGGGAGAAACGCAGTCCCTGACCGCCTAATCCCCTTCCGCCGAGGGATTTTCAAGACTATACGTTTCCTTATTATCGTCATAGGCGAACAATTCCGCATATCGTCCCCAGCTTGTCACCGCAGCTAATGCCTCAATGGCATCTTCTTCCGCCATCAAATCTTCCAGCTGGGTTAAAAACCGTATGCGCGGCGCGGTATTGCCCGGCCTGCCCTGCAGCACCCGGTAAATATAGGCAGCCAGCGGCACATTCTGTATCAGCTGCTCGGCGAATATCTGCTTGCGGATATGCGTATCCGCATCCACGAACATCCGCCCCTGCAGGCCAAGGCTGATATCGCCCTCCGCCACATCGGCAAATTTCAGCACCCGCAGCGCCTCCACCAGGTGCAGGATATCTTCCGTGCCCAACCCCAGCGACTGGTCAAGGTCGGGAATATCCGCCCTCCCGTTATAAGGCGCTGCCGCGAGCTCTTCCATCAGCCCCGCCAGCTGGTTCGGCGACACGCGCGGCAGCTTGTCATGCATGGTCATTTCAGCTGGTTTGGCCGCAATCCCCCGCTTGGTCATGCCAGAAGTCATCACCCGGTAAATCTGTTCCACCATCGCAGTAAAAGCTGGCGACTGGTGGTCGCGCGGGTGCGGCAGGTCGATTTTGATCTCCGCCGCGATGCTTCCGGGATTGGAATTAAAAATCACAATACGGTCGCACATCAGCACCACTTCCTCGATGTTATGCGTCACCAGCAAAATCGACTTCAGCGGAATCTTCCGCTCCATCCACAATTCCAGCAAATCGGTTTTCAGCGTTTCCGCAGTCAGCACATCCAATGCTGAAAACGGCTCGTCCATCAGCAGGATGGTCGGGTTCACCACCAGTGCCCGTGCAAACCCCACGCGCTGCTTCATCCCCCCCGATAATTCCCGCGGATAAGCCGACTCATACCCGTCCAGCCCGATCAGGTCGATGGCCTCCAGCGCGCGCTTGCGCATTTCCTTGTCGGGAACCCCCAGCGCCTCCAGCCCCAGCTCCACATTTTGCAGCACCGTAAGCCAAGGAAACAGCGCAAAAGTCTGGAAGACCATCGAGATCGTAAAACCCGCATCCGCCTTCGGCTTGCCGCTGAATGTCACCTCCCCCGCGCTGGGCTGGATCAGCCCCGCGATTACCCGCAACAGCGTGGATTTCCCCGAACCGGATTTTCCCAGCAACCCCACGATTTCCCCTTCCTTCAGGGTGAAATTGACGTCGTCCAGTACCTTAAGCTCGCGCCCTTCCGCTTTCACGAAAGATTGGGTCACATGGTTCAGTTCCAGCAGCGCTTGCATGGCCTATCCTTATAGTTGGGTTCTTAACGGCCCGGAGGTATTTTCAATATGTAATTTATACACGGCCGCCATCATACTCAACCCAGTAATAACAGCAATCCGGTATTCATCGTGCGCGCCCATCTTCTTATCCTCCCGCTCCTTTGCCTAACAGCCTGCGAAAAAGTGGGGAAAAACCCTTGGGCGCATGTGGACTATGCCGAGGCAAATTGCGGCACCAAGGCCGCTGTCCTCACCACGACCGGCTGCAATGTCGCCCCCGCCGCAAACCCCGTCACCGCCGTCATCCCCGTTAAAAACGCCAACAACAATTCTGAAGACGAAATGTCGGCCCTCGATAACAACATCCGCGATAATAAAACCGATGTTTACGGCAGCAACGCAAATACCACCGTCCACGGCACCAATGCCGATAATTCCGTTCATGGCACAGACAACAGCAACGACATCCACGGCAATAACGGCCATGCGAACGTCTGGAACGGCACCACCAATAATAACAGCACTACCACAGTCATTGGCAGCAACCTAGACAACTACCATACCAACACCGGGGTATACGGGCAGGATAACAACACCGGCAGCGTCTACGGCAATAATGCCAACGAAGGAAACAGCACCTCAACTGGGGTCAACGGCCCCGTCACCGGCGTCTACGGTGCGAACGGCACCAACAGCACCAAATAATCAGTCCAGCCGCAGCTTCTTAGCCGAAAGCACGTAAAGCGGCCGCCACACGAATTTGTTGAACATCACCACCGTAAGCGACATCGCGCTTACCCCCAGCACGATATGCGTAATATCCCCGGCCTCCGTCATATGCGCGATATACGCCCCCAGCCCGCGCGCGGAATAGCTTTGCTTGCCCCAGCTCACCGCCTCAGAAACAATGCTCGCGTTCCACGCCCCGCCCGAAGCCGTAAGCGCCCCCGTCAGGTAATAAGGGAAAATGCCCGGCAACATCACCTTGCGCCACCACAGCCAGCCGCTGATTTTCAGGTTTTGCGCCGCTTCCATCAAATCATTGGGGAAGGTCGATGCCCCGGCGATGATGTTGAACAGAATATACCATTGCGTGCCCAGGATCATCAACGGGCTGAGCCAGATATCCGGGTTGAGCTGGTAATGGCTGATGCCCATCACCGCCAGCGGAAAAATCAAATTGGCCGGAAACGCGGAAAGGAACTGCGCCAGCGGCTGCACCACTTTCGCAAGCCCCGGCCTCAGGCCGATATACACTCCCAGCGGCACCCATATCACCGAAGCGATGATAATCAGCACCACCACCCGAAGCAGTGTAATTCCCGCCAGCATCGCCACTTCTATCATGTCCTCCACCGTCACCGAGGTGAACAGGAACATCAGCATATGCCAGCCCGCTACCAGCCCGACCACGCCAAGTAAGAACCCCCACACATAGTCCAGCACCCATGCCTGCCGGTTGCTCATATACAGCGGCTGCGCTGTAGCTTTGAACAGCCGTATGCGCAGGCAATAATGGCTCATCATCCGTATCGGCGAAAACACTTTCCTCACCAGCCGGCTCTTCGAAAACAGCGACAGCACCCAGCTCTTCGGCGCATTCTGGCTCGCCGTCATTTCATAGCGGAACTTATCCGACCATGCCACCAGCGGCCTGAACAGCAACTGGTCGTAAAGCAGGATCACCAGCGTCATTGTCGCAATCGCCCAGATGATAGCGTGCATGTTCTGCTCCGAAATCGCCAGCGCGATGTAAGATCCGATCCCCGGCAGCGCAATATGCTGCTCCCCTACCGTGATCGCCTCTGAAGCCACCACGAAAAACCACCCCCCCGACATGGAAACCATCATGTTCCAGATCAGTCCCGGCATGGCAAAGGGCAATTCCATCTTCCAGAATTTCTGCCAGCCCGAAAGCTTGAACACCACCGCCGCCTCGTTCATGTCATGCGGAATGGATTGCAGCGACTGGTACATGGAAAACGTCATGTTCCACGCCTGCGAGGTAAAAATGGCGAATATCGCCGCCGCCTCAACCCCCAGCGTATTCCCCGGAAACAGCGCCAGGAACCCCGCAATGGTAAAGGAAATATACCCCAGCACCGGCACCGACTGCAAAATATCCAGCAGCGGAATGAGGATTTGCCCCGCCTTGCGGCTTTTGGCCGCCAGCGTTGCGTAAAACAGCGTAAACAGCAGCGAGGCCAGCACCGCGATCAGCATCCGAAGCGTCGTGCGCAGCGCGTAACCGGGCAGGTTGCTGATATCCAGGCTGATTGGGCTCAGCTCCAGCTCCCCGATTGGAGCGGACATTTCCCCCACCCCGAACGACACCAGCACCAGGAACGCCGAAACCATAAGGAAAGCCACCGCATCGAACCAGAACCGCCGCGCAGGCGCGGGTAATGCCACGCCGCTGCCGGCGAGGCTGGGGAAAATGCGCTGCGGAAGGGATGTGAACTGCATAGGGGAAATTCCTCGGGGAAGCAGGCTGGGACTGCACGCGCAAGCCCGGTAATCCACGGCCTTTTATTGTGAACAAAGACGTGTTTGTCAATCCCGTAATTCTTTGCTACACAAGCAGAATGAACACACATGCCGACCACGCCCACGCCCACGACCCCTCCCAGCTCGGCTTCAGCCGTGCTTTCGGCATCGGCATCGGCCTGAATACCGCCTTCATCATCGCCGAAGTCATCTACGGCCTCAAGGCCGACTCACTGGCCCTGCTGGCCGATGCCGGGCACAACGCCAGCGACGTCCTCGGCCTCTGCATGGCATGGGGCGCCATGATCCTCGCCCGTCGCCACCCTTCCGAGCGCTTCACCTATGGCCTGCAAAGCGCCTCCATCATGGCCGCTTTCGCTAATGCCATCATCCTCATGCTCGCCCTCGGCGGCATCGGCCTTGAAGCTGTCCATCGTTTTGCCAACCCCGAATCCCCCGCGGCAGGCATCGTCATGTGGGTGGCAGGCGCAGGCATCGTCGTAAACGGCGTTACCGCATGGCTTTTCCATGGCGACAGCCACGACCTCAACATCCGCGGCGCGTTCCTGCACATGGCCGCAGATGCCGCCGTATCGCTGGGCGTGGTCATTTCCGCCTTCGTCATGGCCAGAACCGGCTGGCTCTGGCTCGACCCCGCTGTCTCGCTCGGCATCGTCTTCGTCATCGCCATCGGCACGTGGAAATTGTTCAACGACTCCCTGAAACTCATGCTGCAAGCCGTGCCCGGCCACATCGACCTGCCGCAGGTGCGCGACTATCTCGCCAGCCATAACAAGGTCAAAGAGGTGCACGACCTGCATATCTGGGCCATAAGCACCACCGGCATCGCGCTTTCCGCCCATCTCGTCATGCCCGACGGCCATCCCGGAGACCATTTCCTGCATGAGCTGCGCGAGGCCCTCGCCCACCGCTACAAGATCAACCACGCCACAATCCAGATTGAAATGGGCGACGCCACCGACGAATCCCATCAGGAATGCGACGACCACGCCCACTCCCATCATCACCATGCCCACGCCTGAGCACACACGATAAGCACCCCAGAATGGAAGCCTCTCCTAAACCCATGAATATCCTCATCCTCGGCGCGGGCGGCTTTATCGGCAGCAATCTTATTGCCCATATCCTAAAGCACCGTGACTGGCACATTCACGCCCTCGACCTGCACGGCGATAAGCTTGCCCAGCATTTTCCCCACCCCAACCTGCATTTCAAACAAGGCGACATGCGCGGCAGCCATGCGTGGATTGAAGAACAGGTAAAGGCCTGCGACATCGTCCTGCCCCTCGCCGCCATTGCCAGCCCCGCCACCTACGTGCAAAACCCGCTATCCGTGTTCGAGCTGGATTTCGAGTGCAACCTCGACATCGTCCGCCTCTGCGTGCGCCACAACACCCGCATCATCTTCCCCTCCACCTCGGAGGTGTATGGTATGCAGGCAGGCCAGCCCTGCAACGAAGAAACCAGCAACTGCATCACCGGCCCCATCCATAAGGAACGCTGGATCTACTCCTCCTCCAAGCAGCTCATGGATCGCGTGATCTACGCCTACGGCGTCCACCACAACCTGCCCTACACGCTTTTCCGCCCTTTCAACTGGTACGGCCCCGGCTTGGACAATGTCTGGGAAAACGCCCCCTCAAACCGCGTCATCGCCACCTTCCTGCACAGCCTCCTCCACCGCCGCGACATCACCCTCATCAACGGCGGCGCGCAAAAACGCTGCTTCCTCTATATCGAAGACGCGCTCGAAGCCATGATGCGTATCATCGAAAATAAGGATGGCGCGGCAACCAACGCCATCTTCAATATCGGCCACCCCGGCGGTGAAGCCAGCATCCGCGGCCTTGCCGAAACCATGCTGGAACTGGTAGCAGGGCAACCCGGCTATTCCAATATCCGCAATGAAATCAAAATCACCTCCACCCCCGGCGGCGACTTCTATGGCGCAGGCTATCAGGACATAAACACCCGCATCCCCGATATTAGCCACGCTATCGAAAAACTGGGCTGGCAGCCCACCACCAGCCTGCAGGACGGCCTCGTCAAAACTATCCGCTACTATCTCGACCAGAAACGCTAATCGCCCATCACCCGGGTGAGCATACTGTCCAGCAGCAGCGTCAGCGTTTCGCAATGCGCCTTGCCTTCCAGCAGGCTTTTCCTGTCCTGCACCCCGGCTGCGGGCTCTTTCAGTTCCTTGCCGCAATAATCTAGCATGGTATCCACATCTTCCGCCCGCATTTCAAGGTGGAACTGCAACCCCAGCACCTGCCTTTTCCATGAAAACGCCTGCATTTCGCACGCTTCGGAGCGGATCATGTGTTCCGCGCCCTCCGGCAGCGAGAAACAATCGCCATGCCAGTGCAGCACCGGCAGCGTGTCCGGCATATCCCATAACAGGTCAAAAAACCCCGGCATCTTGAACACGGGATACCAGCCGATTTCCTTCTGCGCCATTGGCTTCACCTCCGCGCCCAACACCTGTGCCAGCAGCTGCGCCCCAAGGCAAATCCCCACTACCCGCTTGCCCACATCAACACAGGCCTTAAGAAACGCCTTCTCCTCGGCAAGCCATGCATAAGCCGCCTCGTCATGCACCCCCATCGGGCCGCCCATCACCACCAGCCCGTCAAATGCGTCCAGCGCGGGCAATGCCCAGCCCGCCTCGTAAAATTTAGTTGTGGTCATGGAATACTGGTGCCGCTCCACCCAGCCAGCGATGCTGCCCGGCCCCTCAAAAATCACATGCTGGAGAACATGCAGCCTCATCCCGTAGCGGCGCCGCTGCGTTTAAGCGCCATCTCCACCGGCTCGGGTGCGGAGAATAAATACCCCTGGAACAGATCCACGCCCAGTGTCTTCAGCGCGGTAAAAATTTCTTCCGTCTCCACGCCCTCGGCAATCACCGTGCCGCCCGCGCCATGCACCATCTCCACAATGGTGCGGATCGTATCGCGCGTAACCCCCGTGGCCACGTCGCGCACCAGGTGCATGTCGATCTTTACGAAATCAGGCCGCACCTCGCCAATCATTTTCTGCGCCACATCTACCGAGGCCACGTCGTCCAGCGCCACCGAATAGCCGCGTGAGCGGCCATATTCGCACACACTCTTGATATGCGCCATGTCGCGCGGCTTCTCCGCGTTCGTCAGGTCCAGCACAATATGCTTGGACACCACCCCGAACTGCTTCGCCGTCTCGCTCAAACCCTCAAGATACACCGCGGGCCGGTGAATAAAGCCCGGGAAGAAATTCACGAATAAAAACCCGTTGAACGCACTGGCCGCAAAGGTCTTGATCGCCTCCACATGCAAATGCCGGTCGATCATATGCTCAATGCCCAGCGCCTTGCTCGCCGCCATGATCTGCATCCCGCCGATCACCTTGCCGTCGGCCATTTTCACCCGGGCGAAAGATTCGTACCCGAAAATGCGTTCCTTGCTGCTATGCACCGATTGCAAATAGCACACCACCCGGTTTTCCAGCAGCGCATCGCCCAGCCACAAGCTATCGGCAATGCCCTGCATCGCTTCCATGCTTTTGCAACTGGCTTCCTGCTTGTTGGCAGGCGCTCCATCACTGTAGCTCAGCGCCGCCTCAATCTTGTCCAGCGCCCCCATTTGCCGGAGCGCCCCGTAAATCCCGTCCCAGCTTTTTTTCCACTGCGTCCCTGTGCGCATCAGGAAACCGCCATTGCCGGGCATTGCGCCCAGCTGCGTCAGCGCCGAGCCGAGCGTGGAAGAAACATCGCCATCCACGCCATAAAAACAAAGCCAGTAATGCTCACCCTGATGCAATGGCAGATGGAAGGTTTTGACCGGGGAGCCAGACATAGGAAGCCTATGGAAATGCGGATGAATAAAGCGCCACCATTAAGTCTAGGCCGCTTTAGTTACTTTTTTCTTAAAACCCGACGTCCCACATTGAGAATTATGCTACTGATTTGAATTGTAATTCCGCCAGTCTGGCATAAAGCTTACTCTGTTTCAGCAGCTCCGCATGGGTGCCCATGGCCTCAATTTGCCCGTCATTCAGCAAAACGATACGGTCCGCCCGCGTAATGGTTGAGAGCCGGTGGGCGATCACAAAGGTCGTCCGCCCCGTCATCAGCCGGTTCAGCGCCTGCTGTATCAAATGCTCATTTTCCGAGTCCAGCGCGCTTGTCGCCTCGTCCAGAAGCAATATCCTCGGGTTGCGCACCACCGCCCGTGCAATCGCCAGCCTCTGCCGCTGCCCGCCGGAAAGCTGCACCCCCTTTTCCCCCAAATGGGTGTCCAGCCCCTGCGGTAACCGCTGCAGGAACTCAAGCGCCGAAGCCGCATCCGCCGCCGCCATAATGTCCGCGTCGCTTGCGTCCATCCGCCCCAGCCGGATATTCTCCCGCGCCGTGCCCGTGAAAATCACCGGGTCCTGTGGCACCAGCCCGATCAGCCCGCGCAGTTGCGGCAGCGCCATTTTGCGCAAATCCGTGCCGTTCAGCGTGATAGCCCCGGAATCCACATCGTAAAATCGCAGCAACAGCTGGAACAGCGTGGTCTTCCCCGCACCTGAAGGCCCCACGAAAGCCACCGTGCTTCCCGGCGCCACATCCAGCGAAAAATGGCTGATCGCCGGTTTTTCAGGCCGCATGGCATAGGTAAACGTCACATCGTCAAACCGCACCTCCGCAGGCCCCTCCACGGTAATCGCCACCGGCACGTCCGGCGAGGCCACCGCCGGCGGCAATTGCAGCAGCTCTGAAATCCGCTCCGCCGCCCCCGCCGCGCGCTGGATATCGGCCCATACTTCGCTGATCGCTCCCACCGCGCCCGCAACAACCACAGAATAAAACACAAACGCCGAAAGCTGCCCGCTGCTGATCCGCCCCGCCAGCACATCCTTGCCGCCAAACCACAGCACCATCACAATCGCGCCGAACACCATCGTAATCACCAGCGCGGTCAGCGCCGCGCGAAACTTGATCCGCCCCAGCGCCGCGTTCAGCGCCGCATCGGCATGTTCCTCAAACCTCGCCTGCTGGAAAGGCTCCAGCACCAGCGCCTGCACCGCGCGGATGGCATTCAGGCTTTCTTCCGCAAACCCGCTGATATCGGCCACCCGGTTCTGCGATTCCTTCCCCAGCACCCGCACCCGCTTGCCCAGCATGATAATGGGGATCACCACCAGCGGCACCATCACCAGCACATATTCCGTAAGCCGCGCTGAGGTAATCATCAGCAGCACGAACCCGCCGATGAACATCAGCGTATTGCGCAGCGCAATGGAAACCGAACTGCCGATCATCGTTTGCAGCAGCGTCGTATCCGTGGTCAGCCGCGACAGCAATTCCCCCGTCCGCGTCGTTTCAAAAAACCCGATATGCATCTGTGTTAAATGCCGGTACACGTCGTTGCGGATATCGCGCACCACCCGCTCTCCGATCAGCGATACCAGGTAAAACCGCGTATACGTCGCCCCCGCCAGCAGCAGGATAACCCCCACCAGATAGCCGAACGAACGGTCAAGAAGCGCCGGGTTTCCCTTCCCGAAACCCTCATCCACCATGTAGCGCAACCCCGCCCCCATGCCCAGCACCGCCGAAGATGTAAACAACACCGCCAGCGCAGCCGCGAAAATCTGCACCCGGTAGGGCTTCAGGTATTTCAGGATAGGCCGCAGGTGCTTCACCTCGCCCTTGGCGGGCGCCTGCGCATTCAGTGCCTGCTTATTCCTGCGCATGAATATCCACCCCCGATAATTGCCGGATTTCCGAAGCCAGCAGCTCTTCCATCACCACCCCGCTTGCCAGCGCCCAGGCCTGCCGACCCTCGTCGAACGGAAAATGCAGCCCCCCGCTGATCGGCGAAGACAGCCACACCTGCCTGCTCGGCCCGTGCTTGCTGACCACCATGGTCTTGCCCTTGGGCAGCTCCACCGTAAGCACCCCCGGCACCAGCTCCACATCAAGCACACCGCCCGCATCCGCATCTTCAATACGGTCGGAAAGCCGCGTCAGCGTCGCATCGGCCAGCCGGTTGAAATCACTATCGTTCATAAACTATTAACAACATTCATTTTGCATTGGAATTCACGCGCATTAGGCTACGTGCAAAACCCGCTGTCAAGCGCCGAACCGTCACAAGTTTCACCGCCTCTTGTAATCGGTAATTTATGCCCCACCTATCTATTCTTAACAGTATGTTCACACACAACATGCTAACATAAGGCTATAGTCTGCCTAAGGAAAAGCATAATAAGGAATGTTCTGGATGATGAATAACCGCGAAAACAGCCCCCTGTACAGTTTCCACGAAATGCAGGCAGCGGCACTCTCCCCCATCAACTTCATGGCCAATGCCAGCAAGGTTTTTCACTCCAACCCCTTAAGCCCGCTCACCTACACCGGCTATGGCCGCCGCATGGCCGCCGCATCCGAAGTGCTGGAGCGCGTCACCCACCGCTACGGCAAGCCCGAATTCGGCCTCACCCATACCAAGGTCGCAGGCAAGGACGTGAAAATCACCGAGGAGATCGTCACCGCGCTTCCTTTCTGCAACCTGCTTCATTTCCGTAAAGACATTAATAAGCAGCAGCCTAAGCTGCTCATCGTCGCCCCCATGTCCGGCCATCACGCCACCCTCTTGCGTGGCACGGTGGAAGCCCTTCTGCCCGATCTGGACGTCTACATCACCGACTGGCTGGATGCACGCAACGTGCCCATCTACCACGGCGATTTCACACTCGAAAGCTACATTGAATACACCGTGGAATTCACCCGCCTCCTCAAAGGCGACGTGCATCTCCTTGCCGTGTGCCAGCCCTCCGTACCCGTCATGATCGCCGCCTCTGTCATGAATGAGCGCAAAGACAATCCCCCCAAATCCATGACTCTCATCGGCGGCCCCATCGACACCCGCATCAACCCCACCAAGGTCAATAAGCTGGCTTCGGAAAAGCCGCTGCAATGGTTCAAGAATAACGTCATCACCCGCGTGCCGGTGAACTATCCCGGCTTCATGCGCCGTGTCTATCCGGGCTTCCTCCAGCTCAGCGGCTTCATGCAGCTGAACCTCGACCGCCACATCAACGCCCATAAAGACCTGTTCAAGCATCTGGTGGAAGGCGACGGCGAAAGCGCAACCGCCCACCGTAAATTCTACGACGAATACCTCTCCGTGTGCGACCTGCCCGCCGAATTCTATCTCGACTGCATAGATCAGGTCTTCCAGCGCCACCTGCTGCCTAAGGGCGAATTCGTCTACGAAGGCAAAAAAGTAAAGCCCTCCGCCATCACCAAAACCGCCCTCCTCACCCTCGAAGGCGAGCTGGACGATATTTCCGGCGTAGGCCAGACCAAAGCAGCGCAAACCTTGTGCTCCGCCCTTCCCGAAGAGATGCGCACCCACTACATGCAAAAAGGCGTGGGCCATTACGGCATCTTCAACGGCCGCAAGTTCCGCGAGCATGTTGTGCCCATCATCGTGGATTTCATCGGCCGCCACGACTAAACCGGCGCGCTTGACGCAATCCCCCCCCTTCTCTAGGCTCCGCCTATGGAAGAAATCTCTCCTCTAACGCCAGCCATGCCGCCGGGCGCGTACCCCCACTCCGCATTCCGGCTCCTTTTCACCTGCCTCCTTTTTTCTTTCATCGCATACATCCTCACCGCCTCCGGCGCTGCGATGTTTACAGACACCGACCCTCTCTGGCATCTCGCCGCAGGCGATCTCATCCGCCAGATTCACAGCATCCCCACCGTCGACCCCTGGTCGTTTACCGCAGGCAAATACCGCTGGCTCAATATTTCCTGGGGCTGGGACACCGCCATGAGCTGGGTGCATGACACCGGGGGCTGGCATGCCATGATCGCGCTCAATGCGCTCACCATCGCCGCCATCATCGCCGTGGTATTCTACACCTGCCTGACATACAGCGGCAGCTTCCTCGCCAGCCTCGCCGCCACCGTCGGCGCCATCACCTTGCTATCCCTCTCACTGCGCCCGCTGCAGGTCAGCAACCTCATGGTCGCGCTGTGGTTCCTGCTTCTGGGCCTTATCCTCCGTAAGCGCCTTTCCCCCCTCTGGCTTCTCCTTTTCCCTTTGTTAAGCCTGCTTTGGGTAAACATCCATGGCGGCTTTATCATGGTTCCGCTCCTGCTGGGCGCGTTCCTCCTTCAGGCAGCCCTGCGCCGTGAAGCCCGCCTCGCAAACGCTTTGCTCGGAAGCCTGCTTACCTGCACCGCCGTGCTAAGCTGCAATCCCTATGGGCTGGAAATAATCGAAGCCGTTCGCAGGCCGCTGGCCACCGTGGCCAACCGCTTTATCCTTGAATGGCAGCCTTTCTCCTTCACCGCCGCAAATATGGTCTCCCACCTCGACGTATTCGCCTTCCTGCTTGTCGCCTTCCTCCCCACCCGCAAGCTCCTCCCGGCTGAGCGCTACTTGGCGCTGCTCTGGTGCGCACTGAGCTTCACCGCTAACCGCTACCTCTCCATTTTCGCCATTCTCGGCGCCCCCACCCTTGCCTGCGCCGTCGCCGCCATTCTTCCTTCCCAGCCATCAAAACTCACCACCACCCTGCTCAACGCGTACGATAAAAAACCCCTCGCCTATAGCGTCCTCGCCGCCTCCATGCTGCTTGCGGCATGGCTCCCCACCGCCTCGGCCAGCGCGTACTTAAAACAGCAATTTCTCGCCCCAAATCACATGGCCGAGGAAATCAACTTCATGAAACAATACCCCTCCATCCATTTCCTCACCCATTTCAACCTCGCCGCCATCGTGGCCTACGAAACCCGGGGCGAAGTTCCCGTCTTCGTAGACCCTCGCACCGAAACCGCCTTCCCCCCCGAAATATTGCAGGCCTACCTCCAGTTCCATTACGGGCTCCCTGGCTGGCAGGAACTCCTCACCGACTATGATATTGGCGGCGTCGTGCTCCCCCTCCCCGGCCATGATCCTGAAAACGACGCCATTCTCCAGCGTTTCCACGCCATGCCCGGCTGGTACGCGGCCTTTACCGGCCCCACCGCAATTGTTTTTCTTCGCCAATAGCCTAAGAATTATTAATTATTATCTGCTATGCTCTAGCTAAACCTTAGGAAAAGCGAATGCCAGATACCCAATGGCTTAAAAAATTCGCGCCGTGGCTCGTTGAGCACACGGGCGCAACTGGCTTGGAAGCCATGGAAGTGCACGCCGCCAATCACATGGTGACCAAACTTCAGGTGCAGCGCATCGGCACGCTTCAGGAAATACGCGATGCCGTGGCCACTTACGTCATCCACGGCAAAACCGAGGGCGATCCGCCACTGGTCAACAGCTTCGACATGGAACAGCTACAGATTGAATCGCGCCGTCAGGCCAGCGCCGATCTCGGCGCTAAATTCGGCAAATTGCAGGCAAGCATGGAACGCTCCAAAGCAGCCGAGGTCGTAGCCTTTAATCGCACTCTCGAAGAGATGCTGCAACTTCGCTACGCCGAAACCCCGCAAACCGCCGCAGATTATCTGCCCTTGATACAAGCCGCCTACGCCAAGGATCACGGCCAGCCCTTGTTCAGCCGGGAAGGCGAAATGGCTTCACTGGAATTCACCGGGGGCCGCACCCTGCCCGAGGCCGCAAAAGAAGTATATGACCAGATAAAGCGTGTCACCGGCTTCGGCCCCGAATCATGGCGCAGGCGCGATGAACGCCTCGAATATCACGCCGCTGAAACGCTGAAAACTCAGTTTCCATCCGCACCTCCCGAAGAAATCACCCGGAAAGTAAAAGAAAAAGAATACGGCTCAAGTGTCGAAATAAGCTTCGATAAAAAAGAAATGCGCCGGAAAAGCTTCTCAGACCTGCTCAGGGCAGAAATTGCAACAGCTCCTCTCAGCCCCGCCATGCGCGATGAGCGCAAAGAACTATACGCCATACTGGATAAGGAAATCACCCCCGAAGCACTGAAATTGCACGTAGAGCCGCATATGCGCATCAACACCTATCACTTAGCCATGAATATGTATGATGCACAGCATAGCGGCCATAAGCGCACGATAGGAAATCCCGATATTGTCGCGCTTTACCGCGAAACCCTGTTAAAACTGGAACAGCAGGAAAAAGCGCCCCTTCAGGGCAAGCTTAAAGCCGACGGTTCAGGCCGCAGCGAGGGCCCCCGCCCCACCGCTCCGAAAAGCGACGGCCCCGAAGGCATAGCCTAGCATTCCCCAAGCTTTTCGTTATGCACTTGACGCGCTGCCCGCACTTCTTTATTGTCCGGCAGATTTAGCTGCTTTTACGCACACACCCAACACAATAACCCGCTGGAAAAGGTAAGAAAAACACCTCATGGCCGATTCGCGCACCCACATCCCTCCCCACGCCAACGCCTGCCTCATGCTCGCAGACGGCAAAGTGTTTTTCGGGAAGGGCGTAGGCGCCCCCGGCACCGGCATCGGCGAAATCTGTTTCAACACCGCCATGACCGGCTATCAGGAAGTCATTACCGACCTGTCCTTCGCAGGCCAGATCATCACCTTCACCTTCCCCCATATCGGCAATGTCGGCACCAACGATGAAGACCTCGAAGCCGTAAAACCCCATATCAGCGGCATCGTCATCCGCGAAAACATCACCGAGCCCTCCAGCTTCCGCTCCACCGCCCACCTGCAAAGCTGGCTCGCAAGATACACCATCACCGGTATCTGCGCCGTTGACACCCGTGCACTCACCCGCCACATCCGCAAATTCGGCGCGCAGAACGCCGCCATCTGCTTCCTGAAAGAAGGCGAATCCTTCGATTTCACTAAACTCCAGAGCCAGATCCTCGGCTGCCCGGACATGACCGGCCGCGAACTCGCCGCCGAAGTCACCACCCCAAAAACCTATGAATGGACCCAGACCAGCTGGAAACTCGGCTCCGGCTTCGGCACCCAGTCCGCCCCCCGCCGCCATGTCGTCGCCATCGACTACGGTGAAAAGCTCAACATCCTCCGCAGCCTCGCCGAGCGGGATTGCAAGGTCACCGTCGTCCCCGCCCAGACCAAGGCGGAAGACATCATGAAACTGAATCCCGACGGCATCTTCCTCAGTAACGGCCCAGGCGACCCCGCCGCCACCGGCGTCTATGCCGTGCCCGAACTGCAAAAACTCATCGCCACCGGCACCCCTGTCATCGGCATCTGCCTCGGCCACCAGTTGCTCGGCATCGCCTTGGGCGGCAAAACCGCCAAACTGCCACAGGGCCACCGCGGCGCAAACCAGCCTGTGAAAAACCTCGAAACCGGCGCCGTCGAAATCACCAGCCAGAATCACGGCTTCGCCGTCATGCCCGAAAGCCTTCCCAAAAATGTGAAAATGACCCATGTCTCCTTGTTCGACGGCGTGTGCGAAGGCCTGAAAAGCACCGACAAGCCGGTCTTTTCCGTGCAATACCACCCCGAATCCTCCCCCGGCCCCCATGACAGCCGCTACCTCTTCGATAACTTCATCGCCATGATGGATAAAAAAGATGCGCGCTAGACTGGCTCTTCTCCTCGCCCTTTTCGCCTTCCCCGCCTATGCGGAAGACCCCGCCGCCAGCGAGCGCACACAGGAAACCATTCCCGTAGGCGATAGCCGCTTCCTCATCTTCGTAGGCGCGCCCGACGACGGCCAGATCGGCTACACCGTGGACCTCATCAAGGTCGATGACGGCACGCCTTATTACATTCCCCTATTCATGGAAGAATATAACCATGACACCAACACCGCACAGCTCAGCTATGGCGTGGCCTTCGAAGCCGTAAGCTACCACTACAACAAAACCGAGCACACCCTCGACATCCGCAGCATCGCCCCCGAAACCAAAACCCGGCTGGATTTGCATTACACGCTGGACGACGACATCCTCCACCTCCAGTCCGTCATGTCCCAGCCCGAGACATGCAAAAAAGACTGCAAG
Source organism: Alphaproteobacteria bacterium (assembly GCA_025360345.1). Taxonomy (GTDB): domain Bacteria; phylum Pseudomonadota; class Alphaproteobacteria; order Rickettsiales; family SXRF01; genus JANYBV01. The sequence goes on along the minus strand of JANYCJ010000044.1, from coordinate 2,143 downwards.
GCAAAACAAATATATACCAAGAAATCCTAGGAAACCCATGCCTAAACGCACAGATATCAAATCCATCCTCATCATCGGCGCCGGCCCCATCGTCATCGGCCAGGCCTGCGAGTTCGATTATTCCGGCACGCAAGCCTGCAAAATCCTGCGCGAGGAAGGCTACCGCATCATCCTGGTGAATTCCAACCCCGCCACCATCATGACCGACCCCGAATTCGCCGATGCCACCTACATTGAGCCCATCACCCCGCAAATGGTCGCCAAGATCATCGAAAAAGAACGCCCAGACGCCCTGCTGCCCACCATGGGCGGCCAGACCGCGCTGAACTGCGCCAAGGCGCTGGCCGAAAACGGCACGCTGGAAAAATACAACGTTGAACTCATCGGCGCGCGGCTGGAGTCCATCAACAAAGCAGAAGACCGCTTGCTGTTCGGTAACGCCATGGCCAAAATCGGCCTCGAAGTCCCCAAAAACGCCGTGGTCAAATCCCTCGAAGAAGCCCGCGCCGCCAAGGAAAAAATCGGCCTCCCCGTCGTCATCCGCCCCAGCTTCACCATGGGTGGCGCAGGCGGTGGCATCGCTTACAACTCCGAAGAATTCGACCAGATCATCCTCTCCGGATTAGACGCCTCCCCCATCGGCGAAGTCATGATCGACGAATCCGTGCTGGGCTGGAAAGAATACGAAATGGAAGTCGTCCGCGACCGCGCCGACAACTGCATCATCGTCTGCTCCATCGAAAACATCGACCCCATGGGCGTGCACACCGGCGATTCCATCACCGTCGCCCCTGCCCTCACCCTGACCGACAAAGAATACCAGATCATGCGCGACGCGAGCTTCGCGGTCTTGCGCGAAATCGGCGTAGACACCGGCGGCTCAAACGTGCAGTTCGCGGTAAACCCAGCCGATGGCCGCATGATCGTCATCGAAATGAACCCCCGCGTTTCGCGCAGCTCTGCGCTCGCCTCCAAAGCCACCGGCTTCCCCATCGCCAAGGTCGCCGCCAAACTCGCTGTTGGCTACACGCTGGATGAAATCCTCAATGACGTAACCAAAGTCACCCCCGCCTCCTTCGAACCCACAATTGACTATATCGTTGTAAAAATCCCCCGCTTCACCTTCGAAAAATTCCCCGGCACCGAGCCGCTCCTCACCACCGCCATGAAATCGGTGGGCGAATCCATGGCCATGGGCCGCAACTTCGCCGAAAGCCTCCAAAAGGCGTTGCGCTCACTGGAAACCGGCCTGACCGGCCTCAACACCCTTCCCCACTTCGAGCACATGAACGCAGGCGAGCTTAAAAGCGAGCTCTCCCGCCCCACGCCCGACCGCCTGCTGGTCGCAGCCCAGGCCCTGCGCATGGGCGTGAGTGTTGAAGACATTCACCAGATCGCCAAATACGACCCGTGGTTCATCCGCCAGCTTGAAGGCATCGTCGCCGCCGAATCCCGCATAAAATCCGGCAACTGGCAAACCCCTCAAGAACTCGCCGGCATCAAGTCCCTCGGCTTCTGTGACAAGCGCATCGCCGAACTGGCAAACACCACCCCGGAAGCCGTGGCCGCCCTCCGTGAAAAACACAACGTCCACCCCGTTTTCAAACGCGTGGACACTTGCGCCGCCGAGTTCGATTCCGCCACCCCCTACATGTACTCCACCTATGAAGGCATCGGCGCGGAGTGTGAGTCCGAACCCACCGATAAAAAGAAAATCATTATCCTCGGCGGCGGCCCCAACCGCATCGGCCAGGGCATCGAATTCGACTATTGCTGCGTCCACGCCGCCTATGCGCTGAAAGAGGCCGGCTTTGAAACCATCATGGTCAACTGCAACCCGGAAACCGTCAGCACCGACTATGATACGTCAGACCGCCTCTATTTCGAACCCCTGACCGCCGAAGACGTGCTCGCAATCATCCGCACCGAGCAGAAAAATGGAACCCTCCACGGCGTCATCGTACAGTTCGGCGGCCAGACCCCGCTGAAACTCGCCCGCGCACTGGAAAAAGCAGGCGTTCCCATCATCGGCACCTCGCCGGATTCCATCGACCTCGCCGAAGACCGCGACCGCTTCCGAACCCTGGTCGATCAGCTCGGCCTCAAGCAACCCAAAAGCGCCATCGGCCGCACCACAAAGGAA